>VAXK01000298.1 GCA_005885565.1 Actinomycetota bacterium
CGTGGACGATGGCTCGGAGGACCGAACCGGCGAGATCGCGCAGTTGTTCCCCGTGCGCTACGTCGGCCAGGCGAACCAGGGGCTGCCCGCCGCGCGAAACGCCGGACTCGCCGTCGCGCGCGGCGACCTCGTCGCCTTCCTGGACGACGACGACGTCCTGACCCCGACCAAGCTCAGCTCGCAGGTTCGCTACCTCGACGAGCATCCGGAGACGGGCTGCGTGCTCGGCCGGCAGGAATGGATCTTCGACGGCGTCGACCCGCCGCAGATGGCTCGCGACCCGATCTTCGGCGAGCTCGGCGGGATCCAGCTCGTGACGGCGATGATCCGGCGACACGTGCTCGAGGAGCTCGGCGGCTTCGACCCGAGCTATCGCTACGCCGAGGACCGAGATCTCTTCATCAGGATGCGTGAGCACGGCGTCGAGGTAGCCGTGCTCCCGGAGGTCGTCCTGCACAAGCGGCTGCACGGCTCCAACATGACGATGGATCCGCCGCCGACGCATCCGATGCTGCGCTCGCTGCGCGAGAAGCTCGAGCGCGACCGCCGGGCCTAGCGCCCGCTGACCGCCTCCATACAATCCGAAGCAAGATGATCTATTGCGTGATCCCGCGCGAGCTCGAGGCCGAGCTCTACGACAAGATGGTCGAGTACTACAAGGACAACCCGAACGTGACGGTGATCGTCGACCGGCGCGGGGGGCCCGACCGTCGCAGCGGGAAAGACCAGGGCGGCACGTTCAAGCGGATCATCCGCGACCGCCGCCGCGCGCACCCGGGAACGTTCCCGGGGACGGACGCGCCGGACGACGCCGCCTGAACGGAATCGTCGCGCCCGCGTAACGGCTCCTGAACCCGGCCTCGCGCATGCTCTGGCAGGACGGACCGGCGGGCGGCGAGATCTGGCGCGGGAGGATTCCCGGCGCGCGGCGGTCGAGACCGAGGCGGCGCTCCTGGGCAGGCTCGAAACGCGCTTCTTCCTCTCGACCGGCCCGGGCCACGGCCACGTCACCCCTGCGGCGACGGTGCGGTTCGCGCGGCTGCTCCGCGCCCGGCGGCTCCCGTACACGCTCGAGCTCCTCCTGCGGAAGCGCGGCGCCGGGGAGCGGCAGCTCGTCGACGGCCTGCGGCGGGCCTTCGAATCACGGCGTGCGTAGAATCGCCGGGATGGCGACGACCGGGACGAAGACATTCAAGAACCTCATCGGCGGCGAGTGGGTCGAGGCCGCCGGCGGCGAGACCTTCGAGAGCGTGAGCCCCGCGACGGGCGACACGCTCGGCGTGTTCCCCAAGTCGGGCGCGGAGGATGTCGACCGCGCCGTGGCGGCGGCCAAGACGGCGTTCGAGGACTGGCGGCTCGTCCCGGCGCCGAAGCGCGGCGAGATCCTCTTCCGCTTCGCGCGCCTGCTCGAGGAGGCGAAGGACGACCTCACCGACCTGATGACCCGCGAGATGGGGAAGGTCAAGACCGAGGCCGGCGGCGACGTCCAGGAAGCGATCGACATGAGCTACTACATGGCCGGCGAGGGCAGGCGCCTCTTCGGCCAGACGACGCCCTCCGAGCTCCGCGACAAG
The DNA here is from genome assembly GCA_005885565.1 of Actinomycetota bacterium. Classification (GTDB taxonomy): domain Bacteria; phylum Actinomycetota; class Thermoleophilia; order Gaiellales; family Gaiellaceae; genus AC-50. The sequence continues at coordinate 1,575 of VAXK01000298.1, forward strand.
TTCAACATGAGCGTGCGGATGCCGATCGGCGTCGTCGGCGTGATCACGCCGTGGAACTTCCCGATCGCGATCCCCTCGTGGAAGCTCGCGCCCGCGCTCGTCTGCGGGAACACGGTCGTCTTCAAGCCGGCGACGGACACGCCGCTCCTCGGCGAGCGCTTCGTCGAGCTGCTCGCCGAAGCCGGCCTCCCTCCCGGCGTCGTGAACATCGTCCACGGAGGCGGCGGCGCGGTGGGCGACCGGCTCGTCCGCCACCCGGACGTGCCCGTGATCACGCTGACCGGCTCGCGCGAGACCGGCGTCGAGGTGATGCGGAACGCCGCCGACCACCTGAAGCACGTCCACCTCGAGCTCGGCGGCAAGAACGCGATCATCGTCCTCGACGACGCCGACCTCGACCTGGCCGTGGAGGGCATCGTCTGGTCGGCCTTCGGCACCTCCGGCCAGCGCTGCACGGCTGCGAGCCGCGTGATCGTCCAGGAAGGCGTCTACGACGCGCTCCAGTCGAAGCTCGTCGCCGCCGCCGAGTCGATGCGCCTCGGCCCCGGCTGGGAGGACGACACCGACGTCGGCCCGGTGATCAACCGGCGGGCGCTCGAGAAGATCCACTCGTACACCGAGATCGGCAAGGACGAGGGCGCGAAGCTCCTCACGGGCGGCGAGGTCGCGACGGGAGACGGGCTCGACAAGGGCCACTTCTACCGGCCGACGATCTTCGGCCCGACGACCGCGCTCATCCCGGTGCACGACTTCGACGAGGCGGTGCGCGTCTCGAACGGGATCCGCTTCGGCCTCTCGTCGGCGATCTTCACCCGCGACGTGAACAAGGCCTTCCGCGCGATGCGCGACCTCGCCGCCGGGATCACCTACATCAACGCCGGCACGATCGGCGCCGAGGTGCACCTGCCGTTCGGCGGCACGAAGGACACCGGGAACGGCCACCGCGAGGCCGGTCAGGCCGCGCTCGACGTCTTCACCGAGTGGAAGTCGATCTACGTCGACTACTCGGGGCGCCTGCAGAAGGCGCAGATCGACACTTCGTCCTAGAGGCCCCAGGCTGGAGGCGGCTCCCGCCGACCCTCTTGCGTCGACCAGTAGTCGCGATGCTCGGCGACGAGCCCGTCCGGGTCGAAACTGAGGAGGGCGATCCCGAAGAGCGTGTGCTCCTTGCCGGCGGACCGGAGGATCGCCCAGTACTCGACAGCGGCGCGGCCCGCCGCCGCCAATGGCTCACCGAACCTGAACTCGAGCGTCTCCTCGTCCTCGAAGGCATGCCGCCCGTACTCGCGCGCCCCGGCTCTACCGAGGTGCGGCTCTCGAAACGGGTGCGAGCGGAAGACGGCATCCTCCGCGTAGGCGGAGGCGATAGTGTCCGGATCGGACGCGGCCCAGCCGCGCGACCACGCGTCGATCCAACGGCGCGCGGCGGCCTCGGAATCCACCGGCCGATCCTACGCCGGATCGCCCCTGGTCAATCCGGGCGATTGCCCGTTCGGGCAGGAATGGCGTACCTTCCGGGGCGCGGACGACGCCCGAGAGCGGCAACGACCGAGGCACGAGCCTCACGCCAAGCCGAGGCAGAGCTCGTCGACCTGCCCGCCGCGGCGTCCAAAGACGAAGGGGCCGACGGCAACTCGGGCGTCGGTGGTCCTCAGTCCACCAGCGCCTGGATCGCGTCGGCGGCGACGGCGGTCCCGGGACGGGCCTGGAGCCGCGCCGAAATGGCGCCGAGCCGACGCGCGAGCGCCTCGTCGCCGAGCAGCCGGTCGATCGCGCCGCGCAGCTCGTCACCCTCGACCTCATACGGCGCGAGCCGGACGCCGAGGCCGAGCTCGTCCATCCGCTGCGCGTTGTCGTACTGGTCCCAGAAGAGCGGCAGGACGACCATCGGCTTCCCGAAGTGGAGCGACTCGGTGACCGTGTTGTTCCCGCCGTGGGTGACGACGAGGTCGACGTGGGGGAGGACCGCCGGCTGCGGCAGGAACTCCGCTCCGACCATGTTCGGCGCGAGCTCCAGCGCGGCGTGCTGCGGGCCCATCGAGACGACGACCCTGTGCTCGCTCTCGGCCAGGAAGCCGATCAGCCGCCGCATGAGCTCGACGTCGCCGGAGCCGAGGCTGCCGAGGCTGAGGTAGACGAGCTTTCCGTCGCCGGTCGGCGGCTCCCACGGCTCCGTCACCTCGCGCACGCACGACTCGAGCCGTTGCCAGGTCGGCCCGAGCGGACGCGAGCGCGCGTAGTCGGCCTCCGCCGGGTAGAGGTAGAGATCCAGGAAGGGCGACTCGTGGACGAACTCGCCCTCCGGCAGCGGCGGCGCGCCGCGCTCCACGCAGAAGGGGCTGAACTCGCGCTGGAGCGGATCGTGGAGCTCGCGGTAACGGCGCCGGAAGTCGTCCCAGCCGACCGTGTCCGCGCTCGGGTATCCCGAGAAGACGGGAGGAAGGGCCGGGTCCTTCAGCTCGAGCGGGTTGCACGAGACGATGCGCACCCACGGCCGGCCGGAGGCGAGCATGGCCGGAAAGGCCACGACGTTGTCCTGGACGATCACGTCCGGACGGAGCTCGTCGAAGACCTCGACGAGCCGCTCGTCGACGGAGCGCACGCCGTCCACGAGCTCCTGCCAGATCGGGAGGATCAGACCCTCGAGCTGATCGATCGTCGGCCGGTGGAACTGCGGCGCCGTGTCTCGGATGAAGTCCTTCCAGAACTGGCCCGGCTCCTCCTCGACCTCCAGCTTCGGCTTGAGGCGCATGAGCGCCTCCTCGAACCCCCGCGCCTCGAGCGTGCCGGCGAACGACTCCTCGACGACGAAGACGACACGCGCGCCGCGCTCCCGCAGGACGCGTCCGATCCCGATGCAGTTGTTCGTGGGCCCGTGCGCCCCTTCGGGGAAGAACGCGATGGTCGGGCCCGCCACGGCCCGCGACTCTATGTAAACGTGAGGATGTGGAAGAGCTCGACGTCGAGCCCGTTTGCGGTCAGTATCGCGACCTTCGCGATCCCGTCTCGCTCCTCGAAGCGCAGGACGAGCTCCTCGCCGGTGTCGTCGGCTGCTTCGAGCTGCTCGAGCCGGAAGCGAAGCGACGACGTCTGCTCTCCGGCCACGAACAGGAGCTCGGCCTCCACGTTGTTCGCGCGCCCGAAGTCGTGGCCCTCGCGGAGGGTGAACTCCCAGCTCTGGCGGGTCGCGGCCCAGTCCTCGAGCGTCGCGGCGTGAACGGACAGCGCCTCGTCGACCTCGACCTCGACCGGCGTGGACGCGCGCTCGGCGGGCGTGGGACGGGGCTGGACCTCGAGCGTGGCCACGTCGGCGCGGTTCCCGCCCCGGAAGGAAGGCAAACGTGAACGGCGAGCAACGAAAGCTCGTCGTCTTCGTGCCGGAGGAGGCGCTCGACGCGGTACGCGACGCGCTCTTCGAAGCGGGCGCCGGGCGGATCGGGGACTACGAGCGTTGCTCGTGGTACACCGAGGGCACGGGCACCTTCCTGGGCGGCGAGGGGAGCGCGCCGGCGATCGGCGAGGCCGGCCGGGAGGAACGCGTTCCGGAGCTTCGCCTCGAGACGGTCTTCTCGGCGGCGCGTCACGAGGAGGTGATCGCGGCCCTCCGCCGCGCCCACCCGTACGAGGAGCCCGCCTTCGACGTCTACCCGCTGCTGTGAAGGCGAAGCTCTCCACCGACGGGGGCGCGCGCGGCAACCCCGGCCCCGCGGCGTACGGCTACGTGCTCGAGGCCGAAGATGGGACGGTGCTCGACGCGCGCGGCGAGGCGATCGGCGTCGCGACGAACAACGTGGCCGAGTACCGCGCCCTCGTGGCCGGGCTCGCAAAAGCGGTCGAGCTGAGACTCGACCAGCTCGAGGTCGTGTCCGACTCGGAGCTCGTCGTGAAGCAAATGCGCGGCGAGTACAAGGTCAAGAACGCCGCGCTCGCGGAGCTGAAGGCCGAGGCGGAGAGCCTGGCGCGGCGGCTTCCGAAGGTCGTCTACACCGCCGTCCGCCGCGAGCACAACGAACTCGCCGACCGGCTCGTGAACGACGCGCTCGACCGGATCAGCGGCTAGAATTCGCCCCCTGCGCGGATGTAGCTCAGTTGGCTAGAGCGTCTGCTTGCCATGCAGAAGGTCGTGGGTTCGAGTCCCATCATCCGCTTCGCTCGCGCCAGCGTGCCCCGCTCGCTTGAAGGCCATGTCTGATTCGTTGCAGTAGCCCGGCGCGTCCTCACCCGGCAGGCAGATTTCCATCGACAAGTATCGCTTCTCGACGGAATGGAAGTGCATATAAACGGCATTGACCTTCGTCCCCGCCTTCCATACACTTGGGCCTCTTCAATGGAATGGAGGCTCTCAATGCGGGAAATGGAATGAGCGATCTTCACCATTCTGGATGGCAGGGCAGGTCGCTGAGCATGGGCCGGTTCGGGACGGTCTCGGCCCGAGGGATGAGGATCGCCTTCCTGGTCGGCTCGGCCTTCGTGAGCGTCGGTGTCGCCCTCCAAGTGGTGGACATCGTCAAGGCGCGGTCGACGGGCTACCGGCTGGCCGGCATGGGGATGTCGACCGAGATGATCGTGGGCATGTGCTTCATCGGGGCCGGCATTGCCGTCGCCCTCCTCGCGCTGCTCCGCCAGCCGCGGGGACGGCAGGTGGACATTCACCTGGTGCGCCGCGAGGAGGAACGCCTGACCTCCGCTCACTGGAAGCTCCTGTCCGTCCTCGTGTTCGGGCTCGTGATCGACACGATGAAGCCGCTGACCCTCGGGTTCGTGATCCCGGGCATGCGGGACGAGTACGGGCTCTCGGTCAGCACGGCTGCCCAGTTTCCGCTCGTCGCGCTGGCGGGGACCGCCATCGGCTCGCTTCTCTTCGGCCACCTCGCCGACAGGGTAGGGCGGCTTCCGACCATCCAGCTCGCGGTCCTCATTTTCATCGCCACGTCGATCTGCGGCGCGATGCCGGGCTTCTACTACAACGTCGCGACATGCGGCTTCATGGGCTTGTCCGCGGGCGGAATGCTCCCGATCGTCTTCTCCCTGATCAGCGAGGTCGCGCCGCAGCGGAGGCGGACGCTGCTGACGGTGGGAGTGGGCGCGCTCGGCGGGATCGGTGGCTACGTCGCGGCGAGCAACGCGGCGGCGTTGATCATTCCCCACTCGAGCTGGCGCTTCCTTTGGCTCATCGGCTTGCCGACTGGGCTCATCCTGCTCGTGTTCGCGCGCGCGATCCCCGAGTCGCCGCGATACCTCCTCCAGCAGGGGCGCGCCGACGAGGCGAAGGCGACGCTTGCACGCTTCGGCGTGACGGACATAGTCGAGGCGCCGGGAGCGCCGCCGGAGGGCCGGATCCGCGACATCTTCTCGGGCGAGTACGCGCGCCGCACGATCTCGCTCTCCGCGTACGCGGCTCTCTGGGGGTTCACTACGTTCGGGCTGATCATCTGGCTCCCGACCGAGCTACGGGATGCGCACGTCGCCTCCGCGGACGGGGTCCTCGCCCAGGCGTCCCTCCTGGCCGTCCCGGGCGCGCTCGCGTGCGTCTTCCTCTACAACATGTGGAGCACCAAGGGCAGCCTCGTCTTCTTCGGTCTTCTGACCTCGCTGACGCTCGCCGGGTTCGCCGTCTGGTCGACGGTCCAGGGGCACGGCGGCTGGTACCTCTCGATCCTCGCGGTCATGTTGCTCCTGGCCACGACCGCGATCAACGCGGGCCTGATGCCCTACGCGGCGGAGGTGTACCCGACGCGAGTCCGGTCGACGGCGGTCGGGGTGGTCGCCGGCGCCGGCAAGCTCGGCGGCGTCGCCGGGCCGATCGTCACGGCCGTGGCGCTCCCGAACGCGGACGGGTTCGGGAAGATCGCGGCCGGCGTGGCGGTGGGGATGCTCGCGATCAGCGCGATCGTCGCCTGGGTGGCCGTCGAGACGCGCGGGAAGCCGCTCGAGGTGACGACCGGCGAGACGGACGGCCTGGTGGCCGCGGAGGCGGTGGCGCTGGCGGAGTGACGATCAACCCGCGTGCACGATGCACGCGTCGTGGGACGAGCGTGCGATCCGCTCGCGGCGGAGCAGCCGCCCGCGCGGATCCAGGATGCAGAGGCTTCCGGTCCCGAGCCCCGGGGTGACGACCCAGCCGTCCGCCTGCTGGACGTTGTAGGAGCCGACCGGCACGATCGTCCTCCGGAGCGAGTGCCCGTCGCTGCGGTAGACGCGCAGCGAGCCGTTCCAGCCGCTCGTCACGTACGCCCGTCGACCGCGGAAGGTGACGTGCTGCGGCGGCCAGTCCGCGGGTGGCCGGGCGACGACGTCGAGCGTTCGTGCTCGGTAGAGCGCGAGCTCGTTCTTGTCGCCCGAGCTGACCCAGATCGTCCTTCCATCCGGTGTCCAGGCGACGTCGTGGGCGAGGAAGGGCGGTCGTACGAGCCGGACGAGCCTCGGACGGCTCGGTCTCGTCACGTCGACGATCGCGATCTGCTCCGCCTTCGAGCCGAGCGCGATCCACAGCCTTCGGCCGCTCGGGTCGATGGTGACGTGCCGCGCGCGGGCGCCGACATGCTCGCGTCCGACGACGCGACCGCGGAGAACATCCACCGCGACCACCTCGCCGCGCTCTGCGTCGGTGACGAAGGCGTGGCGTCCGTCGGGGTGGCCGGCGGTGTAGCGCGGCTCGCCGAAGCCGTGCAGGACGTGCGTCACCGTCAGCGTCGCGGCTCGGACGAGCGTCACCAGGCCGACCTCCGAGTGTGCGACCACCGCCGTGCCCCCGACCGTCTCGATGCTCCGTGGCTTCGGCTCCGTGGGGAGGTAGCGGTGCACGCGGCCGCTCGCGAGGTCGACGGCGACCAACCGCGCCTCCAGATCCGCGGTCACCAGCGCGAGCAGACGGCGAGGCGTTCCCGCGAGCGCTCGGGGCGCGAGCGCGAGCGCGGCGGCGCCGAGGAGGAATGCCCTCCGGTCCACGCCTCTCCTACGAGGGGCGCGCCGGCGGAAGTCCTCCACACCGGATGATCGCCCGCCTCGACGCTCGCCGTTTGCCGACCGTGATCGTGAGCCGGACGCCATAGCAGGTGTTCGGGTTGCCGAGCGACTCGACGCCGTAGTGGCCGGGAGGGAGCGGGTCTTCGACCCGCACGGGGCCACAGGGCTTGCCGTGCCAGGTTTCCCCGAGCGGGACGAGCCACGGGGTCCGGTCGACGACGCTTCGCGCCGGCCACCACTCGCGGCGGCGCTTGTAGACCGCATAGTGCGTGACTCCGATCGCGCTCGGATACGCCGCTTCGGGCGAGCTGACACAGACGATCGCACGCAGCCGGACCCCCAGGAGCGGAAACCCGTCCAGCGAGCCGAGCTTCGCGACGGAGCCGCTCAGCCTCGTGATGCGGAGCGCGGCCGGGTGTGGGGCTCGTGCCGGAACCGATCGCTTCGACGACTCGCCGCTGCCGCAGCCCGCGGCGGCTGCGGCGATGACCACCAGAGCCGCCAGCTGCACACGCGACATCGCGATCTGATCATCGCCGAGCCCAAGACGAGCCGCAATCGCCCTGAAGGAGGGCGCACGAACGCGGCGAACGCCAGCCCAACCCGCGAAGGCGCGGCGGAATGCTCTCCCCGCTGCCGCTGCCGACGCAGGGCGAGGTGGGCGGTGCGGCGGGCCGCATTCCGTGCCGTCCACCGCCATCGGTTGGAGCTCTCGACCGAGGAGCACGCTGCCTTACGCCGAATAGGCGCACGGCCGGCGAGAGGATCCCAAGTTCGACGGCTGCAGGAGCTCTCGCCGGCTCTCTATCTCGAACGTATCGTGAGTCGCAGGCCGCAGCCTCACTGCGCCCAGCCGAAGCCGTTTCGGCCGGCGGTCAGGACAGACACGCCGTCGTCCGTGATCGCGACCGTGTGCTCGAAGTGGGCGGCCGGGCGGCCGTCGGCGGTCTCGATCGTCCAGCCGTCCGGCATGAGGCGAAGGGCCGTCGTGCCGAGCGCGACCATCGGCTCGATCGCGAGCACCAGGCCGGGCGTCAGCTCGAAGTCGTAGGACGGCGAGAAGTAGTTCGGGACCTGCGGCGCCTCCCACATCTGGCGGCCGATCCCGTGGCCGCACAGGCTCTCGATGACGTGGAAGCCGGCGAGCCTGACATGCTCCTCCATCGGCTTCGCGACCTCGCTCCAGCGGATGTTCGGGCGCAACGTCTCGAGCGCGATCCGGAGCGCGCCCTCCGTGGCCTCGACGAGCTTCCGCAGCTTGGGCGCGACGTCGCCGACCGGGTGGGTCACGGCGGCGTCGGCGCACCAGCCTTCGTAGCGGACGCCGACGTCGATCGAGACGATGTCCCCCCCGCGGAGCTTCCTCGGCCCGGGGATGCCGTGCACGATCTCCTGGTTGACCGAGACGCAGGTCGCGGCGGGGAAGGGGTCGGTCCCCGGCACGCGCTGGCCCTTGAAGAGCTGCTCGGCGCCGCGGGAGGCGATGACGCCGTCGACGACCTCGTCGATCTCCGCCGTGGTGACCCCCGCGCCGACGACGGCGGCCGCGGCCTCGTGGGCCTCGCGCACGATCGAGCCGGCCGTCCGCATCAGCTCGATCTGAGCCGGCGTCTTCGTCGTCTGCGGAACCCGCCCTCGGAATCGGCTCACCGTCCCAGTATGCGGTCCCGCGGTCCGGGAGCCGCAGGTCGCCTAGTAGGTTGCCCGCATGACCGAGCTGCTGCTCTTCCATCACGCGCAGGGACTGACGGCCGGGTGCCTCTCCTTCGCCGAGGAGCTCCGCGCCGTCGGGCACGTCGTCCACACCAAGGATCTCTACGACGGCAGGACGTTCACCGAGCTGGCCGACGGCGTCGCCCACGCCCAAGAGGTCGGCTTCGAGACGATCGTCGAGCGCGGCCGGCTCGCCGCCGAGAGCCTGCCGAACGAGATCGTCTACGCCGGGCTCTCGCTGGGCGTGATGCCGGCGCAGATGCTGGCGCAGACGCGTCCTGGCGCCAAGGGAGCGCTGCTGCTTCACGCTGCTGTTCCCACGTCCGAGTTCGGCGGCCCCTGGCCGCGGGGCGTCCCGCTCCAGATCCACACCATGGAGGACGACGAGCTGGGCGACGTCGACGTCGCCCGGGAGCTCGCGGAGACGATCGAGAGTGCGGAGCTCTTCGTGTATCCGGGTGATCGCCACCTGTTCACCGACAGCAGCCTGCCGGACTACGACGAGAGCGCTGCGAGGCTGGTCATGGAGCGCGTGCTGAGCTTCCTCGGAGGCCGGCGGTAAACTCGGGTCGCGTGCAGGAACAGCTCGAACGCCGTCGTCGAGCCGTCGCCGAACGCTGGAACCTCGACTCCGAGGTCGTGCTGATCGGGGCCGGAGAGCCGCTGCCCGTCCCGGGCAGAGCCGATCGCACGTACCCGTTCCGGTCGCACTCCGAGTACTTCTACTTCACCGACAGCGAGCGGCCCGGCGGCGTCCTCGCCTTCGACCCGCAGGAGGGCTGGGTCGACTTCGTCGCCCCGGTCACCAAGGAGGAGCTGCTCTGGTCGGGAGGGGTCGAGGGCCGGGACGGAGGCGTCCCGGTGACGGAGCTCCCGGCCTGGCTCGAGGCGCGGAAGGGCCGGCGGATCGGCGTGCTCGGCGCCCCCGTCTCCGGAGCGGAGGCGGACGCCGAGCTCGAGCCGGGCCTGCGCTACGAGCTCAACGACGTGCGGCGCCGCAAGGACGAGGTCGAGCTGGAGCGGATGCGCGCGGCCGAGCGGGCGACGAGCGCGGGCTTCGCGGCAGTCCAGCCGCTGCTCCGGCCGGGCGTGAGCGAGCGCGAGGTGCAGATCGAGCTCGAGGCCGAGTTCTTCCGGGCTGGCGCCGACTTCCTCGGCTTCGACACGATCGTCGCCGGGGGGCCGAACACGGCGGTGCTGCACTTCGCGCCCACGGCGAGGGCGTTCGGCGAGGGCGAGCTCGTGCTCATCGACGCCGGCGCCGAGGTCCAGGCCTACTCGAGCGACATCACGAGGACGTATTCCGCCTCCGGGATGCTCGATCCCGAGCAGGCGGAGCTCCATGCGCTCGTCCGCGCGGCCGGCGTCGCAGCGACGCAGGCCTCTATCGCCGGGACGGAGTGGCGCGACGTCCACCGCAAGGCGGCGCTCGTGATCGGCGAGGGCCTCGTCGACTTCGGCCTGCTCCGAGGCGAGCCGGGCTCGCTGCTCGAGCAGGGGGCGGTGACGATCTTCTTCCCGCACGGCATCGGCCACATGGTCGGCCTCGGCATCCGCGACGCGGGGGACGTGCTCGAGGGCCGCGACGGGATGTACCCCGGCTACCCGCGCCTCCGCTTCGACCGCCCGCTCGAGCCCGGCCATGTGGTCACGGTCGAGCCGGGGATCTACTTCGTGCCCTCGCTTCTGCGCGATCGGGAGCTCCGCGGGCGGCACCGCGACACCGTGGACTGGGAACGCACCGATCGCATGCTGGATTTCGGCGGCATCCGCATCGAGGACAACGTCCTCGTCACCGAGGACGGGTTCGAGGTCCTGACCGCCGATGTCCCCGTGCTTCCCTGAGCCGTCGTTTCGTGGCGGGGCAGGGCGGCCGGCTCGTCAGTCGACCGCCCTGCGGCTCTTAGGGCTGCCGCAGGTACGCCCTGCCTTCCCCTGGGGCGGCTAGCTCGAGCCGCCGCCTCCGCCGCCGATCGCCGCCAAGCCGACCGCCGACAGCATCGAGCAGATGTAGCGCGCGTACGCGCAACGTGCCTTCACGAAGCTCACCCCCTTTCGGTCGTTCGCTTGCCAGGGCCTCAGCTCGAGCCGCCGCCGATCGCGAAGCCGACCGCCGCGAGCATCGAGCAGACGTAGCGCGCGTAGCTGCAATGTGCCTTCACCGCTGTCACCTCCTTTCGATTGCCGCCGTCGCCGTTCCACGCCTCAGGGCGCCGCGCCGGAGCAGCGGGCGCTCGCGCGTCGACTCGACGGCCTCGCGCGTGACGCGGCGCACAGGCGCCTCGATCTCCAGGTACTCCCACGTCCGCCGCTCGGGGCCGAGGCGGAGGCGCCACCAGGCGTACTGCGGGAGCAGCAACGGGCCGAGGACGACCATCGCGGGAATGGGGCGGGAGAACCAGCCCAGGCGCAGCGCCGCGAGCATTCCGGCCACGGCTGCGACAGACGTGACCGCGGAGACGATCCCGGC
>VAXK01000144.1 GCA_005885565.1 Actinomycetota bacterium
AACCGGCGAACCTTCCCCTTCCGGGTACTGCCTACCGGCTGAGCTTCGGCCTACTCGCGTCCCGTACTCGGCGCAAGCGGCACTCTGTCACCGGCGCAAGGGCCACGCAAGAGGGGCCGCGAACGATTTCTCACGCTCGTTGCGAACTTTTGCCGAGCAGGATCTCCCAGCGCTCGACGCTCGCGATCCGCAGCATGTCCATCGGCACCCACGGATCGGCTGCGAACCGCGCCTCCACCTCGTCCTCGCACTCGGCGTCGACGACGTGCATGAACCTCGAGCCGTCGCCGAGCGGACCGCCCAGCACGACGAAGCCCTCCTCGGCGAGGCCGTCCATGAACGCGGCGTGGTCGTCCCAGCGCTCCTGCTCGCGCATCCCGCGCGCGGCGTCCCACGCCGGCCCGGGCACGCGCGTGACCACGAAGTAGGTCACAGCACGAGCGCCATGACGATCGCGTCCACGTACTCGCCCGCGCGGCGGTAGTGGGCGCGGCGGTAACCCTCGCGCTCGAAGCCATAGCCCTCGTACAGCTGGATCGCCGGCTGGTTGTGCGGGAAGACGTGGAGCTCGAGCTTGCGGACGCCGTTCTCGCGGCCCCACTCGACCGCGGCGTCGAGCAGCGCGCGCCCGATCCCGCGGCGGCGGTGCGACGCGGCCACCATCAGGCCGAGGTCGGCGACGTGGTAGCTCGCCGGATGCTGGTCGCGGGCGAGCGAGAGGCGGCCGACGATGCGGCCCCCGTCCTCGGCGACGAAGACGGCGGCGTGCGGATACCGGCGGAGCGCGCGCAGGTAGCGGCGCTCGTCGCCGACGCCCCGCCAGCCGTTCGCGGTGATGAGCCAGCCCTCCGGCTCGTTGCCGACCTCCGTCCCGAGCTCGACGAGCCCGGGCGCGTCCGCAGGCTCGGCCTTGCGGACCCGAGCCGTCACGCCTCCACCACCACGCCGTGGCCGCCGCGCCGAGGATCGCCGGCGGCGGCGAGCGTCCCGTCCTCCCGCACCTCGACCGCCGCGGCGCCGCCGAAGTACAGGTTCCGGCGCCGCCAGCGCGTCACCTCGTAGCCCATCGCCTCGAGGCGGTCGACCTCGGCCGGGTCGCTGCCGCCCTCGCAGTGGACGTGCGGCTCCTCGAGGTGCATGCGCGGCCGGTCGATCGCCTCCCCCACGTCGAGCCCGTGGCCGACGACGTTATTCACGATCTGGAGGATCGCGCCGCGCAGCCGCACCGAGCCGGCGCTGCCGACGACGAGGCGCGGGAGCCCGCCCCGGAGCACCATGGACGGCGCCATCATGCTCGTCAGGCGCATGCCCGGACGGGCGCTGGCCGCGACGAGGTCGTACTCGCCGAGCATGTTGTTCAGGTGCACGCCCGTCCCGGGCACGATCACGCCCGACCCGGAGCCTGTGGACGCCGTCATCGAGGCGGCGTTGCCGCGCGCGTCGACGACGGAGATCTGCGTCGTGCCGGGCGCGCCGACGGGCTCGGCGAGGCCTTCGAGCCGCGCGCGGACGCGCGCGAGGCCCTGCTCCACCTCGCCGTCGGCGAGGAGCCGGCGCGCGAGCCCGCCGCGGTAGAGGCCGCTCGTGAAGCCGGCAGCGCGTGTCCGCGTCTGCTCGCGCATGACCTCGGCGAGGGTCGCGATCTCTTCGGCGCTCCCGAGCGACGCTTCGAGCGTGAGCCGGTCGAGCAGGCGCAGGCCGTAGGCGATCAGGACTCCGCCGGAGGAGGGCGGCGGGTTGGACAGGAACTCGTGCTCCTTGAACGCGGCGCGGACGGGGCGACGCCAGACGACGCGGTACTCGGCGAGGTCGCGCTCGTCGATGTCGCCGCCGTGCTCGCGGACGTGGGCGGCGATCGCACGGCCGAGCTCGCCGTGGTAGAGCTCGCGGGCGCCGTGGTCCGCGATCCGCTCCAGCGTCCGCGCGAGGTCGGGCATCGCGACCCGGTCGCCCGCGACGAGGCGCTCGCCGTCGCGCTCGTACATGCGGCGGCCCTCCTCGGTGTGGCGCAGGATGACGTCGAGGATCGCGTGCAGGTAGGCCTGCGGGCGTGTCAGCTCGATGCCCTCGCGCGCGAGCTCGACCGCGGGGGCGACGAGCTCCGGCCACGGCAGCGTTCCGTACGCGCGGTGCGCGGCCTCGAGGCCGGCGGCCGTTCCGGGCACGGCCGTCGAGGGCGCGCCGATGTGGAAGACCTGTGACGTCTCGCGGTCGAAGTCGACGTCGACCTCCTCCATCTCAGCCCGCTCGTGCGGCGGGAGGCCGCGGCCGGGGACCGCGACGAAGAAGTCGAGCAGCCGCGCGCCGCGGTCGTGGGCGCGATGGACGAGCATGAAGCCGCCGCCGCCCGGGCCGGTGAGCGTGCTCTCGGCGACCCAGGAGGCGAAGCCCGCCGCGACGCAGGCGTCGACGGCGTTCCCGCCCGCAGCGAGCACGCGCGCGCCCGTCTCGGCAGTGACCTCGTGGCCGGCGGCGATCGCGCCTCGCATCAACCCAAGCGTAACGCCGCATCCCCGGGCAACTTTCGGCCGTTGCAGCTTCAATGAGACGCGTGGGGCTTTCGTCGATCCCCGGCGGGAGGCGGACGCTCGCCGTCGCCGGGATCCTGTGCGTGGTGCTGCTCGCGGTGGCGGCGACGCCGCAGCTCCTCGGGTCGGACGTGCGGCGCGCATTCGGTGGCCTCGAGCACGCGCGACCCGTCTGGCTCTGGGCCGCGGCGGTCGGGTTCCTCGCCGCGCTCCTCTGCAACGCGTGGGTCTGGCGCTCCGGGATCCAGCTCTGCGGCGGACGGATCGACCGCGTGCGCGCCGTCGCCTGCTACGGCGTCGGCTCGCTCGTGAACACCGCGCTGCCGGCGCGGGTCGGCGACGCGGCGCGGATCGCGCTCTTCTCGCGATCGTTCGGCCGCGCGCGCGACCGCTACTGGACGGCCGGGAGCGTGTTCGGCGCGATCGGCGCGGCGCGGGCGCTCGTGCTCGCCGTGCTCGTCGTGGTCGGCGCGGCGCTCGGCGCGCTTCCGCTGTGGCCGGTGCTCGTGCTCGGCGGGCTCGTGGGAGTGGCGGTGGTCGTCGCCTGGTTTGCCCGCGGCCGGCGCGCGCGACGGCATGTGGCGCACGC
>VAXK01000145.1 GCA_005885565.1 Actinomycetota bacterium
CTCGTCATGTCCCTGACGGCCGTGCCCGTCTTCCTCTGGGCGCGCTCGCTCGTCCGGCCTCGCTTCGCGCTCGTCGCGGCGCTCCTCACGCTCGCCGTGCCGGGGCTCGCGTTCGCCGGCTTCGTCATGACCGAGGTTGCCTTCTACCCGGTGATCTGCCTCGTGGCCTGGGCGATGGCCCGCGCGCTCGAGCGGCCTACCGCGGCCCGCCAAGCGCTTGCCGTGGCCGGAATCGGCGTGGCCACCGCGACGCGCCTCCAGGCGATCGTGCTCGTGCCCGCGCTCGTGCTGGCGATCCTGATCAAGGCCGCGCTCGACCGGACCTGGCTCCAGGGTGTGCGCCGGTTCGCGCCGCTCGTCGGCTCGCTCGTCGCCCTGGTCGTGGCGGGAGTCGCCGTGAAGCTCGCGCGCGGCGGCTCCGCGCTCGGCTCCGTCCTCGGCGCGTACAAGGTCACCGGCCACGTCTCCTACGGCTTCGGCGACGCGCTGCGCTTCGCCGTCTACCACGCCGCCGATCTCCTGCTGATGACGGCGCTCGTCCCGGCGGTCGCGGTCGTCCTCGTCCTCGTCGAGTCCGCTGCCGGCCGGGAGCGGTCCGAGGCCGTGCGCGCCTACCTCGCGGTCACAGTCGCCGTGTCGCTCGGGTTCGTCGCGGAGGTCGGCCTCTTCACGTCGCGGCTCCTCGGCCGCCTCGCCGAGCGGAACCTGCTCGCGCTTGCGCCGCTCGTCTTCGTCGGCTTCGCCGTCTGGCTCGATCGCGGGCTGCCGCGTCCGCGGATCGCGACGGCGCTGACCTCGCTCGGCGCGCTGGGGCTCCTCCTCTACCTGCCCTGGGACCGCTTCGTCACCGCGGCGGCGGAACCGGACGCCTTCTCGGTGATCCCGCTCTACCGGCTACGCGTGACCTACCCGGGCCTCGACACGCGGCTCGTCGTCGCGATCGGCGCCCTCGAGCTGCTCGCGCTCCTCGTGTTCCTCCCCCGCCGCCGCGCCTGGGTGCTCCCGCTCGTCCTCTTCGCGCTCTTCGTCGGCGCGTCGATCTCCGTGAGCGACGTCGTCTCTCACCAGGCCCGGCTCTTCCGGACGGTGATGGTCGGGCAGGACCGGCGCTGGATCGACGAGCGGGCGCACGCACCGGTCGCCTACGTCTACAACGGCGAGCTGGGCTGGAGCGGCGGCGCGCCGGTCTGGTCGAACGTCTTCTGGAACCGGCGCATCCGTTCCGTGTACGACCTCGGCGCGACGCCGGCCGTCGGGCCGCTGCCCCAGCGCAGGGTCACTCCTGGTCCGGGCGGAAGGCTTCTTCTCGCCGACGGCACGCCGATCGACGCGCGCTACGTCGTCGCGGTCGACGGCCTGAACTTCGTCGGCACCCGCCTCGCCGACTCGCGGCCGGCGCCGCTCGTGCTCTGGAAGATCACGCCGCCGCTCCGCCTCGCGGCGGGCTAGCAGCTGCCCGCAACCGGCCGGACGCTGATCCGGTCGAGGTGCAGACTCACCCCGCCGCGGGCGACGAGCGTCACGACGCGGCACGCCGTCAGCCTTCGGCTGACGACACCCCCCGGAGGGACCCGTCCGGCGCGAACGGCGCCGCCGCCTCGGAGGAGGAACCCCTGCGGTCGCTTGGCCGCGAACTGGGCGCGCACCGAGACGGAGAGCTCGCTCGGACCACCGAAGATGCGGATCCGCACGGGCCTGCCGGGACGAGCCCAGCCGGCGGGCTCCGTGCCGGTGACGAGCCATCGGGCACGGTACGGCCGCTGCGCCCGGACGAGCGCGAGCGGCTCGGCCGTCGCGAGCACCGTCCCCGCGAGGCGAAGCTGCGGGGCCGCGTCGTCGACCACGAGGAGGTCGGTCGGCTCGTCGCCGCGCACGCGCCCGGTATGCGGGTCGACGGATAGGGCCTTCGTCGTGAAGGGCGTGAAGACCCCCTGGCCGCCCACCGTCAGGGTGCGGTCGACGGTCTTGTTCCAGAACTCCGCGTCCCACCAGTACTCGCGAGCAAGCTCCGGGCTCGGCACGAGCGCGACGGACGCACCGGCCGGCAGAGCGGCGTCGACCCAGTCGCGGCGCACGCCCTCGACGGTTTGCGGCCGCGTGGTGGCCGGAACCGCCAGCCAGTCGAAGACGTAGCGGGCCTCGAAGGCGCCGAATGCGCTGAGGGCGACGCCGAGCACGGACAGCGACAACCGGGCCGGGAGTCGCCACAGCGCGCCGGCAAGCGCGGCGGCGAGGACGAGGCCGCCGAAGCGCACGAGACCGTCCGCCGAGAGCCCGACCGTTCCGGCGGCGTCCCTCAACGCCCGGTGGAAGGCGCCGGCCGGCGAGGCCCACCAGAGGGTGATCTCCTCGCCGAACGAGTCGGCGGCAGCGAGCCCGAGGAAGGCCGGCCCTGCCGCGAGCACGAGGCCCGCTCGCAGAATGCGGCGCCCGGGCTCGAGCAGGCAGGCGGCAGCCCCGACGGCGAAGAGCGGCGCCAGGTAGCAGACGTAGCGAACCTGGACGAAGCCGCCGGGCGTGAAGCGGAGGTCGAAGGAGGCCGCCTCGAGCGTGACGAGCACCACGAGCGGCACGAAGAGGACGGCGAAAGCTTGCGACTCGCGCCGCGACGGAGTGAAGGCCCACGCGGTCGCGAGAAGGAAGGGCGCGACGCCGGTCCCGACGACGACCTCGTCCAGGTGCACCGCAGCCGAGTGCCAGACCCCGGCCGGGAGGACGTTGCCCTGCGCGGTGCCGGCGTAGTTGCCGAGGACGTGCGTGAGCGAGCCGACCGCCGCCAGCCCCACGGCGGCAACCGCACCG
>VAXK01000146.1 GCA_005885565.1 Actinomycetota bacterium
CAGAACATCTACGCGGTGAGCCCGTAGGCTCGCCGGCCGACGTGGGCGCGGCGGCGTGCCGCCGCGCCCGATTAGGCTTCCGCCCGTGCCGAACAGCCTGCGCGTCCTCGTCACCGGCGGTGCCGGCTTCATCTCGTCGAACTTCATCCGGCACCTCCTGCGCGCGACGCCGTACGAGGTCGTCTCGCTCGACGCGCTGACCTACGCGGGCAACCTCGAGAACCTCGCCGACGTGATGGCGCACGAGCGGCTCTCGTTCGTGCGCGGCGACATCTGCGACGCCGAGCTCGTGGCCGACGTCGTCGCCGAGGTGGACGTGATCGTGAACGCCGCCGCCGAGTCGCACGTGGAGAAGTCGATCGCCGAGGGCGGCGCCGAGTTCGTGACCACGAACGTCGAGGGGACGCGGATCCTCCTCGACGCGATCCGCGAGCGGCCGGTCGAGCGCTTCATCCTCATCTCCTCGAGCGAGGTCTACGGGACGGCGCTCGCGGCGCCCATGGACGAGGAGCATCCGCTCAACCCGCGCAGCCCGTACGCGGCGACGAAGGCGGGAGCCGACCGGCTCGCCTACTCGTACTTCGTCACCTACGGCCTCCCGATCGTGATCGTGCGGCCGTTCAACAACTACGGGCCGCGCCAGCACCCGGAGAAGGTGATCCCTCACTTCGTCACGCAGGCGCTCGACGACGAGCCGCTCACGATCCACGGCGACGGCCACGCCAGCCGCGACTGGCTGTACGTCGACGACGACGCCGAGGCGATCGAGGCGCTGATCGCCGCCGACCTCGACTCGGTCGCCGGCGAGGTGCTCAACGTCGCGACCGGCGTGGACGTCCCGATCGACGAGGTCGCCGACCTCGTGCTCGAGCTCCTCGACAAGCCCGCGGAGCTCAAGACGCACGTATCCGAGCGGCCGGGCCAGGTCGACCGGCACATCGGCTCGACGGAGAAGATCCGGCGGCTCTGCGGCTGGTCGGCGCGCACGTCGTTCGAGGACGGGCTCGCGCGGACGGTCGCCTGGTACCGCGAGAACCAGGCTTGGTGGAGGGCGACGAAGCGCCCGAAGGCGAAGCTCTCCTCGTCCTAGGCGCGGGGCCCGCGCAGCTCGGCCTGCTCGCAGCCGCCCGTGCGCGCGGCCTCTTCGTGATCGCGGTCGACCGGGATCCGCGCGCGCCCGGGTTCGCATACGCCGACCGGCGGGCGCTCCTGTCCACCGAGGACGAGTCTGCGGTGGAGCGGCTGGCGCGCTCGGAGCGGATCGCCGGTGTCATCGCTCCCGGAACGGACTGGCCGGTAAAGGTCGCCGCGCGCCTCGCCGACCACCTGCGGCTCCCGCATCCCATCTCGCCGGCTTCGGCGGCGCTCGCCGTCTCTAAGCTGCGGCAGCGCCAGCGCTTCGACGAGGCGAGGGTTCCGCAGCCGCGCTGGCGCTCCGTCGGCCGCGACGATTCGACGGCGGGCCTGTCGGTACCGGCGGTCGTCAAGGCGCCCGACCGCCAGGGGCAGCGGGGACTGTCCCTGGTGATGCGCGGCATGGGTCTGCCGGACGCGGTCGCGCAGGCCCAGACGGCGTCGCGCGCCGGGACCGCGCTCGTCGAGGAGCTCGTCGAGGGGCCGGAGGTGACCGTGAACGCGTTCTCGGTGGACGGCGTCTTCCACCCGCTCACGGTCACCGACCGCGAGATCGGTCGGCCGCCGGCCTTCGGCGTCGCACTGGCGCACGTCTGGCCGAGCCGACACGCCGACGAGCGGGCAGTCGAGGTCGCACGGCGGGCCGCCGAGGCGCTCGGGATCGAGAACGGCCCGACGTACACGCAGCTCCGGCTCGGGTGGGACGGGCCGCGGGTCATCGAGCTCGCGGCGCGGCTCGGCGGGGGCCACGACGCGGAGCTCTGCCGCGCCGCGCTCGGCGTCGACCTGAACGCGCTCGCGATCGCCGCCGCCCTCGGCGAGCCGGTTGAGCCCCCGCGGCCCGAGCCCCAGGTCGCCGGCGCAGTCACGCGCTTCCTCGTCCCGCCCGAGGGCCGGCTCGTCGCCACCCACGGCGAGGGGGAGGCGCGCGCGGTCGAGGGCGTCGTGGACGTCCGCCTCTACCGTTCGCCCGGCCACGAGTTCGGCGCGTTTCGGACCGGGTCCGATCGGGCGGGCGCGGTCATCGCCGTCGGGCCGAGCCGCGAGGAGGCGCCGGCGCGGGCTCGCCGTGCGGCCGACCTCATACGCTTCGAGGTCACCGATGCGGAAGCTCTCCT
>VAXK01000299.1 GCA_005885565.1 Actinomycetota bacterium
AGGCCGTTCCCCTCGAGCCGCTCCCACGTGTCGCCATGGTCGTCGGAGCGGTAGACGCCGCAGTGGTTCTGCTGCCACAGGCGGCCCTCGCGTGCCGGGTGGGCGAGCAGCTTGTGGACGCACTGGCCCACCTCGGGGAACGGGTTGTCCGGGAAGAAGTCGGCCGCAACGCCCTGGTTGATCGGCGTCCACGTCTCGCCGTCGTCCTCGCTCCGGAACGCGCCCGCCGCCGAGATCGCTGCGTACAGCCGCCCGTCCGTGATCTGGAAGGAGTGGCAGCACATCCCGCCCGCGCCCGGCTGCCAGCGCTCGCGGGTCGGGTGCTCGACGAGACCCGGGACGGGCTCGAAGGTGACGCCTCCGTCGGTCGAGCGGTGCAGGACGCCGGGATCACCGCCGAGCCAGAGCGCGTCCGGCCCGGGCTCGACGTGCCACGTCGCGTTCAGCGTCAGGTCGCTCCCCTCGGGCAGGCCGATCTCCTCCGCGCGCTCCCACGTGCGGCCGAGATCGCTCGAGCGGTGGACAGTCGCGCCGTACACGAAGTTGTTCGACGCCGCGTAGACCGTGCCGCTCCCCGGGTCGCGAACTGCGTGGTAGATCGCCCAGCCGGGCAGGAGCGGCCCTTCGACCTCGCCGTCGTGTTCGACGAAGAGGCCCTTGCGGGTTCCGACGAGTAGCCCTCGGCTCATCCGGGAACACGCTATCGCGCCCAAGCGAACGACGCGAGGAGGTCCGAGATGGCAGTGAAGCAGCGGCAGGCGGTGCTGAGCGAGGCACAGCTCCGCTTCCTGGCCGAGAACCCGTTCGTGGGCGTCCTGACGACGCTACGCCGCGACGGCTCACCGCACTCGACGGTCGTTTGGGTCGACGTCGAGGACGGCGTCGTCTCCTTCAACACCGAGGAGGGCCGCGCGAAGGTCCGGCACATCGACGACGACCCGCGCGTCTCGCTGCTCGTGCTCGACCCGTCGGATCCCTACAAGTGGGTCGCGATCAGCGGCACGAGCGACGTGACCACCGAGGGCGCGCGCGAGCAGATCGACAAGCTGGCGAAGAAGTACCTCGGCAAGGACGAGTACCCGTGGGCGAGCCCGGACAAGCGGCGGCTCAAGGTCGTGATCCGGCCCGCGCACGTCGACTCGTCCGGCTTCGAGTAGCGCTACTTCAGCGCGTCGAGGATCTCGCCGGCGGCCCGCTCGCCTGTCTCCACGCCGCCGTTCAGATAGCCCTGGAAGTCCTGCGACGTGTGCTCGCCGGCGAAGTGGCACGTGCCCTGCGCCGTCTTCTCCATCCCCGAGAACTTCGTGTACTGGCCGACCTTCCAGTAGGAGTAGGAGCCCTTCGTCCACTGGTACGCGGTCCAGAAGTCGATCGTCGCCCGGCCGTTCCAGTACTTGGAGAGGCCCGGCAGGAGTGGGTCGATCTGCGCCAGGAACTGCTGTGCGCGCGAGGACGGCGTCCCGGAGCCGAAGCTCGCGCCGATCGTGCCGCCCGTGTAGTCGACGAGGATCCCGCTCGTTCCCGGCTGGGCCCGCGTCACCTCCCAGGTGTTCTGGAAGCCCGTGTCCGCGTACGTGTTCCCGTTGTTGCCGAGGTCGTTCCAGTAGCGCTTCGTGAACTGGACGTGGAGCTTCGAGTTCGTGCCCATGCCGAGCTCGTTGATCGCCGTCACCTTGAGCGGCTCGAAGTTCGCCTTCTTGAAGTCGACGGACGACCGCAGGATCGAGAACGGGAGCGCGAGGACGAGGTGGTCGACCGTCACCGTCCTCGCCCCGTTGAAGCTGAGCGTCCAGGCCGTCCGGCTCGCGTTCGACGAGATCCCGACGAGCTCCGCGCCCATCGTGATCTGGCCGGACAGTCGCCGGGCCAGCTCGTTCGGCACCTGGTCGTTGCCGCCGACGACGTGGTACTTCTCGTTCGACTTGCCGAAGGTGTTGAACTGCCCCTGGCCGATGTAGCCGAGCAGGTAGATCAGGTTCAGCGCGCTCTGTTGGCTCGACTCGGCGCCGTACTCGATGTTGTAGGCGACGTCGAGGAGCTGGCCGAGCTTCGAGCTCGCGCCGCCGTTTGGACAGGTCTCGTTCAGCCAGTCGACGATCGACATGTGGTCGAGCTCGTAGCCGCGCTGCGTGTAGCTGTTCCAGAGCGTCGGGTAGCTCGCGGCCGAGAGGTCCTTGTGCAGCTTCTGGTAGATCCCGTTCAGGTCGGCCGTGGCCTGCGCATACGTGTAGGGCGCGCCGTCGAACCAGTAGAAGTCCTCGGTGCCGTTCGCCTCGCCTTGGAGGAGGTTGTCGAGCGTGAAGCCGAGCTCGTTGGCGAGGTGACGCATCTCGGTATGCCCCTGGTCGATCAGCTCGCCGCCGTGCTCGCCGATCTGGTCCTCGGCCCAGCCGCGGATCGTCCAGCAGCGCCCGCCGACGCGCGAGGGATGCGCCTCGTAGACCTGGGCGGCATAGCCCGCCTGCTTGAGCCGATAGGCGCACGTGAGGCCGGCGAGCCCGGCGCCGACGATCGCGATCCGAGGCGCCGTCGCCCCTCGGGCCGCCTTGGCGAAGCGGCCCGCCGACGAGGCCGCCGCCGCGGCGGCGCCGACGGCGCCGGCACGAACGAAGAGCTCGCGGCGCGTCGTCCGCTCCTCGAGCACCTGCTCGACGGGAACCTCTCGCGCCCTCGCCTCCCCGATCGCCGAGATGGTCTCCTGGAGCCTTCGGGCCAGCGGCGTGCGCGCCATGTTTCTCCCCCTCGGTGGATGTATGACAAGCATCCATCATTCAGGGGCGGCGTTCAATGCCGCTTGTGGAGCGGTGACGCGGCGGCTAGGCTCGCAACGTGACGGCGCCCGCGGCGACCCGACCGAGGATCGACCTCCAGCAGGCGGCCCGGGAGCATCTCTGGCTCCACTTCACCCGCATGGGGAGCTACGAGGACACGGAGATCCCCGTGATCGTGCGCGGCGAGGGGTGCTACCTCGAGGACGTGAACGGCAAGCGGTTCCTCGACGCTCTCGCGGGCCTCTTCGCCGTGAACATCGGCTACTCGTACGGCGAGGAGGTCGGCCAGGCCGCCCTCGCGCAGATGCGCGAGCTCCCCTTCTACACGAACTGGAGCTATGCCCACCCGCGGGCGATCGAGCTCGCCGCCGAGGTCGCGTCGCTCGCGCCCGGCGACCTCGACCGCGTCTTCTTCGTCTCCGGCGGCTCGGAGGCCGTCGAGTCGGCCTGGAAGCTCGCGCGGCAGTACCACACCGCGCGCGGAGAACGGCGCTGGAAGGCGGTCGCCCACCGGCTCGCCTACCACGGAACGACCCTCGGCGCGCTCTCGATCAACGGGATCCCCGCGCTCCGCACGCCGTTCGAGCCGCTCGTCCCGGACGTGGTGCACGTCCACAACACGAACCGCTACCACCGGCGCCCCGACGAGACGGAGGAGGAGTTCACCGCTTTCCTGCTCGACGATCTCGACGGCGCGATCCAGCAGGCCGGCCCCGACACGGTGGCGATGGTCATCTTCGAGCCCGTCCAGAACGCGGGCGGCTCGTTCACGCCGCCGGAGGGCTACTTCCGCGGCGTGCGCGAGATCTGCGACCGCTACGGCATCCTGCTCTGCGCGGACGAGGTGATCACCGGCTTCGGGCGGCTCGGCTACTGGTTCGGCTCCGAGCGGTACGACATCCGGCCCGACCTCCTCACGTGCGCGAAGGGCCTCTCCTCGGCCTACGCCGCGATCGGGGCCGTCGTCGCCTCGGAGCGGCTCGTCGAGCCGTTCCTCGAGGACACGCGCTCGTTCATGCACGGGATCACGTTCGGCGGCCATCCGGTGCAGGCCGCGATCGCGCTCGCGAACATCGAGATCATGCGCCGCGACGGGATCGTCGAGCATGCGCGCGAGAACGAGGACGCCTTCCGGCGAACGCTCGCGCAGCTCCTCGACCTGCCGATCGTCGGCGACCTGCGGGGCGCCGGCTACTTCTACGCGCTCGAGCTCGTCCGCGACAAGGAGACGCGCACCACCTTCACGGAGGACGAGTGCGAGAGCCTGCTGCGCGGCTTCCTCTCGCCGCGCCTCTTCGAGCGCGGCCTCATCTGCCGCGCCGACGACCGCGGCGACCCGGTGCTCCAGGTCTCGCCGCCGCTCATCGCGGGTCAGCGGGAGTTCGACGAGATCACGACCATCCTCGGCGACGTGCTCACCGAGGCCTGGGAGCGAATCCACTGATGGCGGTCGAGCCACGGGTCGCGCCGGCGCCCGCCGGGCAAACCGGGCCCAGGATCGTCGACGTCCGGCTCGAGGGCGTCACCAAGCGCTTCGACGACGTCGTCGCCGTCGACGACCTCTCGCTCGAGATCGAGCAGGGCAGCTTCTTCGCGCTGCTCGGGCCGTCGGGCTGCGGGAAGACGACGACGCTGCGCATGATCGGCGGCTTCGAGGAGCCCACCTCGGGCACGATCTTCCTCGGCGACCGCGACGTCGTCGGGCTGCCGCCATATCGGCGCGACGTGAACACCGTCTTCCAGTCGTACGCCCTCTTCCCGCACCTCTCGATCTTCGAGAACGTCGCCTTCGGCCTGCGCCGCCAGGGCGCCGAGCGGAAGGGGCTGCGGGGCCGCGTCCTCGAGATGCTCCACCTCGTCGAGCTCGAGGGCATGGAGCGCCGCAAGCCGCGCCAGCTCTCGGGCGGCCAGCAGCAGCGCGTCGCCCTCGCCCGCGCGCTCGTCTGCAGCCCGCGCGTGCTGCTCCTCGACGAGCCGCTCGGCGCCCTCGACCTGAAGCTCCGCAAGCAGATGCAGCTCTTCCTGAAGCGGATCCAGCACGACATCGGCATCACCTTCATCCACGTCACGCACGACCAGGAGGAGGCGATGACGATGGCGGACCGGATCGCCGTCATGAACAAGGGCCGGATCGACCAGCTGGGGTCGCCTGACGAGCTCTACGAGCGGCCCGAGACGCCGTTCGTCGCCGGGTTCCTCGGCGTCTCGAACCTGCTGCCCGGGACGGTGGCCGGGGCCGACGTCGTGCGGCTCGACGACGGGACGCAGGTGCACGTCGCCGCGGAGGCTCTGCAGGGCCGCACCGGCCGCGTCGCCGTCGGCATCCGGCCGGAGAAGATCCGCATCGACGGGGGCGACGCGAACACACTCCCGGGCACCGTCAGCGAGAGCGCGTACGTCGGCGTCGCGACCCAGTACATCGTCGAGACCGGAAGCGGCAGGCTGACCGTCTACGTCCAAAACGTCCGGCCGGGAGCCGAGGGGGCGGCTCCGGGCGACCGGCTCACGCTGAGCTGGAGTCCGGACGCGACCTTCGTCGTCGATTCCACGGAGGGATCCGCATGAGAGACCTCGAGTTCACCCGCCGACAGCTGCTCGAGCGAGCCGCGCTCGGCGGAGCGGCCCTGACCCTGCCCGGCTTCCTCGCCGCCTGCGGCGGCTCGAGCAAGAAGGCCGCATCGTCGTCCCACAAGCTCGCCAAGACGCTCCGGTTCTCGAACTGGACGCTCTACATGGACACGAACAACAAGACGCACATGCACCCGACCCTCGAGAGCTTTTCCAAGAAGTACGGCGTCCACGTCCAGTACACCGAGGACATCAACGACAACGCGTCGTTCTTCGGGAAGATCCAGGGGCCGTTGTCGCGCGGGCAGTCGATCGACCGGGACATCATCGTGATGACCGACAACTCCCGCTATCCGAGCCTCCTGATCAAGAAGGGCTGGGTCGAGAAGCTCGACAAGAGCGCGCTGCCGAACATCAAGAACCTCCAGCCCGCGCTCAGCCACCCGGCCTGGGACCCCCATCGCGACTACACCCTGCCGTGGCAGTCCGGCATGACCGGGATCGCCTTCAACGACAAGCTCACCGATCCGGTCCTGTCGATCGACGAGCTCTTCGGCAACCGCAAGCTGAAGGGGAAGGTCACCTGCCTGAACGAGATGGCCGACGCGCTCAGCCTCGTCATGGTCTCGAACGGCGACGACCCGAGCAAGGTGACGAACGCGAGCTTCAATCGGGCGATCACGAAGATCAAGAAGGCCGTCGACTCGGGTCAGATCCGGCAGTTCACCGGCAACGACTACGCGGCGCCGCTCGCCAAGGGCGACCTCGCCGCGGCGATGTCCTGGTCGGGCGACATCGCCCAGCTGCTCTCGGAGAACAGCCACCTGCACTGGAACCTGCCGGCCGACGGCGGCGACATCTGGACGGACAACATGCTGATCCCGAAGGGCGGCAACGCCTACACGGCGTCCGTCTACATGAACTACGTCTACGACCCGAAGATCGCCGCGCAGATCGAGGGCGGCGACCCGAAGACGGGCGACACGGGCGTCTACTACATCTGCCCGGTCGTCGGGGCGAGGGAGGCCCTGCTGAAGACGAACGCGGCGATCGCCAAGAACACCCTGATCTTCCCGACGAAGAAGATGCTCGACAACGTCCACGTCATCGACCCGAACGCGCTGAACAACGAGAAGTACCTCACCACCTGGCAGAACCTGATCTCGGCGTAGTGGGCTTCCTCCACCGGCACAGGGGGCTCACGCCGTACCTGCTGCTCGCCCCGGGCGTGGTCTGGCTCGGGCTCTTCTTCCTCGTCCCGCTCGGCTTCCTCGCCTACCAGTCGCTCGAGTCGGGCTCGATCGACTTCGGCTACGCCTTCTCCTGGTCGTGGGGGAACTACTGGAACGCGATCCGGAACTACCGCGGCCACTTCGAGCGCTCGCTCGAATACGCCGGCATCGCGACGGTGCTCGCGCTCGTCGTCAGCTACCCGGTCGCGTACTGGATCGCGTTCCGCGGCGGCCGCTGGAAGAACCTCCTGCTGCTGTTCATCGTCGCGCCGTTCTTCGTCACCTACCTGATCCGGACGCTGGCCTGGCAGACGATCCTCGCCGACCACGGGCTCGTCGTGCGCACGCTGCACCACCTCCACGTCCTCGGCTCCACCGGCCGGCTGCTGAACACGGCGACGGCCGTCGTGGCGGGGATCACCTACAACTTCCTCCCCTTCATGGCGCTGCCGCTCTACGTCTCGCTGGAGCAGATCGACGGGCGGCTGATCGAGGCCGCCGAGGATCTCTACGCGAGCCGCTGGAAGGCGTTCCTCCGCGTGACCCTGCCGCTGTCCCTGCCGGGCGTCGTCGCCGGGACGCTCCTCACCTTCATCCCTGCCGCCGGCGACTTCATCAACGCGCAGCTTCTCGGCTCGCCGACGAACCACATGATCGGGAACGTGATCCAGTCCAAGTTCCTCGAGCTGACCGACTACCCGGCCGCGGCGTCGATGTCGTTCGTCCTGATGGCCGCGATCATCGTCGCCGTGCTCGCCTACGCCCGCGCGGTCGGGACGGAGCAGCTGACCGGATGAGCGGCGTCATGGACCTCGGCGGCCGGGCCTGGGCGCTCGCGCGCCGGAACGTCCTGGCCGCCTACTCGGTGCTCTTCTTCGCCTACCTGCTGCTGCCGATCGCGATCGTGATCGCGTTCTCCTTCAACAACCCCACCGGCCGCTTCAACTACGTCTGGCAGGGCTTCACGTGGAACAACTGGCGCTACTGGGACGGCGTCCCCGGCCTTCGGGGCGCGATCGAGCTCTCGCTCGAGATCGCCGTGATCGCGAGCCTCGTCGCGACCGCGCTCGGGACGCTCGTCGCCCTGGCGCTCGTCCGCTACGGCTTCCGGGGCCGAGGCGCGACGAACCTCCTCATCTTCCTGCCGCTCTCGACGCCGGAGATCGTGCTCGGCGCGTCGCTCCTGACGCTCTTCCTGAACGCGAACGTCGCCTTCGGCTTCTGGACGATCCTCATCGCGCACATCATGTTCTGCATCAGCTTCGCGGTCGTGACGGTGAAGGCGCGGCTCGTCGGCTTCGACCGGCACCTCGAGGAGGCGGCGATGGATCTCGGCGCGAACGAATGGGCGACGTTCCAGAAGGTGACGCTGCCGCTCATCGCCCCGGCGATCCTCGCGGCGCTGCTCCTCTGCTTCGCGATCTCGATCGACGACTTCGTCGTCACGTACTTCAACTCCGGCACGAGGATCACGTTCCCGCTCTTCGTCTGGGGCTCGGCGCGGATCGGCGCGCCGCCGCAGATCAACGTCATCGGCACCGCCATCTTCGTGGTCGCGGTCGGCCTGATGGTCACGAACGTGCTCGTCCAGAACCGCCGGGGGAAGCGCGGGCTCGTCTGAGCTCGCCGGTCGAGCCGCGGCTGCCTCCGTGGTGGCTCGACGAGGCGGGAGAGGTCGACGAAGCGCCGCCGCTCGAGGGGGACGCGGAGGCGGACGTGGCGATTGTGGGCGGCGGCTACACGGGGCTCTGGACGGCGCTCGCGGTGCGCGAGCGGGAGCCGTCGGCGCGGGTCGTCGTCCTCGAGGCGGAGACGTGCGGGGCGGGCCCGAGCGGGCGGAACGGCGGCTTCTGCCACGGCTACTGGGCCTCGCTCGCGAACCTCCGGGAGGTGCTCGGCGACGGCGCCGCGCTCGAGGTCGCCCGTGCCGCCGAGCGGATCATCCCGGCCGTCCGCGCGCTGGAGGGCGACGTCTGGCTGCGGGAGGGCGGCATCCTGAAGGTCTCGGCCGCCCCGGCCCAGGACGAGGCGGTCGACCGCGCGGTCGAGGCGGCGCGCGCGCTCGGTGCCGAGGAGGAGGCGGTGCCGCTCTCGCGGGACGAGCTCGCAGCGCGGATCCGCTCGCCGGTCTTCCGCAGGGGCGTCTTCTTCCGCGAGGGCGCGACCGTCCAGCCGGCGCGGCTCGTGCGGGCGCTCCGCGCGGCCGTGCTGCGGGTGGCCATGCTGCACGAGCGCTCGCCGGTCGTGAGGGTCGAGCGCGGCGTCGTGACGACCCCGCGCGGCCGGGTGCGCGCGCCCGAGATCGTCGTCGCCGTGAACGCCTGGATGACCGGCTGGCGGCCGCTCCGCGGGCGGGTGACGAACTTCGGCTCCTACGTCGTGCTGACGGAGCCGACGCCGGAGCTCCTCGAGCGGATCGGCTGGACGGGCGGCGAGGCGGTGATCGACGGCCG
>VAXK01000201.1 GCA_005885565.1 Actinomycetota bacterium
CCCGGAGGAGAAGAGGAGCGCGTGGCCGCCGTCGAGCTCGCCGAGCAGCCGCTCGGCCTCCTCGCCGACCGGGTGCCCGTGTCGCTGGTAGTAGGCGCGGCGCGGCTCGCGGTAGGCGAAAGTGGTGGAGCGGTCGAGCGGCGGCGAGGCTCCCGGGCCGGCGGGACGCACGAGCCTCGTGCCTGGCTTCACGAGCCGCATCGTACGCGCGCACCATCCACAGGTGCATGGCCGCTCGGGCCGCGGCCGGGGTCAGACCCCTGCATGGCCCGAGGATGCACGTCCGCACCGCGTATTGCGCTTCTGAGCAGCGGATTCGCATCGGCGACTGTCTCTTCGAGCCATGGCAAGGGGTCTGACCCCAGACCTGGCCCTGCGAGCCATGGCAGGTGTAACGGTCACTCAACCGAGGGATCGGAGGTGCTTCTGCGCGCTCCGACCATTGAGACGACGTGCAAGGCAGGCGGACGCGGCGACGCTTGCGACTAACCGGAGGTCTATCGACGTGTCCGTCAGCGCCCCTGCATCCCTGATCCGCCTCGCCGCTCTCGGCGCTCTCCTCGCCCTCGCCGGCGCGGCCCCCGCCGCGGCCCGCACCGATCGCGCCGAAGGCGTCCGCGTCGGCTTCGCCTCGCAGCGCGTTGTCCAGGGCAACGACGCCAACATCAGCGTCCTCGTCAGCCCCGCCGGCGTGCGCTGCGCGCTCGCCGTGCGCTATGCGAACGGCGCCCGCCAAAAGGGTCTCGCGGCGGAGACGGCGACGAACGGCCGCGCGTCCTGGCAGTGGCAGGTCGGCCTCGGCACCGCCGTCGGCCGCGCCCGCGCAACCGTCTCGTGCGGCCGCGCCGGGAAGGTCACCCGCCGTTTCATGGTCATCGGCCAGCTAATCCCGCCGCGGATCGAGGTCGTGAAGAAGGGCTTCTCGATCCGCGCGAAGCCGTACGGCGGCACCGGCGTCAGCTACGGGCTGCTGCTCCAGAACGACTCGCAGCAGTTCGACGCGACGAAGATCTACGTGCTCATCAACTTCGTCATGGCCGACAACCACGCGCTCGGCACGGTCACGACGTCGATCAACGCCATCCAGTCCGGCGGCACGTACGCCCTCGGCGGCGAGCTCACCTTCCCCGGAGCCGCGCCGATCCAGAGGCTCGAGGTCGTCGTCCAAGTCGGCGGCCACTCGCGGCCTGAGCTTCGCCTCCCCGCGCCCGCGAACATCCACGTGATGCCGGATCTGTACGACCCGGCGTGGGTCGGCTCCGTCGAAGGCGAGCTCTTGAACAGCCAGCCCGCGCTCGTGCTCCAGAACTGCCAGCTCTCGGCGGTCATCCTCGACGAGGCGGGCAACGTCCTCGGCGGCGGTACCGGCTACGCGTTCGCGACGCTTCCCCCGGCGACCCGCGAGGTGATCAAGCTGACGAGCGGCTTCAACGACATCCCGATCGAGCACGCTGCCAGCGCGATCGTGTCGATGCAGCCGACCTGGAGCCAAGCCCAGCCGTAGCGCGTCCAAACCGCCGCCGGGGTACGCTCCAGCGGTGGCGGCGACAGACGAAGAGCGCGCGAGTACCGAGTCGACGCAGGGCAAGCTCGAGCGCATGCAGGCGCTCCGCGACGAGGCGCGCCACGCCGGGAGCGCGAAGGCGGTCGAGCGGCAGCGCTCGCAGGGAAAGCTCCTCGCCCGCGAGCGCGCCGAGCGCCTCTGCGACCCGGGCTCCTTCGTCGAGCTCGACCGCTACGTCCGCCAC
The DNA here is from genome assembly GCA_005885565.1 of Actinomycetota bacterium. GTDB lineage: Bacteria > Actinomycetota > Thermoleophilia > Gaiellales > Gaiellaceae > AC-50. Next base: position 1,749 of record VAXK01000201.1, read on the forward strand.
CGCGAGTCGAACTTCGGGATGATGGAGCGGCGGCCGTGGGGCGACGCCGTCGTCACGGGCTACGGCGAGATCTTCGGGCGCAAGGTCTTCGTCTTCTCGCAGGACTTCACCGTCTTCGGCGGGAGCCTCTCCGAGGTCTTCGCCGAGAAGATCTGCAAGGTCATGGACATGGCCGTGAAGTACGGCTGTCCGGTGATCGGGATCAACGACTCGGGCGGCGCGCGGATCCAGGAGGGCGTCGTCTCGCTCGCCGGCTACTCCGAGATCTTCTGGCGGAACGTGCAGGCCTCGGGCGTCGTGCCGCAGATCAGCCTCGTCATGGGCCCCTGCGCGGGCGGAGCCGTCTACTCGCCCGCGATCACCGACTTCGTGCTCATGGTCGAGGGAAGCTCGTACATGTTCATCACCGGCCCCGACGTCGTGAAGACGGTGACGGGGGAGGAGATGACGTTCGAGGAGCTCGGCGGCGCGGCGACGCACGCCTCGCGCTCCGGCGTCGCGCACTTCATCTCCCCCGACGACGACGCCTGCCTCGAGGACGCGCGTTACCTGCTCTCGTTCCTGCCGCAGAACAACCTCGACGCGCCGCCCTACGCCGAGCCGGCCGACCCGCGCGACCGCGAGGACGTCGAGCTCGACACGTTCATCCCCGACAGCCCCAACAAGCCGTACGACATGAAGGCCGTGATCGAGCGCGTCGTGGACGACGGGCAGTTCCTCGAGGTGCACGAGCGGTTCGCCGAGAACGTCGTGTGCGGCTTCGCTCGGCTCGGAGGCCACTCGGTCGGCGTCGTCGGGAACCAGCCGCGCTCGCTGGCCGGCGTGCTCGACATCGACTCCGCGGTGAAGGCCGGTCGCTTCGTCCGCACCTGCGACGCGTTCAACATCCCGCTCGTCACGTTCATCGACGTGCCGGGCTTCCTGCCCGGAACCGCGCAGGAGTGGGGCGGGATCATCCGGCACGGCGCGAAGCTCCTCTACGCGTATGCGGAGGCGACGGTGCCGAAGCTCGCGGTGATCACGCGGAAAGCCTACGGCGGCGCCTATGCCGTGATGAGCTCGAAGCACATCCGCGCCGACTTCAACTTCGCGTGGCCAACCGCCGAGGTCGCGGTGATGGGCCCGGAGGGCGCAGTGAACATCGTCTTCCGCAAGGAGCTCGAGGTCGCCGACGACGCCGACGCCCGCCGCGCCGAGCGGATCGCCGACTACCGCGAGCGCTTCGCCAATCCCTACACGGCCGCAGAGCGCGGGTACGTGGACGAGGTGATCGAGCCCCGGCGCACGCGGCCCATGCTCATCGACGCGCTCGAGACCTCCCTGACGAAGCGCGAGCCCCGGCCCCGGCGCAAGCACGGGAACATCCCGCTCTGACCGGCCTCCGCCTGCCGGGCCTTATCAGGTAGGCGCGCGCGTGAACAGGGGAAGAGCCCCCGCCCCGCTTTCTACGCTATCGAAGAAAAGCGCACGTGTCTGTGCCGAAACGGCGTCGAAAGGCGCTGGCCGTCACTGGTTCCACTTATCCGCAGTCTTCTTGCGGTGACCCGAGCTCTTCGCGCGTACGTCGAGGGCGTCCGGCACGCTGCCCGCACCGTCTAGGTCGTCCCGCGGCGAGACTTTGCGCGGCGGAGCCGGCCACTCCGCGGATCCTCGCTCTCGCTTCTTACGCGCCATCTCACCAGGAGCCGTTGTCGCCGATCGGCGCGAGTCGAAACCCCTCGCCCGCGGCCCGGCTACTAGCTAGGCCGCCGACCGCGCTCCGAGTTCCAGTCCCGGCACGGCGACCTCGATCGAGTTCTTGCCGTTCTGCTTCGCGGCGTAGAGCGCCCCGTCCGCACGACGGATCAGATCGCCTTGGTCGCCTCGTGACGGGTCGGCGATCGCAAGACCGACGCTCACCGTCACCGAGCCCACGACCTCGAGCTCGAGCGCGCCGATCCGCTCGACGACCGAGGCAGCTGTTCGACGCGCCGACTCCTCGGAGGCTCGGGGAAGGAGGAGCGCGAACTCGTCGCCGCCGAGCCGGAACGACTCGCCGCCCTGGCGCAGTCGCGCCGCGATCTCCGCGAGAACGCGGTCGCCGGCCGGATGGCCGAACCGGTCGTTCACGAGCTTGAAGTCGTCGATGTCGGCGAGGCAGAGCGCGAGCCGCCGGCGATTCCGGCGCGCGTCCTGCAGCTCCTCGCGGAGCCGCTCGTGGAAGTGCCGGTGGTTGCCGAGGCCGGTGAGGGGGTCGGTGAGCGCGAGGCGCATCGCACGCAGCGCGCGGTGCGTCGAGCGCTGGTAGAGCCCGATCGCGAGGAGCGGGCCGGCGAGCGCTGCGGACAGTCCGGGCGAGCGCTGCCACAGCACGACGAGCGTCAGCGCGGCCGACGCCATGAGCGCGAACGGCAGGGCGGTCGCGCGCACGCTCGCGAGGAGGAGGCTCGGGAGACGGCGGCCGGACGACGCGCTGATCGCGGCGCTGACGAGCACCGTGTTCACGAGGTGCTGGGCGGCGGCGCACAGCGCAACCTGGGCGACGAGCCGGCCGACATCGCCCCCGCGGAGCGGCGCGATCACGAGGCCTCCCGCGCCGGCGGCGAGCCCATGCACGGCGGTGTTGTAGGCGACCCGCACCGGCGGACGCCGGTCGAGGAGCTGCCCGACGGCCGGAGCGACCACGACGGCGACGAGGCCGGCGGCCCAGCCGAAGAGCATCACCGCCGCCACGCCGAACACGAACGAGAGCGAGACGCCGGCCGCGTCGAGGCCCTCGAGCGGCACCGGGAAGCGGTCGGCGAGGATCATCGCCGCGGCGAAGAGACACAGACCGACCGCGGTCTCCGCCCCGAGGTGCGAGCCACCGAGCGAAGCCAGCGCGGCGGCGAAGGCGGCGACGCCCGCGGCGCAGACGACGGCGACGACGGCCGCGAGCCGTCGCGGATGTCGCCTCGTCGTCACCGAGCCGTCCCCTACCAGTCCAGATAAGAGCGGTGGAAGGCCTCCAACCAGCCGCCGCCGAGCAAGACGGCAACCAAGAGCTGCGTCGTCGCGGGCGCGACGAATCGCGTTCTCCACTGCGGCATCCGAGCCTCCCCCCTACGAAAAAGCCAGACTCGGCGATTCTCCCGCCGCCGCCCGGCCGGGGCATCACCCGATCGGGTGAACGTCGCGCTAGGCGGCCGCGGAGATCAGGCCGGCCTCCGCGAGCGGCCGACGGGCCCATGCGAAACGGTCGCGGTACCAGCCCTGGAGCTGCGTCAGCGTGACGCCGCCGCTCGAGGAGTGGACGAACCAGCCGCCGCCCACGTAGATCCCGGCATGGTCGACCTGCGGCGGCCGCGAGCGCGGGCCGTCGAGGCCGAAGAACACGACGTCGGCGGGCTGGAGCTTCGCGAAGGAGATGCGCTTGGCGGGCATGACCTCGCCGCTCATGGCGTAGGTCGTCCGTCCGCGCAGGACGTCGGCGAGCGTGCCCTCGCCGTCGTAGCGCTGGAGCTTGTACACGCGCCAGACGAAGCCGGAGCAGTCGAAGCCGCCCCGCGCCTGGACGCCGAACGGTGCCTCGGCGCGCTCGCTCGTGCCGCCCCAGACGTACGGGTAGCCGATGAAGGAGAAGGCGGTGGTGAGGATGCGGTGCTGCCACGTCGTCAACGCGGGGAGGACGAACGAGGAGGCCGCCGCCTCGACGGCCGGAACCTCGCCGCCGCCGAAACGGAGGATGCGCGCCGCGGAGTAGGCAGCCTCGGCCCTCGTCGCGGTATCGGAGGGACGGAGCTCGAGGTCGTCCTCGGCTGCGGGGTGGTTGTACCGAAGGCCGAGCAGGCGGGCCGTCACCTCGGTCCCGAAGCGGCCCGGCGGGCTCAGGCCCGCTGCCCGCGCGGCGCGGACGAAGTCGCCTGCCGTGGTGGCGAGGCCGAGGCCGCGCACGAGCTTCGTGTCGAGGCCGGCGATGGTGACCGGCCCGCTGGGGTTGACGACCGGCGCCGGCGCGCGGTCGGTCAAGCCTGCCACGAGGTCGGCGAGCGCGCCCTGCGTCAGAGGGTCGTCCGGCCTGAAGCTCGTGACGTCGCGGGCCATCAGGCCGTGGGAGACGACGAGCCGAATCTGGGCGTCGGCCCAGGATCGGCGCTTCGGCGCAGGCTTCGGAGCCGGCTTGGGGGCGGGCGTTCCCTGTCCGGGCGGCGTCGGGGTCGAGCCGGTCGCCGGAGGGGCGGCGAGGAGCGCGGCGGCGCAGGCGGTGACGAAGATGCGGCGGCTCATCCCTCGGTAGCTATCGTCGGAAGGCGCCGTGCGCTTTAGGCTGCCGGCGATGGAGCCGCTGATCCGGCCGGAGCCGAGCGAGGACGAGCGCCGCGCGATCCTCGCCGCCCTCGCGGAGGCCGAGCCACGCAGGCCGGCCGCCTACGAGAGCCGCTGGCGCGAGGCCGCGCTCGAAGAGGGCGCATCGGGCGACCGCGCGGACGGGCCGGACGACGGCTTCCTAGCGAGCTGATTCGAGCCGCGCCAGCGCGCGGTGGATCTCGTCGAGACCGCGCAGGTGCTCGAGCTCGCGCCGGTGGTCGCCCCGCCATGCGGTCTCCGCCAAGTCGACGAGAGCGCCCTGGAGGCTCCGGATTCCTGCGACGAGGTCGAGCTGAGCCACGCGTCCGGACGGGCTCGGCGGCGGCGCCTCCTCGACGCGGTCGGCGAGAGCCTCGAGACCGGGAAGCCCCTCGGCGACCGCGCCGGGAACGTTGACCCGCTCCGACTGCTCGAGGGTCGCCAGCAGCTGGGCCACCCCCATCCGGACGGAGGGGAGGAGGCGATTCCACTCACCGGCCGCAGCATGGGGCGCGGCCAACTCCGGCTCGAGCCAGGCCTGCGCGAGACTGCTGCGGGCGAGTCTCGGAACCGGCTGGGCCAGGTGCTTCAAGAGCCGGTAGCCGACGACGAGCGACAGGAGCCCGGGCAAGAGGAAGAACGTCGCGGCCGTCGGCACGACCGCCGTATGGAAGGTCGCGGTGATGACCGCCGAGGCGGCGAAGCCCGCGAGGCTGCGGCCGAGCGTGACGACGAAGGCCGCCCCGAGGCTGAGCTCGAACTCGCAGAACGCCCGCAGGAGCAGCGGCAGGAGCACCGACGCCACGAGCGCGCCGGCGAGCGTCGGCGCGAGCGAGGTCACGGTGAGCGTGCCGGCTCGAAGGCGCTTCCGAAGCGGGCGGCGCCGAGAAGCGGCGCCCACAGCATCGTCGCGACCATTCCGCCGGCCCAGCCGGAGACGAGCAGAGCGCCCACCGAAGGCCAAACTGGCGGCTGCGAGGCTGAAGCGGTGTCGATCACGGCGGCGCAGCCAATCGGCGGCACTGTTTGGCATCGGCAACGGCCCGAAGCCGTCCGATCCCTCGGTCAGGCGACGGCGCCGGACCGGAAGACGCGCGGGGCGAGCCGGGCGTAGTCGAGCCCGGACACGAGCGTCAGGACGACGGCGACGAACAGGGCCCACCAGCCGACGCGGTCGCTCCACGCGCCCGCCGCCGCGTAGCCGCCGAGCGCACCAGCGATCGCCTGCGACCACGTCTTCAGCTTCCCCAGATCGCGGGCCTCGAGCACGACGCCCCGCTCGAGCGCCGCGAGCCGCAGGCCGGAGACGAGGAGCTCGCGGGCGACGATCGCCGCCACCATCCAGCCCGGGACGACGCCGGCGTCGACGAGCATCACCAGGACGGCGAGCACCAGGACCTTGTCCGCCATCGGGTCGAGGAGGGAGCCGAGGGACGACGTGCGCCCGCGACTGCGCGCGATCCGCCCGTCGAACCAGTCGGTCGCCATCGCGACGACGAACGCGGTCGTGGCCCAGTACGCATGCCCCTCGAACGGCCACGCGAAGAGGACCACCACCACCGGCACCGCGGCCGCCCGCGCCACGGTGAGCTGATCCGGAAGGTCCATGCTGCGGAGAGAATAGGCCCGATGGCCCCGTTCACGAAGGTGCTCGTGGCGAACCGCGGCGAGATCGCGATCCGCGTCTTCCGGACGCTGCGCGAGCTCGGGATCGCAACCGTGGCTGTCTACTCCGAGGCCGACCGCTCGGCCCTCCACGCCGCCGTTGCCGACGAGGCCTACCTCATCGGCCCCGGCCCGCCCGCAGAGAGCTACCTCGACCAGGAGCGGATCCTCGAGGTCGCGGCCCGCTCCGGCGCCGAAGCGGTGCACCCCGGTTACGGGTTCCTCGCGGAGAACGCGACCTTCGCCCGCGCCTGCACCGCCGCCGGCCTCGTCTGGATCGGGCCGCCCCCGGACGCAATCGAGGCCATGGGCTCGAAAGTCGCCGCCCGAGCCCGCATGGCCGCCGCGGGGGTGCCGGTGATCCCCGGGACCACGGAACCGGTGGCATCCGCGTCCGAAGTGCGCCGGCTCGGCGCCGAGCTCGGATTCCCGCTCGCGATCAAGGCCTCAGCCGGTGGCGGCGGGAAGGGCCTCAAGGTCGTTCGGAGCGCGGACGAGGTGGAGCGCGCATTCGACTCCGCTCGGCGGGAGGGCGAGGCGTACTTCTCCAACTCCGCCGTCTACGTCGAGCGCTTCCTCGAGGACCCGCGGCACGTCGAGGTCCAGATCCTCGCGGACGCCCACGGCAACGTGATCCACCTCGGCGAGCGCGACTGCACGATCCAGCGGCGTCACCAGAAGCTGGTCGAAGAGACTCCGTCTCCGGCGGTCGACGCGGAGCTGCGGGCCCGGATTGGCCAGATCGCGGTGGATGCCGCTCGTGCCGTCGGCTACCAGAGCGCCGGGACGATCGAGGGCCTGCTCGACCGCGAGGGCAACTACTACTTCCTCGAGATGAACACCCGCATTCAGGTCGAGCACACCGTCACGGAGCTCGTGACCGGCCTGGATCTCGTTCGCGAGCAGGTTCTCATCGCGGCTTCGGAGCCGCTATGGCTGCGCCAGGAGGACGTTCGACTGACCGGCCACGCGATCGAGTGCCGGATCAACGCCGAGGACCCGTCCAACGGCTTCCTGCCGAGCCCGGGGCGGATCACGGCCTACCGCGAGCCGGCGGGTCCTGGGGTTCGCGTCGACTCGGGGGTAACCGCGGGGTCGGAGGTCTCCGGCCTCTACGACCCGCTCGTCGCGAAGCTCGTCGTCCACGGCGGCGACCGCGAGCACGCGCGCCGGAGGATGCTGCGTGCGCTCGGAGAGCTCGAGATCGGCGGCGTCACGACGCTGATCGGCTTCCACCGCGCGCTGCTCGACCATCCCTGCTTCGCGGCTGCGGAGACGTGTCACGGCATCGTCGAGTCGGAGCTTCTGGCCCAACGTGCAGAGCAGTTGTCGCATGAGACAACGGTAGCGGCGCAGCCGGACGGATTCCTACGCGAATACGTGACGAGAGTGGAGCTGGACGGTCGCAGGTTCGAGGTGACGCGGCTCGTCCCGGAGCCGCCCTGGTCGGAGCTCGCCCGGAGGCGCGCCGACCGGTCCAGCGCGCGAGGCGGCCACGGCGCCGGCCGCGACGCGGTCGTCAGCCCCATGCAGGGCACGGTCCTCGCGATCGAGGTCGCGGAGGGCGAAGAGGTCCGCGCCGGTCAGGTCCTCTGCATCGTCGAGGCGATGAAGATGGAGAACGAGGTGCACGCCCCGCGTGACGGCATCGTCCGGGAGCTCACGGTCGCCGTGGGCCAGGCCGTCACGACCGGCCAGGTCATCTGCGTCGTCGCCGCCGACGGCGCCGGCTGACGGGCGCCGACGGCGCCGAGCCGCCGCCCCGACCTACAGCGTCCGCTGGTACGCGCGAAACGTCCAGGTCGCGAAGGCCGAGGTGACGGCCGTCGCCGCGACGAGGAGCAGCAGGTCGATGCCGACGCCGTCCCAGTTCCGGTCGTAGACGACCGCGTCGCGCGCCGCGCGCACTCCCCAGTTCACGGGGTTGAAGCGGGCGAGCTCCTGCATCCAGTGCGGCATGACGCGCTGGGTGATCAGGATCGACGAGAGGAACATGAGCGGCAGCCCGACGAAGTTCGAGGCGGCGATCATCGTCGCCTCGCGCCGCACGAGCAGGGCGATGCCGTGCGAGACGCCCGAGAAGACCATCGAGACGAGCGCGGCGGCCACCAACAGAACCACCACGCCCGCCACGCCACCGTGGACACGGACGCCGAGCGCGAAGCCGACGACGAGGATGACGATCGCCTGGATGAACGCGATCAGCCCCGAGCGGACGACCTGCGAGAGGACGATCGAGAGGCGGCTCGCCGGCGTTGCGAGGAAGCGGTCGACGACGTGGCGGTCGAGGTCGGTGACCATCGCCATCCCTGCCCATGTGCCGCCGAAGAAGGCGTTCATGACGACGATTCCCGGCAGGAGGAACTCGATGTACGAGCCGGCCCCGCCGCGGAGCGACGGGACGCGCGAGAAGAGCTGGCCGTAGAGGAGGAGCCAGATCATCGGCTGGATGAGCAGGAGCGCGATCCAGATCGGCTCGCGCATGAGGTTGCGGAGCTGGCGCCCGACCATCCACCAGGTGTGCGCGGCGACCTTCAGGGCGCCGCCTTGCCGTCGACCGCGACGTCCTCGGCGGCGAACTCCCGCCCGGTGTAGTGGAGGTAGACGTCGTCGAGCGAGGGCCGGTGCGTCGTCACCGACTCCACCCGCACCCCGCTGCCCTCGAGCGCGGACAGGATCGCCGGCACCGCCTGCGCGCCGTTCGGGACGCGCGTGCGCAACAACCGGCCGTCGACCGTCGTCTCCGTCGCCCCGTCGAGGGCGTCGACGATCCCGGCGGCCTCGGCGCCCTGCCCGTCGCCGAGCTCGACCGTCACGGCCTCGCCGCGCAGGTCGCGCTTGAGCGCTTCCGGCGGGCCCTCGACGACGATCTCGCCGCGGCTCACGATCGCAACCCGCTCTGCGAGTCGGTCGGCCTCCTCGAGGTAGTGCGTGGTCAGGAGGATGGTCAGCCGCTCCTGCTCGGCCAGGCGCTCGACCTCGACCCACATCGCGGCCCGCGCCTCGGGGTCGAGCCCCGTCGTCGGCTCGTCGAGGAAGAGCACGCTCGGCCGGTGGACGAGCCCCAGCGCGATGTCGAGCCGCCGCTTCATCCCGCCCGAGTACCCGCGGACGACCCGGTCGGCCGCGTCCGCGATCCCAACGAGGTCGAGAAGCTCGTCGACCCGGCGGCGGAGCTCGTCCCCCGGGACTCCTTGGATGCGGCCCTGGAGCAGGAGGTTCTCCCGCCCGGTCGCCTCGCGGTCGACGCCCGACTCCTGCGGGACGTAGCCGATCGACCCGCGCACGCGGTTCGGCTCGTGGACGACGTCGTGGCCGGCGACGAACGCGCGGCCGACATCCGGCCTCGTGAGCGTCGTGAGGACCCGCACCGTCGTGGACTTCCCCGCACCGTTCGGCCCGAGCAGTCCGAAGACCTCGCCCGCGCGCACTGAGAACGTGACGCCGGCAAGCGCCCGTACGGGTCCATACCGCTTCTGGAGCCCGTCTGCGACGATCGCATCCTCGGCGGCCACGCGCGCGAGTCTAGTTAGAGTCCGCCGCCGTGGATCTCTACGAGTACCAGGGCAAGGAGCTCTTCCGCCGCCACGGCATCCCGGTCTCGGACGGCCGCCTCGCGACGACCCCGGACGAGGCGCGAAGCGCGGCGCAGGAGCTCGGGGGCCAGGTCGTCGTGAAGGCGCAGGTCCTCACCGGCGGGCGCGGCAAGGCCGGGGGCGTGAAGCTCGCCGACGGTCCGGACGAGGCAGACGCGCGCGCGCGCGAGATCCTCGGCCTCGACATCCGCGGCCACGTCGTGCGCAAGCTCTGGATCGAGCGCGCGTCGGACATCGCGAAGGAGTACTACCTCTCGGTCACGTTCGACCGGGGCGCGAAGAAGCCGCTCCTCATGCTGACGAAGGAGGGCGGCGTCGAGATCGAGCAGGTCGCAGCCGAGAGCCCCGACGCGCTCGCCCGGCTCCACGTCGACCCGCTCGCCGGCTTCCACCCGTTCGCGGCGAGGCGGCTGATCTACGCGGCCGGGATCGACGACCCGGACGAGCAGCGCCAGATCCTGCCGATCGTGACCCGGCTCTACGAGTGCTTCACCGGCTCGGACGCGATGCTCTGCGAGATCAACCCGCTCATCGTGACCCCCGAAGGCGAGGTGCGTGCGCTCGACGCCAAGGTCACGGTCGACGACAACGCGCTCTTCGAGCATCCCGACATCGCCGAGATGCAGGACCTCGACGCCGTACCGCCCGAGGAGCGCGCCGCGCGCGAGAAGGGCGTGACGTACGTGAAGCTCGACGGCGAGGTCGGGATCCTCGGCAACGGCGCCGGGCTCGTCATGTCCACGCTGGACGTGGTCGCGCTCGCCGGCGGGCGGCCGGCGAACTTCTGCGACCTCGGCGGCGGCGGCCAGGCGCAGGGCGTCGTCGACGCGCTCGAGGTGATCACCGCCGACCCGCAGGTGCGCTCGATCCTCTTCAACATCTTCGGCGGGATCACGCGCGGCGACGAGGTCGCGCGCGGCATCCTGCAGGCGCTCGGCCAGATGTCGATCTCGCATCCGATCGTCGTGCGCCTGGACGGGACGAACGCGGAGGAGGGCCGCAGGATCCTGGCCGAGGCGGCCCCGGCCAACCTCCACGTCGAGCCGACGATGCTCGAGGCGGCACGGCGGGCCGTGGAGCTGGCGGCGTGAGCGACGTCTGGTCGGCCCGCGCGGAGGCCTTCCGCGCGAGCGAGCCGCATCGCGAGGGCGACGACCTCGACCTCGCCGTCGAGTGGTGCGAGCCGGCAGAGGGCGTCAAGGCGCTCGACGTCGCGACCGGCGGCGGCCACGTCGCGCGGAGGCTGCGCGAGGCGGGCTGCGAAGTCGTGACGGTCGACCCCGCGCCCGGGATGCAGCCGGACGTCGTCGGCCGCGCCGAGAGCCTCCCGTTCGCGGACGGGAGCTTCGACGTCGTCGTCTGCCGGATCGCCGCGCACCACTTCCCGGACATCGCCGCCGCCGTCGAGGAGATGGCGCGCGTCTCGCAGAGGCTGCTCGTGGTCGACGACCTGCTGTTCGACGGCGAAGGCGTCGAGGAGGCCCACCGGTTGCGCGACCCGACACACGTCCGCAGCTACACCGAGGACGAGTGGCGGGAGCTCCTGGGTACGAACGGCTTCGAGGTCGAGCAGGTCGAGGTGCTCGGAGGCCGGCGCCTCGCGCTCGAGCCCTGGCTCGACCGCGTCGAGGTTCCGGCGGATGATCGGCCCCGAATCCTGGAGCTGCTCGGGGACGCCTCCGACGGCGAGACCGTGCGCATGCCGCTCGTCGTCCTCCAGGGCAGGAAGTCTCAGTCCTGATGGCGATCGTCGTCGACAATGACACGCGGCTCGTCGTCCAGGGCCTGACCGGGCGCGAGGGGCGATTCCACGGCCTCCGCAACCGGGGCCACGGCACGCAGGTCGTCGCCGGGGTCACGCCCGGCAAGGGCGGCCAGGACGTCGAGGGCGTCCCCGTCTTCGACACCGTCGCCGACGCGGTGGCCGAGATGGGCGCGAACACGACGATGGTCTTCGTGCCGGCGCGCTTCGCCACCGACGCGATCTACGAGGCGGTCGACGCGGGCATCGGCACCGTAATCTGCATCGCCGAAGGCCTGCCGGCGCACGAGATGCTCGGCGTCTACAACTACATCCGCACGCTCGGGATCACGATGCTCGGCCCGAACTGCCCGGGCGCGCTCTCGCCGGGGAAGGCGAACGTCGGGATCATCCCGGCCGAGATCTTCCGCGAGGGCGGCGTCGGTCTCGTGAGCCGTTCCGGCACGCTCACGTACCAGATCGGCCATGAGCTGACGCAGCTCGGGCTGGGCAACTCGACGATCGTCGGCATCGGCGGCGACCCTGTCGTCGGCTCGTCGTTCGTCGACGTGCTCCGGCGCTTCGAGGGCGACGACGAGACGGAGCTCGTCGTCATGGTCGGCGAGATCGGCGGCGACGAGGAGGAGAAGGCGGCGCGCTTCATCGAGGCCGAGATGACGAAGCCGGTGCTCGCCTACATCGCGGGCTTCACGGCGCCGCCGGGGAAGACGATGGGCCACGCGGGAGCGATCATCTCGGGCTCCTCCGGAACGGCGCAGGGGAAGAAGGAGGCGCTCGAGGCCTGCGGCGTGCAGGTCGGAACGACGCCGACGGAGGTGGCGCAGCTCGTCGCCGAGCGGATGGGCGCGCGCTCGAGGTGAGCCGATGGGCAGGCACGGCGGCCGCCGCGACCTTGCTCGTCGTCGTCGCGGGCGCGGCCGCTGGAGGTCCCGGCAGGCAGAAGGTCGAGCTGAACGCGGCCGACCAGGCCGCCGCACGTGCGGTCGTCCTGCGCCGCAGTGATCTCGGCGCAGGCTGGACGGGCGGGCGGATCAAGCCCGACCTCTCGGGCGGGCTGACGTGCCCGAGCTACCACCCGAAGGTGTCCGACCTCGTGGTCACCGGGGCCGCGTCGAGCGAGTTTCGCCGCACCGGTCTCGCCCTCGCGAACGAGGTCGAGATCTTCAGGACGGCCGCCATGGTGAGCCGGGACTGGCGCCGCTCGATCGTGCCGGCGGCGGTGCCGTGCCTGCGGCGGACGCTCACGAAGGGCCTCGGCGCGCAGGCGAGGGTCGTCTCGTTCGGCAGGATTCCCTTCCCACGGGTCACGGCGCACACCGCCGCGTTCCGCGGGGTCGTCGAGGTCTCGGCGCTGGGAAGGACCGTTCGCGTGCTCCTGGACATCGTGCTCGTGGGGCGGGGCCGGACCGAGATCTCGCTTGACGCGACGGCTCCCGCCGCGGCCGCGCGCGCCGTCTCGGCCGCAGAGCGTCGCCTCGCTCGTGCGCTCGTCGCGCGCGCCCGCGCCTAAGCTGAGCGCCACGGATGACGAGCCTCTTCGCGCGCCTCTTTCGGCTCGTCTGGGGAGCCGACGTCGACCGGGCGCTCCGCCCGGTGCTCGCGGTCAGCCTCGCGAGCTCGATGGGCGGCTCCACCGTGTGGAGCTTCGTCGGGATCTGGGCGATCCGGCACCTGCACGCGCGCCAGTCCACGGTCGGCGTCGTCTTCCTGATCAGCGCGATGGTGGGCGTCCTCGCCGGCTACGCGGGCGGCCACCTCTCGGACCACGTCGGGCGTCGACCGCTGATCCTGGTCTCCTGGGCGTGCCAGGTCGTGCTCGTGCTGGGCTTCCTCGCCGCCGGCGGGAGCGAGCCTACGGGGCTCGGGCTCATGTGCCTCGGCGGGCTCGTGTTCCAGATCGGGAGTGCGTCGAGCCAGGCGATGATCGCCGACCTCGTGCCGCGCGAGCGGCACGAGCAGGCGTACGCGGCGGTGCGCGTGGCGTCGAACCTCGGCGTCACCCTCGGCCCGCCCATCGGCGGGCTCTTCCTCGCGCTCGGGAGCTGGTCGGCGCTCTTCGGCGGCGCCGCGTGCCTGTTCTTCGGCGGCTTCGTCCTCGCGCTTCGCTACCTGCCGCGGCACGGGGACTACGCGCCCGAGGAGCCGCCGACCCGCCACTCGTTCGGCGTCATCGTCCGCGACCGCCCGTTCCTGCTCTTCCTCGTCTCGTCGGCGCTCGCGTGGCTCGTCTACGTCTCGTTCGAGGTCGTCCTCCCGATCTCGCTCGTCCAGGCCCATGGCCTCGCGCCGGCCACCTGGGGCTTCCTCGTCGTCGTGAACCCGATCGTCGTGACGCTCTTCCAGCTCCGGCTCACGCGGCTGCTGCGCCCCGTGCCGGCGGCGCTGAAGCTCGCCGTCGCCCTGCCGCTCATGGGCTTTCCGTTCGTGCTCCTCCGCGTGGTGGACGCCGTTCCGGCCGTCGCGCTGATGATCCTCGTGTTCGTGGTCGGCGAGATGCTCTGGGTTCCCACGTCACAGACGATCGTCGCCGGGCTCGCGCCCGAGGACGTGCGCGGCGCCTACATGGGGGCGTTCGGGAGCATGGCCGCGATCGGCTTCGCGCTCGCGCCGTTCCTCGGCCTGCAGATCCGGGCGACCTACGGGGACGCGGCGGTCTGGGCCGCGGTCGCCGCCCTGTCGCTCGTCGCCGCCGTTATCGGAGCCGCGGCGTGCCGGATCGCGATCGCGCGCCGGCCTCGACCGGCCTCGGCGGCCGCCTGAGCGCCTAGACTCGCCGCGTGGAGACGATCTCCTTCGCGCGCGGCGTTCCGGCGCCCGAGTGCATCCCCGTCCACGAGCTCGCCGACTGCGCGCGGGCTGCGATCGAGGAGGGCGGCGCGGCCGTCCTCTCCTACGGGCCGGGTGGCGGGTACGCGCCGCTCCGTGCCTGGATCGGCGACCGGTACGGCGTCGAGCCCGAGCGGGTCGTGGTGACGAACGGCTCGCTCCAGGGGTTCGTCTTCCTCGCCGAGCGGCTCGCGGCCGCGAAGCGGGTGCTCGTGGAGGCGCCCACGTACGACCGGCCGCTTCGGATCCTCGCCCGGCTCGGGGCCGAGGTGGTCGCGCTGCCGATGGACGAGGAAGGCCTCGATCCCGACGCGCTCGACCGGGCGCTCCGCGACGGGCCGGCGCCGGCGTTCCTGTACACGATCCCGACCTTCCAGAACCCGAGCGGCCGCACGCTCTCGCTCGAGCGCCGCCGCCGCGTTCTCGACGTCGCGCGCCGGCACGGGCTGCTCGTGGTCGAGGACGACCCGTACGGGCTCGTGAGCTTCGACGCCGAGCCGCCGCCGACGCTACACGAGCTGGCGGGAGGCGAGGGGGTCGTCCACTCCTCGTCGTTCTCGAAGACGATCGCGCCCGGAGTGCGTGTGGGGTGGTTCGTCCTGCCGCGCCCGCTCGCGGGCGAGCTCGAGGCCATGGCCGTTTCGACGTACATCACGCCGCCGTTCCTGACCCAGGCGACGGTGTTCGAGTTCCTCCGCCGTGGGAGCTTCGAGCTGAACCTGGAGCGCGTCCGGGGGCTCCTGCGCGCCCGGCGCGACGCCATGCTCGCGGCGCTCGAACGGCACCTAGCAACAGACTGTCGCAAGGGCTGGAGCCGGCCCGGCGGCGGCTACTTCGTCTGGCTCGACCTCGCCGACGACGTGGACGCGGCCGATCTGCTCGAGCGGGCCACGGCCGCAGGGGTCACGTTCGTCAAGGGAGCGGACTTCTTCCCCGGCGGCGAGGGGGGCACGAGCTCGGCGCGCCTCGCGTACAGCTTCGTCTCGCCGGCGGAGATCGAGGAGGGCGTCGAGCGGCTTGCCGCCGCCGTGCCCGCCAGAGTCCCCGTTTAGCCGCCTGCCCTAAAAGCGAGGCTGCGGGCGACGAGCTGCGGTTGCCTCGGGGCGGTGAGCACGCCCGCGCGCGCCTGCCGGAAGGTGGGGCAGGGATCGTCGCCTGGAAGGGCGCAGAGGCCCGCTCGGCGGAAGTAGCAGTCGGCGCACGTCGGCGCGCTGCGCTTGCTCATAACTGGCTTTTCGTCTCCCCGTACGACCGCAACGACTGGGCGACATCTTTGGGGCCATGGCCGCCGGGCGCAAGAGGCCGAGAGGCGAAAAGGACGGAGTTTGCGGCCGTTTCGTACCTGCCGAAAATTGCCGATTCCTGTCAGTCGCTCGGCAGCGTTGCCAACGCCCGCAACGCCTGTTGAAAGTTCTGCACAGGGACGATCCGGACCCCGTGCGCATACCTCCGCGCTTCGGTCGCGTTCTCCCCAGCCGGGACGAGAAAGACGTGGATTCCTGCCTTGCGAACTCCGATCGTCTTCTGCTCGACGCCTCCGATCGGCGCCACGGTCCCGTCGAGCTCGATCTCCCCGGTCGCGGCGACCCGACGGCCGTGGTCGACGTCGCGGCCGAGCTGCTCGAGGATGTCGAGGGCGAATGCGAGACCGGCCGAGGGGCCGCCGACGTCACCGGCGTTGATCCGCACGTTGATCGGCAGTCGCACGGCGGCGGCCTGGCCGGGGAAGATCCCGAGGATCGGACGGCCGGCCTGCCGCGGGTCGGCAATCGTCTTGACCCGCACCTGGGTGAGCGCGCCGCTGCGGCGTACGCCGATCCGGAACGTCGTTCCGGCCGGCCGGCTCCCGAGGATCGCCCGGAGATCCTTCGCCGTTCGGACTCGGCGGCCGTCGACGCTCACGATGACGTCGGTGGGGAGGAGCTTGCCGGCGGCCGGAGCGTCGCGGGCCACGTCCTCGATGAGCACCCCGGTCGAGTGCGCGGCAACCTTGTAGCCGAGCGCGCGGAGGGCGACGGCCGCCGCCACCTCCTGCGAGCGGGACATGGCCCGCAAGTCCTCCGTATGGCGCGCCTTCTCGCTCACCCCGGGCGGCTGGACGACCGAGGACGGCACGATCGTCGCGCCCTCGCGGATGCTGGGAAAGAGGCGCTCGAGCCAGCTCGCCTTGCGGACGAGCACGTCGACGTAGTAGATCCCGCCGCCGTCGCGCGGCACCTTTCCTCCCGGCACGGTGACGAGGGGGGCGACTGCGTGCGCGCGGTCGGGGAGGAAGACGTAGCTGTCGGACGGCGCGAGCCAGAGGATCAGCGCGACGACAGCGAGAAGGAGGAGCCCGGCCGCGGCGAGGCGCGCGGGGGTGAGACGCTTCACAACAGGCTGCGCGTGAGCCCTCCGTCGACGGGCACGACCGTTCCGGTCACGTATGCGGCTTGATCCGAGGCGAGGAAGCAGACGACGTCGCCGATCTCGCGCGGGGTGCCGAGCCGGCGCAGCGGGATCTTGGCCAGGTCCTGCTCGGTCGGCCCTTCGGGATAGACCTCGGCGATTCGAGCCGTGTCGATTCGGCCGGGCGCGATCGTGTTGACGGTGACGCCCCTGGGCCCGAGCTCGCGTGCGAGGGTCTTCGCCCAGCCGATCACACCCGGTCGTACGGCGTTCGAGAGCACGAGGTTGTCGACGGGCTCGCGGACGGAGCTCGACTCGATGTTGATCACGCGCCCGCGGCCGCTGCGCTCGAGGTGCGGTCGGCAGAGGTTCGTCAGCCGGATCGCCGAGAGGAGCAGCAGCTCGACCGCCGCCTCGACGGCTGCCGGGTCGAGGTCGAGGGCCGGGCCGCGCGGCGGGCCGCCGCCGTTGTTCACGAGGATGTCGATGCCGCCGAAGGCCTCGAGCGTGCGCTCGACGAGGCGCTCGAGGTCGCGCGGGTCCGTCAGGTCGCCGCGGACGGAGAGCGCGCCGATCCGCTCGGCCTCGCGCTCGAGAACGTCGCGGCGGCGCGCGAACATCGCGACATGCGCGCCCTCGTCGGCGAGCGCCTCCGCGGTCGCGAGGCCCATCCCGGACGACGCGCCGCAGACGATCGCCGTCCGATCTCGAAGCCCTAGATCCACTTCCCCTCCCATTGGGTGGGGAGTGAGGTCCACCCGCCACCCGCCGCCAGCGTATCGGCCGAAAGCGCACGCGACTGCGCCGATTCGGCACCGAGATTCACCAGGAAGACCACCACGCGCGACACGCTACGTCGACAAGACGCTCACGACCTCGCGCACCGCGGCGGCGGAGTCCTCGAGCGCCTTCCGCTCCTCGTCGCCCAACTGGAGCTCGATCACCTGCTCCACGCCCCCCGCGCCGAGCTTCACCGGCACGCCCATGTACAGGCCCTCGATCCCATACTCGCCCTCGAGGTACGCCGTGCAGGGCAGCACGCGCTTCTCGTCGAGCACGATCGCGTCCACCATCTGCGCCGCCGCGGCGCCGGGCGCGTACCACGCCGACGTCCCGAGCAGGTTCACGATCTCGCCGCCTCCTTTCGCCGTCCGCTCGACCATCGCGGCGATCCGCCCGGCGGGAACGAGCTTCCGCAGCGGCACGCCGCCGACCGTCGTCGCGGAGACGACCGGCACCATCTGATCGCCGTGGCCGCCGAGCACCGTCGCGGTCACGTCCTTCACGGACGAGCCCGTCTCCCAGGCGATGAACGTCGCGAAGCGGGCGGTGTCGAGGATCCCCGCCATCCCGAACACGCGCTCCTTCGGCCAGCCGGAGACGTTCTTGGCGACGTGGCACATCGCGTCGAGCGGGTTCGACACGACCACGAGCACCGCGTCGGGCGACGCGGCGACGACCGCCTGCGTCACGTCCTTCACGATCTTCTCGTTCGTCGTGACGAGATCGTCGCGACTCATCCCCGGCGAACGGGGCAGCCCCGCCGTCACGACCACCACGTCCGACCCGGCCGTCTCGTCGTAGCCGTTCGAGCCCACGAGCGCCGGCTCGAAGCCGAGCACCGCGCCCATCTGCGCGATGTCGAGCGCCTTCCCCTGCGGCAGGCCCTCCTTGATGTCGACGAGCACGACGTCGGCGTAGTCCCGCGCCGCGAGCACCTGCGCGCACGTGGCGCCGACGTTCCCGGCGCCGACGACCGTGACCTTCGCGCGGGCCACCTAGACGCGGACCCCGAGCTTCTCGACGATCGCGTCCGCGACCTCGCTCGTTCCGACGGCCGTCGGGTCGCTGCGCGACGGCTTCATGTCGTACGTGACGCTCTCGCCCTCGTGGATCACCTCGGCGATCGCCTCCTCGAGCCGGTCGGCCGCCTCCCGCTCCTCGAGGTGGCGCAGCATCAGCATCCCGGAGAGCATCTGCGCCATCGGGTTGACCTTGTTCTGGCCCGCGTACTTCGGCGCCGAGCCGTGCGTCGGCTCGAAGACGGCGATCCCCTCGCCGAAGTTCCCGCCCGGCGCCAGGCCGAGGCCGCCGATCATCCCGGCGCACAGGTCGGAGACGACGTCGCCGTAGAGGTTCGGCAGGACGAGCACGTCGTACTCCTCCGGCCGCTGGACGAGCTGCATGCACATGTTGTCCACGATCCGGTCGTCGAACTCGACGTCGTCGTTCTCGGCCGCGACCTCGCGGGCCACCCGGAGGTACAGCCCGTCGGAGAACTTCATGATGTTCGCCTTGTGCACGGCCGTGACCTTGCGGCGGCCGTTGCGGCGCGCGTAGTCGAAGGCGAACTGGACGATGCGGCGCGTGCCGGTAACCGACAGGGGCTTGATCGAGATCCCCGCGTCGCGGTGCGCGAGGCGGCCGCCGTGCGCCTCGATCCAGCCGATGAGCTCCTCCGCTTCGGGCGAGCCCTGCTCGTACTCGATCCCGGCGTACAGGTCCTCCGTGTTCTCGCGCACGACGACGAGGTCGACGTCGTCGAAGCGCGTGCGCACACCCGGGTAGCTCTTGCAGGGGCGCACCTGCGCGTAGAGGTCGAGGCCCTTGCGGAGCGCCACGTTGACCGACCGGAAGCCGCCGCCCACCGGGGTCGTGATCGGCCCCTTGAGCGCGACTCCGGTCTCGCGGATCGCCTCCAGCACCTCGTCCGGGAGCGGGTTCCCGCCGTGCTCGTCCATCACGTCGGTGCCCGCGTGGCGCACGTCCCAGTCGAGCTCGACGCCGGTCGCCTCCAGCACTCGGCGGGTCGCCTCCGTGAGCTCCGGGCCGGTGCCGTCGCCGGGAATCAGGATCACGCGGTGGGCCATCCCGAGGCGGCACCTTACAGATACATTCCTGCGCAATGAGCGACTTCAAGCCGGGCCTCGAAGGGGTCGTCGCCGTCGAGACGGAGATCGCCGAGCCCGATCGGGAAGGCGGCTCGCTCCGCTACCGCGGGATCGACATCGAGGAGCTGGTCGGCCACTACCCGTACGAGAACGTGTGGGGCCTGCTCGTCGACGACGACTTGGGCTCGAAGATGCCGGACCCCGAGCCGTACGAGCCGGCGCGGCTCACCGGCAACGCGCCGGCCGACCTCCAGGCCGAGACGGCGCGGCTCGCCGGCGAGTGGAAGCTCGGCAAGCTGAACGAGATCTCCGACGACCAGGCGCGCGAGGATCTCGGACGCCTCTCCGCGCAGATGATGGGCATCGTCGCGCGGTCGGCGGCGGTCGCCGACGGGCGGGAGCCGGCGTCGGACGAGGTCGTCGGGCAGGGGAAGACCGTCGCCGAGAAGTTCCTGCTCCGCTGGCGCGGCGAGGCCGACCCGCGGCACGTCAAGGCGATCGACACCTACTGGATCTGCACCGCCGAGCACGGCCTCAACGCCTCCACGTTCACCGCGCGGATCGTCGCCTCGACGGGCGCCGACTGCGGCGCCGCGCTCTCGTCGGCGGTCGGCGCGCTCACGGGCCCGCTGCACGGAGGCGCGCCCGCCTACGTGAAGCCGATGCTGGAAGAGGTCGCGAAGCTGGGAGATCCGACCCGTTGGGTCAGCGAGGCGCTCGCGAGCGGGAAGCGGATCATGGGCTTCGGCCACCGGATCTACCGGGCCGAGGACCCGCGCTCGCGGCTGCTGAAGCGGACGGCCCGGGAGCTCGGCGCGCCGAACGTCGAGGTCGCGGAGGAGCTCGAGCAGGTCGCGCTCGAAGCGCTCCAGGAGCGCTCCCCGGACCGCGTGCTCGCGACGAACGTCGAGTACTACTCCGCCATCGTCCTCGACGTCGCGGAGATCCCGCCGCCGCTCGTCCCGGCCATGTTCGCGTGCTCGCGCGTCGCGGGCTGGTCGGCGCACGTCCTCGAGCAGAAGCGAACGGGCCGGCTGTTCCGCCCGTCGGCGCGCTACGTCGGGCCGTCCGAGCGGTCGCTCACGGCCGTCGGCGCGTAGGCTCCGGCCATGCCGCCGAAGAAGTCGGTGCAGCTCTCGGGCGTCGTCGTCGCGCAGACGGAGCTCTGCTCGATCGACGCCGAGCGCGGGATCCTCAGGTACCGCGGCTACGACGTCGCCGACCTCGCCGAGCACGCGAGCTACGAGGAGGTCGCGTACCTGCTCCTCGAGGGCGACCTGCCGTCGAGCGAGCAGCTCACGGCGTTCCGGGAAGAGCTCGCCGAGCGCGAGCTGCCGCGCCCCGTCCAGGCGGTGATCGACGGCAACGCGAGGGACGCGACGCCGATGGAGATGCTGCGCACGGCGGTCTCCCAGCTCTCCTTCTACGATCCCGCCGAGGCGGCGATCGACGCGCCGAACGAGCGACGCAAGGCGGCGCAGCTGGTCGCGCAGCTTCCGACGATCGTCGCGCGGCACCACCGGCTGCGGTCGGGCCAGGAGCCGGTGCGGCCCGACCCGTCGCTCGGGTACGCGGAGAGCTTCCTCACCATGCTCCGCGGCGAGGCGCCGACCGAGGAGGAGACGCGTGCCTTCGAGGTCGCGATGATCCTGCACGCCGAGCACGAGCTGAACGCCTCCACGTTCTGTGCGCGCGTCGTCGCGGGGACGGGCGCCGACCTGCACTCGGCGATCGTCGCGGCGATCTGCGCGCTCAAGGGGCCGACGCACGGCGGCGCGAACGAGGCCGCGATGCGGATGATCGCCGGGTTCGGCTCGATCGACGAGATCCCCGACGGCGTGCGCGAGCGGCTCGCGGCGAAGCAGACGCTCTTCGGCTTCGGCCACCCCGTGTACACGACGACCGACCCACGGGCGAGGATCCTGAAGCGGCTCGGCGAGCAGCTCTCGCACGACGGCGGCGAGCCCAACTGGTGGGCGCGCACCGAGGCGACCGAGCGCGCCGTCTACGAGCAGAAGGGCTTGCACCCGAACGTCGACCTCTACTCGGGGCCGCTCTACCGGTACCTCGGCATCCCGGACGACCTGTTCACGCCGCTCTTCGAGTGCAGCCGCGTCGTCGGGCAGGCGGCGCACGTGCTCGAGCAGCACGCGAACAACAAGATCATCCGGCCGGCGGCGGAGTACGTCGGGCCGGAGCCCCGCGAGCACCCGATCGCGGCGAAGCCGTGACGCTCGCCGAGGCGGCCGTCCAGGCCGACGAGCTCGCGCAGCGCGGAGCCGAGCGCGAGCTCGCCCAGCTGCGGGCCGAGTGGGACGACGAGCTGGAGGCGGCGGCGCGGAGCGCCGACTTCCGCGAGCGCGCGGCGGCCTACCGCGCGGTCGGCCAGTTCCGGTACCGGCAGAAGCTCGAGCTCCTCCGCCGCGGCCTCGAGGACGAGAGCCCCGCCTGCCGCGGCTCTGCGCTCGTCTCGCTCGAGCTCCTCTCGCGCGAGCATCCCGGGGTCGTGAACGCCGTCCGGCCGACCCTCCACGAGCTCGCCGCCCGCGACCCGAACCAGGCGGTGCGGCGCCTCGCCGTCGTGGCGCTGCGAAACGGGTCGCCGCAGCGCGACACCATCCTCATCCTGCGCGGTCTCGCCGAGTCGGACGAGGAGGAGCAGGAGCTTCGGGCGGTGGCAGCGCGCACCGCAGCGGCGCTCAAGAAGCGCGCGGGCCCTCGCTAACTACGAGAGCACAGGCAGGCGCCCCGCTCGAGGCGCCGCCCGCACGACGGGCAGGTCCGCCGCCTCTGCCGCCATTCGAGCGCGCTCTTGTGGACGCCCGCGATCGCCATCAGGAAACCGACGCCGCTGGACGTTGCGAGGAGGACTGCGAGATGTGGGTCAAGCGCTTGCATCCGACT
>VAXK01000202.1 GCA_005885565.1 Actinomycetota bacterium
CACGACCACGAACGCGCCGAGCAGGAAGTAGAAGTTCTGCTTGGTCGTGACGAGCCGGTAGCCGAAGAAGTCGAGCGGGTCGATCCGGTCGAGGCCGTTCGCGCCGCCCGTCAGGTCGAGGTGGCCGAAGAAGGGAAAGTTGATGTAGTTGGCGTTGTTCACGAACGTGACGAACGCCTGGCCGAAGAAGAGCGTCACGATGGCGAGGTAGTCCCCGAGCAGCCGCCGCGAGGGGAGGCCGAGAAGGAGCCCGAGCAGCGCCGTCAGGACGACGACGACCGGGATCGCGGCCTCAGCCTGCCAATGGTGGCCGGAGTGGCCCGAGGCGAGGAAGCCGTACGTGTACGCGCCGAAGCCGTAGAACGCGACGTAGCCCAGGTCGAGCAGGCCGGAGAAGCCGACGACGATGTTCAGCCCGAGACCGAGCAGGACGTAGAGGAGCGTGAAGACGCCGAAGCGCGAGAGCGTGTTGCTGCCCGTGAAGATCGGAAAGAGTGCCCCCGGCACGACGAAGAGACCCAGCCGGCCGAACGGCGGGAGCCACTCCCAGAACCGCCAGGCGGCTCCCGTGAGGCCACGCCCCCGCTCGCGGCGTCCCTCGACCTGCGCCACCCACTCGTCGACGCCGACACGCGGGCGGTCGCGGGCATCGGGGCGCTCGGGGAGGTCGCTCGCCATCGCAGCTACACCTTCTTGATGTCCGCGCGGCCGAGGAGACCGCTCGGCCGGACGAGCATGACGACGATCAGAAGCGAGAAGACGTAGAGGTTCTGGAAGGTCGAGCCCTGCGGCAGGTAGCCGGTCGCGTACGACTCCGTCAGTCCGACGACGAAGCCGCCGAGCATCGCGCCGGGGATGCTCCCGATGCCGCCGATGACGGCGGCCGTGAAGCCTTTGAGGCCGGCCAGGAAGCCCATGAAGTGGTAGATCTGGCCGAAGACGAGCCCGAACATGACGCCGGCCGCCCCCGCGAGCGCGGAGCCGATGAAGAAGGTCGCGGAGATGACGCGGTCGACGTCGATCCCCATCATCGCCGCCGCCTCGCGGTCGAACGACGTGGCGCGCATCGCCTTCCCGATCCGCGTCCGCGCGACGAGCAGCGTCAGCACCACCATCAGCGCGATCGACGAGACGAACGTGAGGAGCTGCGGAACCGAGAAGAAGAGGTTCTTGCCGACCTGGTACGTCTTGCCGCCGATCAGCTCGAAGGTGCCGTAGTCACGGAACGAGGCGCCGAACAATAGGAGCGCGCTGTTCTGGAGGAAGAACGAGACGCCGAGCGCGCTGATCAGCGGCGCGATGCGAGGGGCGTTCCGAAGCGGGCGGTAGGCGAAGCGCTCGATGACGACGCCGAGGATCCCGCACCCGAGCATGGAGGCGAGGAACATCAGCGATACGGCGAACCACGCCGTGACGTTCGCCTTCCCCGGCCCGCCGAGGCCCTGGAGCGCGAAGTACCCGAGGAAGGCGCCGATCATGTAGACGTCGCCGTGGGCGAAGTTCAGGAGCTTCAGGATCCCGTAGACCATCGAGTAGCCGAGCGCGATGAGGGCGTACACGCTCCCGAGGGTCAGGCCGCTCACCGTGAGGTCGAAGAAGAGGCTCCAGTTCACCGCGGTAGAAGCGTCTCAGAATGCGAGCGGCCCGTCACGGAGGACGGGCCGCTCACCGCACGATTCTTTCGCGCCGACCTAGATCGGCTTGAACTCCGTGCCGTTCGACTGGTAGATGCCGAACGTGCCGCCGCGGATGTCGCCGTTCGCGTTGAAGCGAACGCCGAGGCCGAGCAGCGACTTCTTGATCTTCGTCTTCTTGATCAGCCCACGAACCTCCGCGCGGCTGGCCGTGCCGTTCTTGCACGCCTTGTCGACCGCGCCGCCGATGACCTGCGCGGCGACGTACGACGGAGCGCCGAAGAACTCGCCGTGACCGCTGTGCGCCTTCTCGTAGGCCAGGATCGTCTTGTCCTTCGCGTTGATCGGGAAGAACGAGTCGTACGCCCCGTTGACCGCGGCGAACGCCGGGTCGAAGAGGCCGTCCGAGCCCATCAGCTTGATGCTCGACCTACCGGCCGAGCGCATCTGGTCGGCGAAGGCCTTGGCCTTGTCGGCGACCTGCCACGGCAGGTAGACGAGCTGCGTGTTGCGCGGGATCTTCGCGATCAGCGACGAGAAGTCGGACTGCTGCTGGCTCACGCCGTCGCGGCCGACGGTCACGTTGGCCGCCTTCAGCTTCGCCTGGACGAAGTCGGCGAGACCGGTGGAGTAGGCCTCCTGGTCGTCGATGATGTAGACCCGCTTGTACTTCTGCCGCTTGACGATGAAGTTCGCGACCGCGGCGCCCTGCACCGAGTCCGGCGGGACGGTCCGGAAGAAGTACCCGGTCCGCTGACCGTCGGTCGTGAGGGTCGTGCGGGTCGCCGAGCCCGAGACGAACGCAAGG
Organism: Actinomycetota bacterium; assembly: GCA_005885565.1. Taxonomy (GTDB): domain Bacteria; phylum Actinomycetota; class Thermoleophilia; order Gaiellales; family Gaiellaceae; genus AC-50. The sequence goes on from VAXK01000202.1 coordinate 2,443, forward strand.
CCCGCGTTCTTGATCGTCGGCGTCGTCGCGATCACCTCGTTCGAGCCCGCAGGCCCGACGAGGGCGAGAACGCTCGAGTTCGAGGCCACGGAGGCCGCCGCCTTGACCGCCTCGGCGGTGCCGCCGGGACCGGCGAGGATCGTGTCGCCGTAGACGCCCTTGAACTTCGTCTTCTTGTGCGTCTTGTTGTAGCGGCTGATGTAGTAGTTGAACCACCGCTGCTGCTCGACTCCGAGAGACGCCGCAGGGCCGGTGATCGGCGCGAGGAGCCCGAGCGACCGGGTCTTCCCGCACTTGACGAGCGCGCTCGCCGCCATCTTCGGCGACTGCGTGCTCGCGCCGCCCGTACCGGCCGCCGCGAATGCGAACGCGGCGACGAGCAGAGCGAGGATGGACTTCTTCATTCAGATTCCCCCTTCGTTGTACCCCCAGATGAGACGCCGTTTGGCGTCATTGGTTTGCCTCGGTCGCGCGTGAGGCCGGGTCGCCGGAGGGGTGGAAGACCCCGAGCACCCGCATGGGCGTGTCGCCGACGTTCTCGAGCGAGTGCTCGCGAAGCGGCGGGAGGTGGATGCACGAGCCGCGCCCGATCGGCGTCGACTCGTTGCCGTCGAGATGGAGGAGCCCCTCCCCCTCGAGGACGTAGACCACCTCGTCGTAGACGTGGCTGTGCATGCCGGCGCGCCCGGGCGGGATCACGCCGACGAACTGGGTGACGTCGAGGCAGCCGACGTCCTGGTTGACGAGGTAGCGAAACTCGCGGTTCGGGCTGGCCGGCAGCGCGGGCTGGTCGACCCAGCGCACGGTCCTGCGGCGCGGGGGCGCCTCGTGCTCCTGCGGCGCCGACACCGAGACGACGACGAGCTCCTGCGGGCCGGCCGCCTCGACCTCGTACTCCTCGCCCGCTGTGACGTAGACGCCTGTGAGCGGCTTGAGCGCGTGCGTCTCGCCGTCGACGCGGAGCGAGCCCTCCCCGGAGACGACGAAGAGCACCTCCTGCCGGTCGCCGAGCCGCCGCGGTCGCGACCGGCCGGGCGCGAAGCGGATCACGCGCTGGACGAGACGCTCGCAGCCGGCCGACGAGTCGATCGTCGTGCGGACGGCGGCCGTGTCGCCGTCCTCGCGCCGCTCGTCGACCGCCGCCTCGGAGACGACGTAGCCGTTCATCGGCCCATTTTCCGGCGAAGACAGGCCCTGCGTCAACGTTACTAGGGTTAAGTGCCGTGGCCGTCATCGAGGCGCAAGACCTTCATCGCACCTATCGCACGACGACGGGAGCCTTCCGCCGCCGCTCGAAGGACGTCGAGGCGGTGCGCGGCGTCAGCTTCGAGGTAGGCGAGGGCGAGCTCTTCGGCCTGCTCGGGCCGAACGGCGCCGGCAAGACGACGACGATCAAGATGCTGATCACGCTCCTCATCCCGACCTCGGGCTCGGCGCGCGTCCTCGGCTACGACGTCGTCAAGGATGCGCGCGAGGTGCGGAAGCGGATCGGCTACGTCTTCGGCGGCGAGCGCGGCGTCTACGAGCGGCTGTCCGGCTACGACAACCTGCGCTACTTCGCGGAGCTGTACGGCGTTCCACCCCGTCTCCAGAAGCAGCGAATCGAGGAGCTGCTGGAGCTCGTGGGGCTGAAGGGGCGCGAGCACGAGCGGGCCGAGGGCTACTCCCGCGGCATGAAGCAGCGTCTGCACGTCGCGCGGGGTCTCCTGCACGACCCGGAGGTGCTCTTCCTCGACGAGCCGACGCTCGGCCTCGATCCCGTGGGCGCCCGTGAGCTTCGCTCGACGATCGCCTCGCTCGTCGAGGCCGGGAAGACGGTCCTGCTGACGACGCACTACATGTTCGAGGCCGACAGCCTCTGCGACCGGATCGCCGTCATCTCGCGTGGCGAGATCGTCGCAGAAGGCACGCCGCTCGACCTCAAACGCAGCGTTGCTCAGGGGAGCGTCGTCGAGGTCGAGGTCTACGGAGTCGCGGGCGCAGCCGTCGAGCGGCTGCGCGGCCTGAACGGCGTCGTCGCGGTCGCAGTCGAGGAGCGGGGCCAGGCGCAGGTGCTCGTCGTCCGGACCGAGCCTGAGGTCGAGTTGACGCAGACGATCCTCGGTCACCTCGACGGCGCCGACATCGGCCGCATCTCCCGCCGCGAGCCGACGCTCGAGGACGCGTACGTGGCGCTGGTAGCAGAATGAGGTCCCTCCGCTTCGTCGCCATCAGCTGGACGCTCCAGTTCAAGATGATCCTGCGCTCGCCCTTCGACGGGATCGGGAACGTGATCTACCCGCTCTTCTTCGCGACGGTCGCGTTCTTCGTCTTCCGCGCCGGGCACAGCCCGAGGACGCTCGTCTACGCCTCGTTCGGGGCAGCGGTGATGGGCATGTGGTCGTCGGTCTCTACGTCGGCCGGCTCCGCGATGCAGCGGGAACGCTGGTGGGGGACGCTCGAGCTGCTCGTCGCCGCGCCGCGGCACTTCGCGCTCGTCCTGCTGCCGGCGACACTCGGTCTGGCGACGGTCGGGATCTACAACCTGGCCGCGACGCTCCTCTGGGGACGGTTCCTGTTCGGCGTCCACCTTTCGATCGCTCACCCGCTCCTCTTCGCCCTCGCCATCGCCGGCACCGTCCTCGCGTTCGGCGGCCTCGGCTTCCTGTTCGCGGTGTCGTTCGTGCGCTTTCGGGCGGCCTGGGTGCTCGGAAACTTCTTCGAGTACCCGGTCTGGCTGATCTGCGGCTTCCTCGTCCCGCTCGCGCTCCTTCCCGGTTGGGTGCACCCGCTCGCCTGGGCGCTCGCGCCGACCTGGGGCATGAACGCGATCCGCGAGTCGGCGCTCGGCGGCTCGCCGCTGCCCGACCTGGCCGCCTGCCTCGGGCTCGGCCTCGGCTACGTGGTGCTCGGCGTCGCGGTCACGGACCGCGTCTTGCGCGCCGCCCGGTTGCGGGGGTCGCTCTCGCTGACGTGATCGTCGCCGTCCGCATCTTCTTCGTCGGCGGTGTGACGAGCTTCCGCGCGCTCTGGTACTGGCTGACCCCGTGGATCTACGTCCCGACGATGCTCGTCGCGCCGATCTTCCAGATCCTGCTCTTCGCCTACATCGGACGCTCGGCGCACCTCCGCTCCGACGAGTTCTACGTGATCGGGAACGCGCTCCAGTACGCCTCGATCCCGTGCCTCTTCGCGATGGCGCAATCGGTCGGAGGGGAGCGGTACCAGCAGACACTCGGCGCGATCCTCGTCAGCCCGGCGCCCCGGATCCCGCTCTTCTTCGGCCGGTCGCTGCCGGTGGTGCTGAACGGTGCCTTCGTGTCCGCATTCGCGCTCGTCGCCGGCAGCCTGATCCTCGGAGTCCATCTGCCGGCGTCGTCGCTGGCGCCGCTCGCGCTCGTCGTCCTGATCGCGTCGTTCTCCTGCACCGGGCTCGGGTTGATGAACGCCGCGCTCAGCCTGCGGATCCGCGAGAACGCCGTCCTCTCGAACGCGATCTTCGGCTTCCTGCTGATCTTCACCGGCGCAAACGTGCCGCTCGACGCGCTCCCCGGCTGGATGAGCACCGCCGCCCAGGGGATGCCGTTCACGCACGCGATCGCGGCCGCCCGTAAGCTCGCGGCCGGCGCAAGCCTCGGCGACGTGGGCGGCCTCGTCGGCGCCGAGCTGCTCGTCGGCGCGATCTACGGGCTCGCCGGCTACGGCCTGCTGCGCTGGTTCGAGGTGCAGAGCCGCCGCCACGCGACGCTCGAGCGGTCCTAGCGGAGCGGCAGCTCCGCGAAGGGCACGAAGCGGATCCGACCCGGCCACGGCTTCTTGCCGGCGAAGCTGTAGAAGAGGCCCGCGTCCGTCAGCTCGGCTTTCCGAGCGCCCGGCACCGTGGCCTCGGCGCCGTCGCGGAGCCGGAGCAGGTGGACCTTGCCGTCGAGCGTGTAGACCACAACCCCGCGCGCCGCGTCGTCGAGCGTCAGTCGGATCCCGCGGCAGGAGTAGAGCAGGCAGTGGCCGGAGCTGGGGACGTTCGGGAGCGGCCAGGCGTGCAGGAGCTTGCCCGTCGCGGCGCCGTAGTCGCGGAGCCAACCATGAACGAGCACGACGAGGTCGTGTCCCGCGAGGGCGGCCCCGAGCGCTCGCACGTCGAACGTCCGCAGCACGTAGCCGACGCGGTCGAACAGCTCCAGCGCGCCGTCAGCACGTCGCGCGACGATCCGCCCTTCGTCGACGGCAAGCGGCCTGAGGTCTTTTGATGCGCTCGCGACCTCCATCGGCGTTGTGCCGTCGAGCCGCCAGATCGACTCGGGCCCCGGCCGCGACGTGATGTCACGGTTGTGCGCGCCGTAGACGAGCGCGGGCCCGCTGCCGATCACGTTGCCGAGCCTCGGGGGGAGCAACTCGCCTGTGGTTTGGGCGCCGGTGTCGACCTTGACGCCTTCGTCGCGGCGGTGCAGGCTCGTCAGCCAGAGCTCCCACACGGTCGAGTTCCCGCCGAAGACGGAGAGGTAGGCGAGCCGGTCGCCGGCGAGCGCGAGGTCGTAGACGGTGCTTCCGGGCCACGTCGGCTCACTCGGAATGCGGCAGGCCGCGAGCGTAGCCGGGCCCAGAGCGACCTGCTGTGTGTCGCCCGGTCGCCAGACCCCGAGGCTATGCGGGCAGAGCCAGTAAGCCACGCGGTCGCCGTCGGCGGAGAGCTGCTTGATCGGCACCCGTGCCTCGAGCTCGCGCGCCGAGACGCGCACGAGCGGCGTCTCCTCGGGCCTGTGGTAGCGGAGGTCGGCCCGGATGGGCGACCAGGCGAGTCCGGGCATGGCCTCGCCGGGCCCGAAGCTGACGAGCCTCTCGATCGGGCCGTGGAGCGTCGCAACGCCGACGCCTCCGGTCGTGGCGAAGGCGACGGCGCCTCGGTGCGGTGACCAGGCAAGACCCTGAGTGGCCCCCTCGACGAGCAGCCGCGCCGCGCCGCCGGAGCGCGCGACGACCTCGATCCCCCTGTGGTCCTCGTAGGCGAGGAGGCGGCTGTCGGGCGACCACGCGATCCCGGGCCGGATACAGGCGGTGATGCAGTACCTCGGGACGACCGAGCGGATCTGCACCACGCCGCCTGTGGGCCGGACGACCCGCACCGTGTTGAAGTCGCGGAGCGCGATCCATCGCCCGTCCGGGGACCAGACCGGGAGCCCCCAGACGTGCCGCGCGACAACTCGTTCACGGCCGTTCCGGCGGACGACGAGCAGCCCGCCCGCAAAGGAGTCGCGGACGAACGCGATCGAGCGGCCGTCCGGCGAGAGGCTCGGCGACGAGCCGAGGCGCCCGTGCGTGATTCGCCGCTGCGGCCCGCCCGCCACCGCCACCGTCCATATGCCGCGGCTCGTCGTGTAGACCAGCCGACGCGAGTCGGGAGACCAGGAGACGTCCTCGGCGTTCTTCGAGAGGAGCCGAGCGTTGCTGCCGTCCGCCCCCATCACCCACAGCTCCGGCCGCGGCCCCGCGATGAGAGCGCCGGTGTACTCGAGCCACAGATCCGGCCCGCGGAACGCCGCGACGAAGCGGCCGTCCGGTGACGGCACGGGAAAGCCCCAGTTGCCCGCACCGAAGGTGAGCTGCGCGAGCCCTCTTCCCGAGAGCTTTACGGAATACAGCTGCGCGACCCCGGTGCGGGCGCTCGCGAACACGATCCGGTTGGGCGGTCCGACCGGGGTCGGACTCGGCCACAAGCTCACGACGACCGCCGCGACGAGAGGGGCAAACACGCTAGAGCGGCAGCTCGTCGAACGGGACGAAGCGAATCCGTCCCGGCCAGGGATCCTCACCGCGGTAGGCGCAGAAGAGGCCGGCGTCGGTGAGCTCGGCGGCCGTCGCGCCCGGCACCGTCACGTCGGCGCCGCTGCTCAGCCGAAGCAAGTGGACGACGCCGTCGAGCGTGTAGACGACGACCCCGCGCGCCGCGTCGTCGAGCGTCAGGCTGGGCACGTCCGGGAGCGGCCAGACGTACCGGAGCTCGCCCGTCGAGGCGCTGTAGTCGCGGAGCTCGCCCGCGACGTGCACGACGAGGTCGCCACCGGCAAGCACGGCGCCGAGCGCGTGCACGTCGAGCGTTCGTAGGACGCCGCCTTCGAGGTCGATGAGCTCCAGCGAGCCGTCGGGACGCCTGGCGACGATGCGGCCCTCGCCGACCGCGAGCGGCTGAAGATCCTCCGCGTCGGACGTGATCTGCACAGGCTTGTAGTCGTCAAGGCGCCAGATGGTCTCGGGACCCTGCGTCGACGTGTCGAGCCCCGCCCGCGAGCCGTAGACGATGGTCGTCCCGGCGCCGACGACGTTGTCGAGCGCCGGGCGCCAGTCGTAATGGGCGCCGTTCTCGACGATCGTGCCGCCCTCGCTCTCGCAACACGGATTGAACGTCGTGAGCATCAGCCTCGTCCAGACGCTGTTCGCGGCCACGCTGGTGAGATATGCGAGCCGGTCACCGGCGAGGGCCAAGTCGCTGACGTAGTTGACGAACTCGTTTTCCGGAGGCCGGCAGGCGAGGAGGGTCGTGCGGCCCGGGAAGAGCGGCTGCCCTTCGCCGGGCCGCCAGGTACCGAAGATGTGCGGACAGAGGAAGTAGGCGACCCGGTCGCCGTCCGCGGAGAGCTGCTGGATCGGGACGCGTGCCTCGAGCTCGCGCGGCGAGACTTGCACGAGGAAGAGCACCTCCTCGGGCTTCTGGTACGCGAGATCGGTTGCCGCCCAGGACCAGCCGACTCCCCACAGCGCCTCGTGTGGCCGGAAGGGGACAAGCGTCCGGACCCCGCCGGCGAGCGAGACGATCTCCACCCCGGAGTCGGTCGCGAACCCGATCGCCTTCCCGCGGGGCGACCACGCGAACCCCTGCCCGGGCGGCGCGGCGAGCAGCCGCTGCCGCCAGCGGCGACCCGACCGCTCCACGACGTAGATGCCCTCGCCGTTGACGTAGGCGAGGCGGCGGCTATCGGGCGACCACGCGCCCCCAGTAAGGGCACAGCCGCAATCGTTGACGACGACCTTGTGCGCGCCGCTGCTCGGCCGGACGAGCTCGATGGTCAAAGACCTTGCGGCGATGACCGCGATCCACCTCCCGTCCGGCGACCAGGCAGGCCTGCCCGACACCTCGTGGGTGACGACCCTCTCGCGACCGCGTCGCCGGACGACGAGCATGTCGCCGTCGCCGTAGCTGTCCGGGCGGAGAAACGCGATCGAGCGGCCGTCGGGCGAGAAGGTCGGCTCGCTGTCGCCAACCCCGTGCGTCACCTGCCTCGGCGGCCCACGGGCGGCCGCGATCGTCCAGATCGCCCCGTCCTTTGCGAAGGCGAGCCGACGCGAGTCGCGCGACCACGAGGGGCTATCAAATATGGCCTGGCCGGCCTGGGCGAGCAACCGCGCGTCGCGGCCGTCGCCCCGCATCAGCCACAGCTCGTTGCCCCGGAACGCGGCGACGAAGCGGCCGTCCGGGGACGGCAAAGGCGCCAGCCAGTCGCCGGCCCCGAAGGTCAGCTGCGCGAGCCCTCGGCCCGACGGCTCGACGGAGTACAGCTGCGAGACCGTCGTGCGCGAGCTCGCGAACACGATGCGGCTCGGCTGCGTGGCCGGGGCCGAGCTCGAGCCCAGGACGACCGCCGCAGCCAGCGCTCCCCACATCAGAGCGGCAGCTCGTCGAAGGGCACGAAGCGGATCCGGCCCGGCCAGGGATCCTCGCCCGGGTAGGCGTAGAAGAGGCCGGCGCCGGTGAGCTCGGCCGTCGTCGCACCCGGCACCGTCTTGTCCTCGCCGTCGCGGAGGCGGAGCAGGTGGACGACGCCGTCGAGCGTGTAGACCGCGACCCCGCGCGCGGCGTCGTCGAGCGTCAGCCGGATCCCGGGGCACGAGGTGAGACGGCAACGGCCGGCGCTCGGGACGTCCGGGAGCGGCCACACGGAGAGGAGCTTGCCGGTCGAGGGGCTGTAGTCGCGCAACTCGCCCTGGACGAGCACGACGAGGTCGTCACCTTCGAGGACGGCGCCGAGCGCCGGCACGTCGAAGCTCCGCAACACGCCGCCGTCGACGTCGAGCAACTCGAGCGAACCGTCGGGGCGGCGGGCAACGATGCGGCCTTGGTCGACGGCGAGCGGCTGGAGGTCGTCGGGGCCGTGCGTGATTTGCACGGGCTTTGTCCCGTCGATCCGCCAGATCGCTTCGGGAGCGGGATGCGGCGAGGTGACCTGCGGCTCGCGGAAGCCGTAGACGAGCGTCAAGCCGCCGCCGGCGAGGTCGCCGAGCGCGAGGGGGAAGTCCCGGCTCGCGGCCCCTTCGGCGATCTCGACGCCGTCGTCCGTGCGGTCGAGCGTCGTGAGCATCAGCGCGGTGTGGATCTCGTTCGCGTCCCACTCGGTGAGGTACGCGAGCCGGTCGCCGGCAAACGACAAGTCGAAGACGTAGATCCCGAATCCCGCCGTCGGCGGCGGACCAGAGCAGGCGGCGCGGGTCGATCCGCCGAAGGCGAGCGGCCGCGCGTCTCCCGGCCGCCAGGCCCCGAGGCTGTGCGGGCAGAGCCAGTAGCCGACGCGATCGCCGTCGGCCGAGAGCTTCGTGATCGGAACACGGGCCTCGAGCTCGCGCGCCGAGATGCGCACGAGCGACGCGTCCTCGGGCGGCCGGTACGAGCCTCCGGGAGGTGCCGGCGACCAGCCGATCCCGGGCTGCGCCTCGCCGGGCCCGAAGGGCACGAGGATCCGGACCTGGTCGTCGAGCGCGCCCGTCCCGATTCCGGCGGTGGTGGCGACGGCGAGCGCGTTCCCGCCCGGCGAGAAGGCAAGGCCCTTCACCAGCCCCTTGACGGCGAGCGCCCACACTCCGTTGCCCGAGCGCTGCAGGACGTGAATCGCGTCGGCTTCCACGTAGGCGAGGCGACGGCTGTCGTACGACCAGGCGAGCGGGGGCGGTACGCAGTCGGTAAGGCAGTCGCTCGTGCTCCCCACGAGGAAGGCGCGCTGAAGCCGACCCGTCGGGCTGAAGAGGTCGAGCTCGGCGTCTTCCTGGATCGCAATCGACCTGCCGTCCGGAGACCAGGCCGGAAAGCCTTTGACGCCCCTCGCGACGACGTGCTCGTGGCGGTTCCGCAGCACGACGAGCCTGACGCCGGGCTTGCCGTAGTGGACGAACGCGACCGAGCGCCCGTCGGGCGACAAGCTCGGCCAGCCGGCGTCGCTCCCGCGGGACACCCGCCGCGGCGGTCCGCCTGCCACCGCCACCGTCCAGATGTTCCAGTCGCTCCCTCGGTAGGCGAGTCGGCGCGAGTTGCCAGACCAGGAGACGGCGGTCAGGTTCGCCTCCGTCGGGTCGTAGTCCACGTTCGAGGCGACGAGCCGGGCGCCGCTGCCGTCCGCCCGCATCACCCAGAGCTCCGACCGGCGCAGCGCCGCAACGTAGCGGCCGTCCGGCGAAGGCTGCCGCTGCTGCCAGCCGCCGGCGCCGAAGGTCAACTGCGCGAGCCCCGTTCCCGAGGGCTCGACGGAGTAGAGCTGCGAGACGCCTGTGCGGGAGCTCGCGAAGACGATGCGGCTCGGAGGCGAGGCGGAAGCGTGACTGGAGCCGAGGACGACAGCCGCAGCCAGCGCGCTCCACATGACACGAGGCTACGCCTACCTTGTTACGAAACAATCAAAAGTCTGCAAGCGGTTCGATCGCGTCACCGAGGCGCACCCGCCCCGGCTCCGCGACGGCGCCGAAGACCCCGAAGTCGATCTCCTTTCGGTCGCGCACGCCGCGGTAGGCCTTGATCTCGCGCAGCGTGTCGAAGTCGCGGACGCCGGTCTTCGGGTTCTGGGTGGTGATCGCACAGCGCGCGACCTGCTCGTGCAGGAGCACGACGGCCTCGCCGACCTGGACGCGGCGCCCGAGCCATCCGTCTTCCTCGTGCGCGGCGACGCCGCCGATCCCGATCAGCATCCGGAAGCGCCGCGGATCGACCCGCTCGTCGGGGCCCGCGCGCCGGCGAAGCTTCTCCAGCGACGCCTCCGACAGCATCGTCACCGGCCCGCCCCCACGATCGACTCCGGAGCCCGGCTCCTTCGTCTGGACGAGCCGCACCGGCCGCCCGACGTGCGCCGACAGCGCCTCGTTCCAGGGCCCGCGGACGAGGCGCCCCTCGACCGGACGGCCGAAGAAGTCGGTCGTCACCTCCCCGTCGAGCTCCACCTCGCCGACGACGACCGAGCCGTCGGGGAACGCGAGCTCGAGGCGCTCGCGCGCGGCGTGGTAGGCCGGACGGACGAGCCCGAGCCGCCCGTCCCGGAGCAGCCCGTACCGCCGGCCGTGCGCGTCGACGACGTGGAAGCGGCGGTCGTCGGCGACCCCGCGGCGTCCGAGCGCGATCTCCTCGAGCTCGACGAGAGCGAGCCCCTTGACGGGCGCGATCGTCAGCCAGGCGACGTGGGCCACGATCGAGAGCCTACGCAGGCGGGGCGTCGACCTCGACCTCGGAGCGCCCGGGTGTCGCCTCGAGCTCGAAGACGTAGAAGTCGCGCCCGGTCACCTGCACGGCCACGTTGTAGACCGGCGTCTCCGCGATCGAGCTCTCGAACCTCCCCGCGTGGGCATGGCCGTGCAGGACGAGGTCGGGGAGGTGCTCCGCGATCGGGATCCCGAGCCTCGCGCAGCCGAGGTAGGTCCAGATCCCCGGCGGCTCGCCTTCGAGCGTGCCCTCGACGGGCGCGTAGTGCAGCAGGACGATGCGGAGCGGGCAGTGCGCCACCGCCTTGAGGCCGTCGCCGATCGCGTCCGTCTCGGCGGTCGTCTCGGCGTACACCTCCCGAAGCAGCGGCTCGCCGAAGTCGGGGAGCGACGAGCCCGCGAACCCGCCGACGAAGCCCTTGGCGCCGACGATCCCGACGTCCACGCTCTCGACCTCCGCGATCGCCCAGTCGCGGTCGAGGACGAGAACGCCTGCGCTGCGGAGCGCGTCCGCCACCTCGTGTCCGCGCCCGAGGTGGTGGTCGTGGTTGCCGAGCACGGCGTAGACGGGCGTGCGGAGCCCTTCGCACGCGTCGGCGAGGACGCGTGCCTCCTCGGGATCGCCCTGGGTCGTGACGTCGCCCGCGAGCAGGATCAGGTCGGCCTCGCCGTCGATCTCGGCGAAGGCCGACTCGACGCGCTCGCGATGCGCCTCGCTCGCGTGCACGTCGCCCGCGGCGGCGATCCGGATCGTGCGCTTGTCGTCCACGCCGACATGGTGCCCGTGATTCGCGCTCTCCAAGCCCGGGTAGCTCGCGGCCATGCCCGGCGAGGAGGAGTTCGACCGGCTCGTCGAGACGACGCGAAAGGCGGGCGCCGCGCTCCGCGACGCGGGCGTGCGGTACGCGCTCGGCGGCGGCCTCGCCTCGTGGGTCCGCGGCGGGCCGAAGACCGAGCACGACATCGACTTCTTCGTGAAGCCCGAGGACGCGGAACGCGCTCTCGCCGCGCTGGCCGACGCGGGCTTCCGCACGGAGAGGCCGGTCGAGGAGTGGCTCGTGAAGGCCTACGACGGCGACCTGCTCGTCGACCTGATCTTCAATCCCGCGAGCGGCCCCGTGGACGACGAGCTCCTCGCCCGGGCGGACGAGCTCGAGGTCGCCGCGGTGAAGATGCCGGTCGCGAGCCTCGACGACGTGATGGTGACGAAGCTCCTGGCGCTCAACGAGCAGGAGCCCGACTTCGGCGGCTGCCTGGAGATCGCGCGCTCGCTCCGCGAGCAGATCGACTGGGACTGGGTGCGTGAGCGGACGGCGGAGGCGCCATTCGCGGCGGCGTTCTTCACGCTCGTCGAAGAGCTCGGCGTCGTTCGGGCGACCTAGCTGGTACCTAAGGCTCTCGGCGACTAGTCAACGCGCTTGACGTCGGCGGTATCGATCGTCGGCGCGCCCGGCCTCGGATCGAGCCGCGTCAGGAAGGCATGCCCTTTCGAGCACACATGCACGCCCGGGAACCTGATCTCGTCGTCCTGTCCCTCGAACTGCGTCGGTATGCGCTCGCGGTCGCGGGGGCACGTCTGGAATTTCGGGATGACAGTCACGCAGGCATCATCAGGGCACGCGGCATTACGCGCAACCGCGCCCGGCGACCTAGAAGAAGAACTGCCGCCAGGCGGTCCACCAGTCCTCGGCGCGGGAGACGATCTTCCGCGGCTCGACGATCTCGACGCCCTGCTTGTAGCGATACTCGTCCGCCGCGTCGGTGGTCGTCAGCTCGACCTCGATCTCGCACGGACGGCCCGGGTCGTACGGCTCGACGGCGCGCAGGTCGCCGAGCGCCTTCCGCGCGCCCTCCTCGATCAGCTCACGCGCCCGCGAGGGCGGGATCTGCCGCGCGCTGAAGCGGCCGAGGCCCTCCTTCACGGCCACTGTCGTCAGGCCCGCGCCGAGCAGCTCGCGCGCCTCCTCGCAGGTCGCTCGATCGCCGGTGACCAGAAGAACCGGACAGCCCCACGTGCCGCAGAGCGCGGCGTTGATCCCCGTCTCCCCGACGAGCATGCCGTTGAAGCGCAGGTTCGACCACTTCTGCCCGGAGACCGTGTGGTTCAGGACGCCGTCGGGCGTTCCCGCGCGCGCGTGCATCGCGACGAAGAGCGCCGCGTCGCAGCCTTCCTCGAGGAAGGACGTGTACTCCGTCCAGTGCTCCTGGACGACGAACTCGCACGCCGGGTCTAGGAGCTCGGGGATCAGCGAGTTGAAGTTCCAGCCCTTGCCCGCGCCGTGGCAGTCCATGACGACGATCTCGGTCGCACCGGCGGCCTTCGCGCCGCGGACGGCCGCGTTGATCTCCTCGGTGTAGAGCCTCCGGCCCTCCTCGTACATCGGGTCGCCGCCCGACGTCTGCTGCCACTTCACGATCCCGGCGACGCCCTCCATGTCGCTGATGACGAGGACGCGCACGGCCGGTGTTCTATCGCGTCTCGGAGCGGGACGTCCTCCTCGGTCGGGATCCAGTGGCCGATCGCGCTCGTGCCCCAGCCGAGGAGCTGCCGTCGGACCGGCTCGAGGCCCGCCACGCGCTCCTCGTCGATCCCCAGGTCATCCCGCGGCCGGATCCAGCGGTGCGTGTAGGCGTAGAAGAGGACGCGCCGGGTCGTATCGGAGTGGTTGTCCCCGCGCGCGTGCCACAGCCGCCGGTCGAGGACGACGGCGGTTCCCGCACGGACGAGGAGCGGGACGGCGTCGTCAGGTTCGCGGTCGCGCGTGAGGACGTCGCGCATGTGGCTGCCGGGGACGACCCGGAGCGCGCCGTGCACGGCGGTGGGCACGTCCGTCAGGAACCAGGCCACCTTGAGCGAGAGCCGCGGCCGCGGCGACTCGACCTCGACATTCTGGCGGCCACCGTCCTGGTGCCAGCGCCACTGCGGCTCGGCGTCGGCCGCGAGCGGTGGATGCACGTCGAGGTGGCAGTGGTAGACGTAGATGTTCCAGCCGAGGACGTCGAGGACGATCGGCAGGACCGCCGGGTGGTCGACGAGTTCGAGGAAGGCGTCGTCGAGCCCGAGGAAGGCCAGGCGGTGGAACGCGTGGCCGTTCGGCGACTCCGCGCGCCGGACGCGCTCGACCGCGGCGGTCAGCCGTGCGACAGCGTCAAGGTCGAGCGCGTCCTCGACGACGGCGAAGCCGTCCCGCTCGAGCCGTTCCTGCAGCACGTGGCGGTTACGGCCACGAGCGGTATGCAGGTCCAGAAACACCTCGAGCGGAACCGCCGCCCGGTTCCGCTCGAGACTTGCGACCGAGGCACCGCTTGCGGTGCCGTCAGGACGTGCAGGCCCAGCCTGCGCGTCCGTCTGAAACGGCCGGTCGAGCCGCCTGGAGAAACACCTCGAGCGGAACCGCCGCCCGGTTCCGCTCGAGGCTTGCGACCGAGGCACCGCTTGCGGTGCCGCCATCAGGACGTGCAGGCCCAGCCTGCGCGTCCGTCTGAACCGACCGGTCGGGCCGACCGCAGAAACACCTCGAGCGGAACCGCCGCCCGGTTCCGCTCGAGACTTGCGATGAAGGGGGAGCCTCGCCGCATGGAGGCCTCTTCATTCCGTTTGGCCCCCGCCGCATCGGGGCCGCCCGGTGATCGCTTCGTTCGCGTCGCCCCCGCCGCATCGGGGCCTTTCGCGTTCGTAGTCCGAGTATCGCGACGACCCCCCACTTCATCCATCACCCGTTCTGCGCTTGACTGCGCCGCTTCACTGGACCGGCTGAGGCCGGCAGTACAGTGGCGGCGTGGCGAACCGGTTCCTGGAGCGCCTCGGGAGCGGCCCGCCGATCGTCGCCGACGGCGGGATGGGCGCGCTCGTCTCGAGCGCGGTGCCGCGCCTGCGCTGCCCCGAAGAGGCGAACCTCCGCGCGCCCGACGCGGTCGTCTCGCTCCACGTCGGCTTCATCAACGCGGGCGCGGAGCTCATCGAGACGAACACCTTCGGCGCAAACCGCCGCAAGCTCGCGCACTACTTCCTCGAGGACGAGTTCGAGCGGATCAACTCGACCGCCGTGAAGCTCGCCCGCAACGCGCGCGAGGTGACCGGGCGCGAGGTCTTCGTCGCCGGCTCGATCGGCCCGCTCGGCGACCCGCTCCCCTCCCACGAGCGCCGCCAGCTCTTCGCCGACCAGGCCTCCGTGCTCGAGGGCCGAGGCGCCGACCTGTTCATGGTCGAGACGTTCTACGACCTCGACGAGCTCGTGGACGCGATCGAGGCCGTCCGGTCGGTCTCGAGCCTGCCCGTCGTCGCGCTGCTCACCTTCGACGAGGGCGCGGAGACGCTGGCGGGCGTGACCGCGCGCGACGCCGCCGAGCGCCTCGCCGGCCTGGACGTGGCCGCGATCGGCGCGAACCACGGCGCGGGCCTCCTCGCCGCTCTCGCCGCGCTGGAGCAGTTCCAGACCGACGGCCTGCCGCTCGCGGCGCTGCCCAACATCGGCCTCGCGAGCCTGGCCGGGGGCCGCGTCATCTTCCCGCACGCGACGCCCGACTACTTCGCGGAGTTCGCCGCCCATGCGCGCGACCTCGGGGCCCGCGTCATCGGCGGCTGCTGTGGCACGACGCCGACGGAGATCGCCGCCATCCGCGCCGCGGTCGACGAGGACCGGACGCCGAGGGCGGCGCTCCACTTCGAGGAGCGCGAGCTCGTCGTCTCGCTCGGCGAAGAGCAGGGCGAGTCGCAGCTCGAGCAGGCGCTGCGGGCCGGGGAGTGGGTCGTCTCCGCGCAGCTCGACCCGCCGCTCGGCTCCAACGTGATGGGCCTGATCGAGGTCGCGCGCGCGCTGAAGGACTCCGGCCGCGTCGGCTTCGTCGACCTGAACGACAACGCGGGCGCGCGCGCTGGGATGAGCGCGCTCATCGCCTCCGCCGCGATCGAGCGCGCCTGCGGGATCGAGACCATCCCGCACCTGACCACCCGGGACACGACGGTAATGGGCCTGGAGTCGATGCTCTTCGGCGCGCAGGCCGAGGGCCTCCGCAACATCCTCGCCGTCACCGGCGACCCGCCCGAGGTCGGCGACTACCCGGGCTCGCGCGGGATCTACGAGGTCGACTCGATCGGCCTCACGCGCCTCATGGCGAGCCTGAACCGCGGCGAGGACGTCAACGGCCGCCCGATCGACGCGCCGACGTCGTTCTACATCGGCGTCGCCGTGAACCCCTCCGCGGACGACCTCGACTTCGAGCTCGACCGCTTCCGGCAGAAGATCGAGGCCGGCGCGAGGTTCGCGATGACCCAGCTCCTCTTCGACCTCGACTACCTCGACCGGTTCCTCGATCGGATCGGCGGGTCACCGCCGATCCCGCTGCTCCTCGGCATATGCCCGCTGTGGAGCTACCGGCTGGCGCTCCGGTTCCACAACGAGCTGCCCGGGATCATCGTCCCCGACGCGCTCCAGGACGCCCTGCGAGACGCCGGCGCCGACGCGGCCGACGTGGGCATGGCGCACGCGAAGCGCCTGCTCCGCGAGGCCCGCGACCGCGTGGCGGGCGTCTACCTCGTCGTCCCGTACCGCCAGCCGTTGCGCGTGCTGGAGCTGCTCGACGCTTAGCCGGAGCAGGGACCGGTCGAGACCGGGCCGCGGGCGCCTGCGAGCGCTTGGCGAACCGCGGCCGGGGGCACGCCGTAGCCGCCCGTCGAGCCGACGCGCGCGGCGAAGATCGTCGTCTGCACACGGCCGGCGGCATCGACGGCCGGGCCTCCGGAGTCGCCGTGACGGACCTCTCCGCGGACGCTGGTGATCGTCCGCGCCACTGGGCCATGGCCGTAGGCGTCCTGGCTGAGCACGGTCACGGTACGCCCGATCCGGCCCGGCTTCGCGTCGAAGGGCCCGTCGCCGGGGTAGCCGAGCAGCACGACCGCGGCGCCCGGCCGCGGGTCGGCGAAGCGCAGAGGCTGCGCACGAAGGCCTGGCACCCTCAGGACGGCCACGTCGTTCCGCGCGTCGACCGCGACGGGAATCGCGTGCAGCGCCGAACCTGTGCCGAAGAGCTGGACGGCGGTGTCGTGCTCTCCCGCCACGACGTGCGCGGCCGTGACTACGAGCTCCTGCCGCGCGACCCACCCCGAGCCCTCGACCGAGAGACCGCACGCCGTTCCCACCACGCGGACCACGCTGGGCGCGGCGGCCCGCACCCCCGCGGCGCGAAGGAGCCGAGGGTCGGGCGGCGCGACGCCCGCGATCGGCCCGGCGATCGAGGGAAACGGGTCGACGCGCGCAAGGGCCTCGAGCAGCCGCCGCGGCGGCGCGATCGCGTCCAGCCGTCGCACGACGAGCGAGCGCTGCGCGTCGCGACGAAGGGTCTTCTGTCCGGGAAGCAGGAGCGCCGCCGCGCCCAGCACCCAGACGATCGCGAGCCCGGACGCCGCGCCCAGGACGAACCCGCCGGCGGAGTCCAACGCCCGAAGCGGCGGAAGACGGAGCCCCGAGCGCAGTGTCGCGCCGGCGAGGCTCCCGACGGCCTCGAGCACGATCGCGAACACGATCGCCCCTCCGAGCGCCGCGACCGGCGTGTACGGCGAGCGCGAGCCGCCGGAGAGAAGATGCGGGGCGAGCCGCGCTCCGACGATCGCGCCGCCGATCACCCCCGCGGCCGAGAGCGCGCTCGCGATCAATCCCTTGCGCAGGCCGTAGAGCGCCATGAGCGCCACGAACGCGAGCGCGAGCCAGTCGATGCGCGTCACGCCGGGAGGCTAACGACGACCCCGGCGCTACAATGCCCGCCGCCTGGGGGCGTAGTTCAGTTGGTTAGAACGCCGGCCTGTCACGCCGGAGGTCGCGGGTTCGAGTCCCGTCGCTCCCGTCTTCGAAATGCCTGCAAATGGGGGTATCCGTCGCCTGGCGATTCGATAGGCCAATGACCACGCCGCTGGTCTTGCGCAGCATTTCCAGTAAGTAACTCACTTGGAAGGGTCTCGGGCAGCAGATGGGCAGCAAAGACCTGTCACAGGTGCTCCACCCCCACGCGCGAGCGCGCTTCCGTTGCGGCCTTTCGGCGCGATCCCCTCAGGTCAATCGTTCCCGGTCGGGATCACCGTGGCGGGCTCGACCATCAGCAAGACCGTGCGCCCGTGCGCACGCGGATGGTGAAGGACGCCACGCGGGATCGTCACGCCCTGGTTCACACCGAGGACGAATGGCTCCCGCCCCTCCACCTCGAGCTCGAGCTTTCCCTCGAGCACGAGAAAGAACTCGTCTTCGTGCTCGTGGCTGTGCCAGTCGACAAGCTCGCCTTCGATCACGGCAAGTCGGACGACGGAGTCATTCACGGTCGTGAGAGTCTGATTCACCCACGGCTCATACCCCGCGCCCTCTGCGGCTACGTCGATCTGCGCAAGCTGACCGTACTTGTCGTCATATCTGATGTCGTAGTTCTGCATACACACCTCCCGGTCGCTCTAGATTGATAGGGGACGAATCCTCGGGGCATCAGTTCCTGGGTGTCGGCGCCGGCACGCGGGCGGCGGTCCGCCGAGGAACCTCGAGCGCGTCGACGACCCCGAGCGCGAGCGCGAGGCCTACCAAGACGACTAAGGATCCGAGCAGCTCGCCCCAGGTCGGGTGCTCGCGGCGCACGAGCCATGCGGTGAGGATCCCGACGACCGGTACGAGCAGCGTGAAAGGGGCAACGGTCGACGCTGGGTAGCGCGAGAGTAGCCGGTACCAGGTGCCGTAGCCGAAGAACGTCGAAACGATGACGACGTAGGCGAGGGCGGACATCCCGGACACACCGACCGAAGATGCCGCGCTCTGCCAATGTCCGACCCCCTCGAAGATCAGGGAGAGCCCGAGTAGGGGTACCGGTGCGACGAGGCTCGACCATACGAGCAGCGAGAAAGGCCGTTTTGCCCCGGCCGCTCGGGTCACCACATTCCCGCAGCCCCACGCGGCCGCCGAGGCGACACCGAGTGCGACTGCCAGCAGAGGGACGCCGTGGGCGCGACCGGCAGCGATCGTGCCCAGACCGACGATGGCGAGCGAGACGCCAATGACTTGGCGCAGGCTTGGGCGCTCGCCGAGTGCGACGACGGCGAGCGGGATAGTGAAGACCGGTTGAAGAGGCGCGATCACGGACGCCAGTCCCGCAGGCAGACCGATGTTCATCGCCACGAAGAGAACCCCGAACTGCCCGACACCGATGAATAGACCGACGGCGACAACCGCCCGCCAGCGCACGTCCGGCCGTGGCACGAAGAAGATCGCAGGAACAGCGGTCAGTCCGAAGCGCAGCGCGGCAAAGAGAAGGGGCGGGAACGATTCGAGGCCGATGTCAATGACGACGAAGTTCACCGCCCAACAGACGGCGACGACGAGCGCTAGGACGGCGTGCCGGCGAGGCAAGCGTCACGCCGCTTCAGGCATGGGGTCACCGGGCGGAGCCGCTGACTCGGTCGAGGCCAACGGCTTGTCGGGGACGCGATCGCCGGCGAAGAGAAAGCCCGCTCCGACCACCGCGACGACGAGGCCGCCGCCCCACCAGACGGCGTCGGGTGAGTACGCGAGCACCACGCCGCCGATGGCCGGGCCGACGGCGAAGCCTCCGGTCACCATCAGGCTGAAGACCGAGATGTAGCGGCCGAGGAGATGCGGGGGAGCGAGGTCGGCGGCGAGTGGTCCGAGGACGACGGAGTGGACGCACTCGCCGATCGCGATCACGACTGAGACGCCGCACAGGAGCGCGGACGCTCCGAGCTCCGAGTGGATCAGCGTCGCCGGCAAGACGCCGAGGAGTCCGATGGCAAAGAACGCGCTCGCTGCGACGAATACCTGCGCGCGACGCAGCGGCTTGAAAGCGCGCGCTACGGGGAGTTGCGCGATCACGATGACCAACGCGTTGAAGAGAAAGAGGAGCCCGATGGCGCCGGGTCCGGCTCGCGTATGCGCTTTCACAAACGGCGGCAGGATGTTCGCGAACAGCGCGTAGCCGGCGATGATCAGGACGAAGTTCGCCGTGATGAGGATCAGGAATCTCCGATCGCGAGCGACCGCCCGGAATCCTCCTCCGCCGACGTCGGGTGCCGCCGCGCCGCGTGGATTCGGCACCACCGCCAGTACCACCAGCGCTAACGCGGCGTAGGTGATCGCGTCGATCAGATAAAGCGCCTGAAACGATCGCAGGTCCTGTGCCGAGGAGACGACGAAACCCGCGACCGTCGCGCCGAGACCAAGGCCCAGGTTTTGTGCGACGCGTCCGAGCGCGAACGAGTCAGCACGTTGCTCTGGCGTTATCAGGAGGATGAGCAACGTCTGGTTCGCTGTGCGGGTCACTCCGACCCCGGCTCCGCCGATGACTGCGCAAGCGAACGCCTGCCACGGCCGGTCGACGAACGCGAAGCCGGCAAAGCCGAGCGCGCTCGCAAGATTGGCGGCGATCAGGATCGGCTTGGCGCGAAAGCGGTCGAGCAGGGCTCCCGAGGGAGGTGTAACGAGGGTGCCAGCTCCCAGGATCGCGGCGAGCACAAAGCCGGCGGTCGCTGTCGAGAAGCCGCGGAACTGGTGCAGGTAGATGATCTCGAACGGAAGGATCAGCCCGTAGCCGAACCAGCTGAACGCATTCCCGGCCTGCAAGAACAGCACCACGCGAGGCAGGTCCGTCCGCCAAGCTCTCGCTAGAGATAGCCGCAGCACTACTTCGCAGCTCGTACGCCTCGGTCGGCGAGAAGAGCAGCCACCGCAGCTTTCGCCTGACGCGCCGCGGCCGGATCGCGGCGAGACCCACCAACGGCGTCATCGAGGTGCCGTCTGCTCTCGGACTCCATCCAGGCCTGTTGGACCGCGAGCGCATCGATGGCACCGAGCGCGAGGCGAGGCTGACAAGACTCGCACGCAACCGTGAGATTCTCGTGGCAGGAACTCACGCGGCCTCCGGCGCCGACGTCAGACCTGACGGTGCTTCATCGAGCGGGTCGGGAATGCGGCCGCCGAGTCGAAGCAGGACTGCTCCGGCCATCAGCGCGGCAAACGCGCCACCCCACCAGATGACGTTTGGACTGGTCTGCAGGAGAAGTCCGCCAATCGCCGGGCCGAGGGCCAGGGAGCCGGTGAAGGTCAGAGTGTAGAGAGAGAGGTAGCGGCCGAGCAGATGGGCTGGAGCCATGTCTGCGACCAGCGGCCCGAGAACGAGAGTGTGTGCGATTTCGCCGAGTGCAAAGACGATCGCAACGCCCACGAGGAGACTGGTCGCAGCGAGCTTGGAGTGGATGATCGTCGCCGGCAACACCGCGAGCAGGGCAACCGCAAAGAGCGCGCTTGCCGCTGCGAAAGCGTGGGTGCGTCGCATCCGTCCCACGGCGCGCACCGCCGGGATCTGCGCGATGACGACAAAGGCGGTGTTGACCAGAAAGATGATCCCGATCTCGGCGGGGCCGACCGGTGTATGCGCCTTTGCAAACGGCGGCAGGATGTTGGAGAAGAAGGTGTGGCCGACGACGACGAGGACGATGTTGGCTGCGATCACAATGAGGAAGATCCGATCGCGGGCGACCGCGCGAAAGCCGGTTCCGTTGGCGTCTGTCGCCGTGGCGATCTCGGCTCGCGGGCTCGGCACGGCAGCGAGCACAATCAGCGCGAATCCGGCGTAGGTGACAGCGTCGAAGAAATAGAGAAGTTGGAACGTGCTGAGCTGCGGTGCGGCTGCGACGATGAAGCCGCCGACGGTCGCGCCGGCACCAATCCCGAAGTTGCCAGTGACGCGGTTGAGCGCGAAGGCGGCCGCTCGTTGCTCCTTCGTGACCAGCCTGACGACCAATGTCCGACTGGCCGTCCCTGCGGCGCCGAGGCCGGCTCCGCTGACAACCGAGTAGGCAAAGCCCTGCCAGGGACGGTCGACGAAGGCGAAGCCGGCGTAACCAAGTGCGCTCGCCAAGCTTCCTGCGACCACGAGCGCTTTGGCGGGGTAGCGGTCGAGCAGCGCTCCCGTAGCCGGGGTGACGATTGCGGACGTCCCCATCGTCGTCGCCAGCACCAATCCGGCTGTCGACGTCGAGAAGCCACGTGCCTGGTGCAGATAGATGATCTCAAAGGGAAGAACGAGCCCGTAACCGAAGTAGTTGAGAGCGTCTCCCGCCTGAAGGATGAGCACGGGGCGAGGGAGCCCGGTACGCCAACCCGAGAGGACTTGTGAGACGCGGCGCATCACCACTGATAGCCCTCGCCGTGGCTCGAAACACTCACGGGCGCTTCTCTCGCTGGCAGCTGCCAAGCGAGGTTTCGAAGCACCGGAATCCGTTCGCCATCGAGCGAGACGCCGTCGACGTCGAGTTCGGCCGAGCCGATCATGAAGTCGATGTGCCGGGCGCTCGGGTTGGCGCGCTTGCGGTCCTCGTCCTCGATCAGGAACGGGAAGCCGTTGCCGAGCGCGACGTGGCTCGATGCGTTCTCGTCTAGCAGGGTGTTATAGAACGCAGTGTCGAGCGGGCCGATCCGCCCTTCGCCGTCGACGAGGGCGAGCTCACCGAGCCGGCGGGCACCCTCGTCGACCTCGATGAGGCCACGCAGCGCCTCTGCGTTTTCGTCGGCATCGATCTCGACCGCAACGCCATCTTCAAAGCGAACTCTGAGCCCGCGGATGATCGTCCCGTCGGCGAGGACGAGCGGCTTCGTCGCGGTCACCCGCCCGCTCGTGCGACCGGGGTCCGGCGTGGTGAAGACCTCCTCGCTCGGGAGGTTCGAGAAATGCCGCAACCCTTTCGCGGTCGAGAAATCGGCAGTCGACCAGATCGCAGTCGCCAGTAGGCCGATGGTGAGCTCGGTTCCAGGCCCGCGCAGCTCGATCGCGTCGAACCGCCGCTCCGTCAGTCGCGCGGCGTAGTCGCTCAGCACCGCCATCCGCTCGTCCCAAGCGGCGAGCGGGTCGGGATCGTCGAGGCGCAGCACGTGCTCAAGCTCGCGCCAGAGCTGCTCATACGCTTCGTCGGCTGGCAGATCGGGATGTACCAGCGCCGCCCACGCCGGATGCGGCCCCGGCACGAAGCACCAGTTGGTCGAGCGCTCGTCGATGACCTTGAGTGTCTCCTTCACGCTCGGCAGCATGTCCTTGCCGAGGAGCGACTTATCGAGGCCGTCCATCACGTTCGGCGCGGTCACGCTCCGCATCGAGATGCGCGCGCCATTTTGCTCGGCGTGCTCGAGGACACGCTCGCCATACCACTGGGGGACGAAGTCGAGCGTGTCCGGGTCGGCGCTCTCGATCCGCACGCGCTTCACCCACGGATCGAAGTACGCGACGTCGACGAACTTAGCGCCGCGCTTATAGGCCGCCTCGGCGGTCGCACGCGCCTGCTCCTCGAGGCCGATCTCGGCCTGGACCAGCACGATCTGGCCTTCCTGCACGTTCGCTCCGTGCACGGAGAGCTCGGCGAGGCGGGCGAACATGTCCCGTGCTTCCCGGGAGCGCACGCCGCTGCTCAGTCGATCCAGGCTGGGTCTACGAAGACGCCGTCGCCGCCGTCTGGGCGATCGGAGCCGACGGCGATCAGCTCGAGGCCGTCGTCTCCGGCTTCGAACGCCCGCACCGTTGCGGGGTTGACGCGAACGACATCCCAGCAGCCGAGCTCGCGGATCTCGTCGTCGAGTCTGACTTGTCCGGAGCCGCTGATGACGACGTAGGCCTCCTCCTGCTCGCGATGGCTATGCGCCGAAGGTGAGCGGACGCCGGCGCCATAGCGCAGATAGGAGATGCCAAGGTGCTCGGAGTCGAGGTGCTTGCGCGCGAACCGCCCCTCGATCCCCGGCGCGCGCTCGCCCATAGAGTCCTCGACCTCCTCTTTCAGGTTCACGATCGAATACGCGCTCATCAGTTCTCCTCTCATGCGTGATTCGCGGGGCGGTCGGTAGGTTGCTTCTGCATCAGCTCATTTCCGATTCGCGGCTGTGTGGAAGTCAAAGACACCCCGATGCCGCGAAACGGACCGCCGGTCCATTTCCGACGGACCTGGTGTCATTGACGCGATGACCGTCGATCTCGAGCGGGCCAAGGCAGGTGACGAGCGCGCGTTCGCGACGCTGGTCGAGCCGTTCCGGCGCGAGCTCCAACTGCATTGCTACCGGCTACTCGGCTCCGTGCAGGACGCCGAGGATCTCGTCCAGGAAACGCTGCTCGCCGCCTGGCGCGGACTCGACGGCTTCGAGGAGCGGGCGCCGCTGCGCTCCTGGCTCTACCGGATCGCAACCAACCGGAGCCTCAACGCAATTCGCGAACGCGGACGCCGCCCAACCACGGAGAACACCATGAGACCGTCAAAAACCCGCCGCGCCGTCGAGCCCAGCTGGCTCGAGCCTTACCCGGACAGCGCGCTCCCGGACCCCGCTCCCGGACCTGAAGCCCGCTACGAGCAGCGCGAAGCGATCCAGCTCTCGTTCATCGTCGCGCTGCAGCAGCTGCCCGCGAAGCAGCGCGCAGCGCTCGTGCTGCGCGACGTGCTCGCCTTCCACACCGACGAAGCCGCCTCGATCCTCGAGACGACGCCGCAGTCGGTCAAAGCCGCCCTCCAGCGCGCACGCGCAACGCTCGACACGTACACCCTCGAACGCGAGCAGGCGCCGCTGCCCGACTCGCCGACCGAACGGAACCTTCTCGCCACCTTCAGCGACGCCGTCGAAACCGGCGACACGGCACGTCTCCTGACTCTGCTGAGCTCCGACGCCCGTGTGACCATGCCGCCGAGCCCGGGAGAACTCATCGGACACGAAGCGATCGGAGTGTACTTCGACCACGGCGCCGAGGTCCGCGGCGCCCCGCTACAGGTACGCCCGACCCGCGCCAACGGCCAGCCGGCGTTCGGCTGCTACCTGCGCTCGCAGCCCTGGGGCATGATGGTCCTCGCCCTGAGCGGCAGCAAGGTCGACGAGATCACCCTCTTCGCCGACCCCGCGCTGCCCGGCCGCTTCGGTCTCCCCGAACACATCTAGCCGACAAGGATGGGTTCGACGTGAAATGGTAAAGGTGCCTTTTTGCCGCCGACATTCGCGGCCGGACCTCCGCTCAAGCATCGAGATGTCGACCGGGCAGCAGATGGGCAGCAAACGTCTCGAGCCGCACCGCGTAGCCATGCAGAGTCGACCTGGAGGCCACCAAAGAACCGCATGAACAGTGCGCTCGTGTGTGCATCGTTGTGCACGCTGCGACCGCTGAAGTGGTCTGTCACGCCGGAGGTCGCGGGTTCGAGTCCCGTCGCTCCCGTCTACGAACTCCGTGCAGATCGGAGACTTTTTCTTCGCGGATAGTTGTCGCCGCTGGCACCAAAACGGCGTCATAGAACGTTTTTGGAAACGCCAGTCGTGGAAGTTCGATTTAGGCCTGCCTCACGCTTGCCGGCCGCCCCTCGGCCATCTCGGCGGCGCGACAGAGAGCGTTAGCCATCCGCATCTGCTCGATCGTGCGGCAGAGGACATCGAGCAGGCGCGGGCTGCCGACAAGGTATGCGAGGCACTGGGCGCGCGAGATCGCAACGTTCAGCCGGTTTCGCGACAGCAGGAACTCGAGCCCGCGCGGGATCTCGGCACCGCTCGAGCTAGCCGTCGAGTAGAAGACGACCGGCGCCTGCTGGCCCTGGAACTTGTCCACCGTTCCGACACGCACCGCCTCCGGCAGGCGCCCGCGCAGGCACCGCACCTGCAGGTTGTAGGGCGCGACGATCATCACGTCCTCGTGCCGCAGCGGCCGCGGCGACGCCTCGGCAGGCGTGTACGCGCGGCCGACGAGGCGCTCGAGTTCGGCCGCGATCGCGTCCGCCTCTTCGGGAGACGCCTGCGAGTTGCCCTCGTGCTCGACCGGGAGGTGTCGGATCCACTGCGAGCAGCTCGAGCCGCTCGCCGGTCGGCGCGACCATGAAGGCGACACCCTCCGGCACACCGGCGGTGGACTCGTGCGTCAGTCGGAGCGCCTCGCGGTACCACGCGACGCTGCGATCGAGATCTGAGACCGGCAAGCCAACGTGGTGGATTCGAGATGGCTGCATCCAGCCTCCTTCGCAAAGTGCGGACGTCGGGTTGAAATAGAAAAACGATCGTCTGCGCCAGCGTTCGTTCAGTCACCCGACGCCGCCGCGGGGGTCATTCGTCGTCGTGGTCGGCGGTGGCGGTTGCATACCGCGGGCGCCCGGTGGGCCGGTAGACCTGGATCGTCACGCCCTTCGAGTCGGCTCGCGAGTCGACCAGGTCAAGCGCAATGTCCGGGCCGGCGTCGGGGAAAAGCCGCGTGCCCTGGCCGAGGACTACGGGGACGATGAGCAGGTTGATCTCGTCGACGAGGTCGTTATCGAGCAGCCACCGGATCAGGGCGCCGCTGCCGTGCACCTGCAGCTCACCCCCCGGCTTCGCTTTCAGCTCGCCGATGGCCGCCGCGACGTCGCCGGAGAGGACGGTCGTGTTCGGCCAGCGCGGTTCGGTGAGCGTATTCGATACGAGGTACTTGGGCTTTGTGTTCAAGGCATCTGTGATCGGGTGGTTGTCGGGATCTTCCGCCGCGGCGCGAGCCCGCTCCTCTGCGCCCCAGTAGCCGGCGAAGAGCTCGTAGGTCCGCCGGCCGAACAGGAACGCGTCGGCGCGCTGGTAGGTCTGGTCGATGAACGTCATGGTCTCGTTGTCGAACACCCCCATGGCCCAACCGCCGCGCTCGAATCCGTTCCTGCGGTCCTCATCCGACGCGCCGCCGTTTCCCTGCATCACTCCATCGACGGTGACTTGCGTCATGGTGGTCAGTTTCATGGTCGCAGCTCCTTCTCGCTGGGTTTTTGTCGTCGTTTGATTCGACTGGACCGCGGCGCCGATCTCATCGGTCGCAGCAGAGTCCGTCCGGCGAATTCGACCCGGAGGATCTGGAATACGACGCGAACTAGGACCACGACCTGCGCGAGCGTGCGGGAATGTCACCCGACCGCCTTGGTCGACTGCGTCGCGGCCGTCTGGTGGCGATTGTTGCTTCTCCAGACCGGCAGGCGTAGTCTCGCGCCCAAGTTCCCCTACCCACGGAGGTCCTCATGACCACCACCAGCCTGCTCCCTGACGTCGGGACCGAGCTTCGGGAGGGTTATGCCGAGGTCGGCGATCAGAGCTTGCATTACGTCGAGGCCGGTGACGGGCCGCTGATCGTTCTGCTGCACGGCTTCCCGGAGTTCTGGTTCGGTTGGCGGCTACAGATCGCGCCGCTCGCGGCGGCGGGTTTTCGGGTAGTCGCTCCCGACACACGCGGCTACAACCTGTCATCGAAGCCAGAGGGCTTCGAGGGCTACGCCGTCGACCTGCTCGCCGCCGACATCCGCGGCCTCATCGGAGAACTCGGTGCCGAGTCCGCACTGTTGGTCGGTCACGACTGGGGCGGAAGCATCGCCTGGACCACCGCGATGAACCACCCCGAGGTGGTCGACCGACTCGCCATCCTCAACGCGGCCCATCCGCGGCGGCTCCAGGAGGGACTGCACGACCCGAACCAGCTGCGGAAGTCCTGGTACTTCTTCTTCTTTGCGGTACCGGGATTGCCCGAGGAGATCGTGCACGCCAGAGACTGGCACTTCTTCCGACACTTCCTGCATGACGCGAACCCGCCTTATACGCCGCAGGAAATCGAACGCTACGTCGAGGCGTGGTCGCAGCCGGGGGCAGCGGCTGGGATGATCAACTACTACCGCGCCTCGGTAAGACAGTCCCAGAAGGAAGCCGCAGCAAAGCTTCGCCCGATCTCGGCGCCGACACTGGTCATCTGGGGGGAGCGCGATTCCTACCTCGGCTCCAAACTCGCCGAGCCCGACCGCGACGATGTGCCCAACCTCGACCGCGTCGAGCGCCTGCCCGACGCGTCGCACTGGGTGCATCACGACGAGGCTGAACGCGTCAACCAACTGCTTATCGACTTCTTCGCTGCCGCCGCGGCATAGGCACTAACGGCTTGGGCCAGACTTGTTGCGGCTCCGGTGGTGGGACGCCGCTCCACTCGGCGGGGAGCCCGAAGAGCTCCTTCAGCCAGCCCACCGAGACCTGCTCGAGCTGCATCGCGAGCGGCGAGCTGACCCAGTTGAACGCGATCTGGTCGAGCGCGCTCGCCAGCCAGTCCGCTGCGAGCGCGGCCGGTGTCCCGCCGCCCATCACGAAGTGGAAGAAGCGAGGGCCGGCCGACCGCGTCGCACCCACCTCGGCCGCGTCGATCAGGGTGCGGAGCGCCGGCGAGCGAACCCACTCCTTCGTCC
>VAXK01000322.1 GCA_005885565.1 Actinomycetota bacterium
GGGGAGGACCGTCGCGACCCTGCACCCGAACAAGACCTGGACGAAGAAGGTCAGCGACCCGTGGTCGGAGGTGACCTGGGACGCGAACGACACCGTCCTCGTCGCCGATCCCCGAACCGACCCCGACGTCGGGGGTCTCTTCCGGCGGCTGCCTCAGGGCGAGTACCTGCCGACCTGGCGCGACGAGCGCGCAGGCGGAGGCCGGGGCGGCGAAGAGCAGCGGGCCGCCGAGCGGGCCGGCGCTCACGCCGGCACGCCGGCCCGGTCCTACCTCGACTCGCTCGGGCGGTCGATCGTCACCGTCGCCGACAACGGGCCGGCGGGGACCTACGCGACCCGGATCGAGTACGACCTCGAGGGCAACCGGCTGTCGGTGACCGATGCCCGCGGCCGGGTTGCCGTCCGCTACGCCTACGACATCCTCGGGCACCGCCTGCGGAGCGACGGCATCGACGCGGGGACGCGGTGGGTGCTGAACGACATCGAGGGCAAGCCCCTCTTCGGCTGGGACAGCCTCGACCGCCGCACCCACATGCGCTACGACCTGCTGCGCCGGCCGATCGAGGTCCGCCTCTCCACGAGCGGCGGGGCCGAGGCGGTCGTGGTCCAAACCGAGTACGGCGAGGCGCAGGGCGACGCCCTCAACCACCGCGGGCGGATCTTCCGACAGCTCGACTCGGCCGGAAGCGTCACGTTCGAGGCCTACGACTTCAAGGGCAACCTCCTGCGCAGCAGCCGCCGGCTCGCGGCGTGGTACCGGTCGGATCCGGATTGGAGCACTGCGCCGGCGCCGGACGCCGAGAGCTTCACGAGCTCCACGACGTTCGACGCGCTCAACCGGCCGGTTGCCGCCACGAGCCCCGACGGAAGCGTCACGCGAGGTTCCTACAACGTCGCGAACCTCCTCGAGCGCGTGGACGTGAACCTCCGCGGCGCCGGGGCCGCGACCTCGTTCGTGGGAAACCTCGAATACAACGCGAAGGGCCAGCGGACGAGCTGCTCGTACGGCAACGGGACCGTGGTGGAGCTCACGTACGACCCGCTCACCTTTCGGGTCGACCGGATCTCGGCTCGAGCGGCCGACGGCACGATCCTCCAGGACCAGTCCTACACCTACGACCCGATGGCGAACGTCACCGCGGTCCGGGACGCCGCGCAGCAGGCGATCTTCTTCGCCAACCAGCGCGCGACGCCGCATTCCGACTACGTCTACGACGCGATCTACCGGCTCGTCGCCGCCGACGGCCGCGAGCACGCCGGCCAGGTCGGGCTGCCGCAGCCGGAGTGGTCGGACGCCTCGCGCTCGAACCTTCCGCACCCGAACGACGGCCTTGCGATGCGGAGGTACCTCGAACGGTTCGAGTACGACGAGGTCGGCAACGTCGTTCGCGTCGTCCACTCGCAGGGCGACCTCGCGTCGCCCGGCGCGACGCTCTGGAACCGCCGCTACCAGTACCGGCCCGACTCGAACCGCCTGATCAGCACGAGCCTCCCGGGCGAGCCCGATCAGCCGACGTACGCGGCCTCGCCGGGATACGCCGAGCGCTACCTCTACGACGCCGACGGCAACATGCGGCAGCTACCGCACCTGACCGCGCTCGACCACCAGCACCAGGATCGACTGCGCTCGGCGGACCTCGGCGGCGGCGGCAAGGCGTTCTTCGTCTACGACGCGGGCGGCCAGCGCGTGCGAACCGTGATCGAGCGCCCGGACGGGACGCGGAGAAAGGAGCGGATCTACCTCGGGAGCCTCGAGCTCTACCGCGAGTACGCCGCCAACGGCCAGGACGTGACGCTCGAGCGGGAGACGTTGCACGTCCGGGACGACGCGCGGCGCGTCGCGCTCGTGGAGACGCGCACCCGGGGCGACGACGGGTCTCCGGAGCGCCTGATCCGGTTCCAGCTCACGAACCGGCTCGACTCCGTCAGCCTCGAGCTCGACGAGACCGGCGCGCTCGTCTCGTACGAGGAGTACCACCCGTACGGGAGCACCGCCTACCAGGGCGTGCGCGCGGCGCTCGGCGCCAGTCCCAAGCGCTACCGCTTCACCGGCAAGGAGCGCGACGAGGGGACCGGCTTCTACTACCACGGCGCCCGCTACTGCGCACCGTGGCTCGGCCGCTGGACCACGTGCGACCCACCTGGCGTCTCGGACGGCGTCAGTGCCTACGTCTACGCCCGCGACAACCCCGTCGGGTACTCGGACCCGGCCGGGACGCAGTCTCAGCCGAAGAGCTACGACATCGGCCCGTTTCGGCTCGGGAACTTCCAGCTCTCGGGGATCGAGCCGCTCCACGCGGAGCTCCAGCTCGACCTCGGCGACCTCTTCTCGGGGGGCACGATCGGGATCACCTCGGCGAACGCGGGTGGCGCGGTGCGGCTGACGTCCGACGTCTCGATCCCTGCGCTCGGCCTCAGCGGCGGGGTCGGCAGCTATCGCCTCGGTCTCGAGGCGCTCCGGATCTCGAACGGGATCGCGACAGCCGACATCAGCGGCAGCGCAGTCCTCCACTCCGGCCCGGTGACGCTCGACCTGAGCGTCAGCGGGTACGGCGAGACGTTCGTCCCGCGGATCTCGCTCAGCAACTGGCGCGAGAACCTCGACTCGACCGTGTCGAACTTCCGCGGCTGGGCCGGTGTCTTCGGCCGCGTCGACGTCGGCGGCCTGACGGTCGGCGCTTTCAGCCTCTCGGCCGACGCGCGCGGC
>VAXK01000323.1 GCA_005885565.1 Actinomycetota bacterium
TCGTCCCGATCGTGCCGCTCCGGTCCGAGCAGATGGAGCGCGCACGCCGCTGCGTGCTCGAGCTCGCCGAGCGGATCGCCGCCGAGCTCGACCTGCCGGTCTTCCTCTACGGCGAGTCCGCGCCAGGTCGCGGGCCTGCGTTCTTCCGTCGCGGGGGGCCTGGGGAGCTCCAGCGCCGGCTCGACGCCGGCGAGCTCGCCCCCGACCTCGGCCCGAGCCGGCTCCATCCGAGCGCGGGCGGGACGATCGTCGGCGCGCGGCGGCCGCTGATCGCGTTCAACGTCAACCTTCGCGGCGCCTCGCTCGAGGTCGCCCGCGAGATCGCGGCGCTGGTACGCGAGCGCGACGGCGGCTATCCGGGCGTGCGGGCGCTCGGGCTCGAGCTCCCGGGCGCGGGGATCGTCCAGGTGAGCATGAACGTCGAGGACTACGAGGCCGCAGCGCTCCACGAGATCGTCGAGCGGGTCACCGCCGAGGCCGAGTCCCGCGGCGCCGAGGTAGCCGAGTCGGAGCTCGTCGGCCTGATGCCGGCCGGGGCGGCCGTCGCGGCTGCGGGGGCGATCTTGCGGATCGACGGCTTCGACGCCTCGCGGGTCGTCGAGCTGCGGCTGCTCGGCCGGTAAGCGGCTCGAAGGCCGGAGCTAGACTCGCGCCGTGGCCCAGGCGACGGCGATCCGCCTGACCGGGGACGACCTTCGTCTGGAGGACGTCTGGGCCGTCGCCCACGAGGGCGCGATCGCGGAGCTCACCGGCCCCGCGCGCGAGCGGATGAGCGCCGCGCGGGAGGTCGTCGAGCGAAGCGCGGGCGAGAGTCACCACGTCTACGGCGTGAACACCGGCTTCGGGCGCTTCGTGTCGCGCTCGATTCCGCCGGAGCTGGCGAGCGAGCTGCAGTTGCGGCTGCTGCGGAGCCATGCCTGCGGCGTCGGCGAGCCGTATCCGGACGAGATCGTGCGCGCCGCCATGCTCCTTCGCGCCAACACGCTCGCGAAGGGCTACTCGGGGGCGCGGGTGGAGGTGGTGGAGCTCCTGCTCGGCTGCCTCGCGGCCGGTCTGCTGCCCTACGTGCCGAGCCGAGGGTCGGTCGGGGCGAGCGGCGACCTCGCCCCGCTCGCGCATCTGGCCCTGCCGCTCGTCGGCGAGGGTCGCGCGCGCGCGAACGGAGAATGGCTTCCCGGCGCCGACGCGCTCGCCGCCGCCGGGCTCGAGCCGCTGACGCTCGAGGCGAAGGAGGGCCTCTCCCTCGTCAACGGGACGCAGTTCATGGCGGCCTTCGGGGCGCTCGGCCTCGTGCGCGCGCGGCGGCTCGCGGCCGTGGCCGACGTCGCGTGCGCCCTCACGCTGGAAGCGTTGCAGGGATCGCGCGGCAGCTTCGTGCCGGAAGTGCACCGACTTCGTCCGTTGCCGGGACAGGGCGATTCGGCGGCCAACGTCCTGCGGCTCGTCGAGGGCTCGGCGATCATGGAGGCCCACCGCTGGTGCGACAAGGTCCAGGACGCGTACTCGCTCCGCTGCGCACCGCAGGTGCACGGCGCCGCGCGCGACCTCCTCGCCTACGTCGAGGCGACCGTGGCCACCGAGTTGAACGCCGCGACCGACAACCCGCTCGTCCTCGTCGAGGAGGACATGGTCGTCTCGAACGGGAACTTCCACGGCCAGCCGCTCGCGTTCGCGCTCGACGTGCTCGCGATTGCGATCGCCGAGCTCGCCAACATCGCCGAGCGGCGCATCGAGCGCCTCGTGAACCCGACGCTCTCGAACGGCCTGCCGGCATTCCTCACCTCGGACGGCGGGCTCAACTCCGGCTTCATGATCCCCCAGTACGTCGCCGCCTCGCTCGTCAGCGAGAACAAGGTGCTCTGCCATCCCGCGAGCATCGACTCCATCCCCACGAGCGCGGGCCAGGAGGACCACGTCTCGATGGGAAACGCCGCCGGCCTCAAGGCCTGGCAGGTGCTCGCGAACGCCGAGCGCGCGGTCGCGATCGAGCTGCTCGCCGGCGCGCAGGCCGTCGAGCTTCTGGCCCCGCTCGCGCCGGGAGCCGGCGCGGCGGCTGCTCGGTCGTTCGTCCGCTCGCTTTCCCCGCGGCTGCGCGACG
>VAXK01000324.1 GCA_005885565.1 Actinomycetota bacterium
AGGGCGCCCGTGAACTCGCCGAGCTGTCCCTCGAGGACGCGGTCGAGCTGGTGCACCGTGAGCTTGATCCGGTGGTCGGTGACCCGGTTCTCGGGGAAGTTGTAGGTGCGGATCTTCTCCGAGCGCTGGCCGCTTCCGATCTGCGACCGCCGCGCGGCATCGAGCTCCGCCTGCTGCCGCTCGCGCTCGCGTTCGTACAGACGGGCACGGAGTACGCGCAGGGCCTTCTGGCGGTTCTGGAGCTGCGACTTCTCGTCCTGCATCGAGACGACGATCCCGGTCGGGAGGTGGGTGATCCGGACCGCCGAGTCGGTCGTGTTCACGCTCTGGCCGCCGGGCCCGGTCGAGCGGTAGACGTCGATCTTGAGGTCGTTCGGGTCGACCTCGACGTCGACCTCCTCCGCCTCGGGCATGACCGCGACGGTCGCGGTCGAGGTGTGGATGCGGCCCTGCGACTCCGTCTCGGGGACGCGCTGCACGCGGTGCGTGCCGCCCTCGAACTTGAACACGGAGAACGCGCCGTCGCCCTTCACGGCGAACGTGACCTCCTTGAAGCCCGAGCCGTCGTTCGGGCTCGACCCGAGGTCCTCGACCTTGAAGCCGCGTCCCTCCGCGTAGCGGGTCAGCATCCGGTAGATGTCGCCTGCCCAGAGCGCGGCCTCGTCGCCGCCGACGCCCTGGCGGATCTCGACGATGACGTCCTTGCGGTCGGCCGGGTCCTTCGGCGCCAGCGCGACCCGCAGCTCCTCCTCGAGCTCGGCGAGCCGTTTCTCCGTCTCCGGTACGAGCTCGCGGAGCTCCGGCTCGCCGCGCGCCGCGTCGAGGTCGGCGCGCGCGCTCCGCCACTCCTGCGAGAGCTTGTACGGGGCCTCGAGCTCCTTCAGGCGCCGGCCGACCTCCGCCGCCTCGCGGTGGTCGTTGTAGACCGCGGGATCGCTCATGCGCTCCTGCGTCTCGCGGTAGGAGCGCTCCAGGTCGTCGACGAAGGCGTCGATGCCGGCCATGCGGCTAAGGGTATTGCAGCCGGGCGGGGTTACCCGCCCGGCCGGCATCAGCCTGCTGTGGTCGAGGTGCTGCTCGTGGTGGTCGTCGTGGGGGACGTCGTGGACGACGTCGAGCTCGTGGTCGTGGACGTCGAGCCGGTGGTGGTCGTCGTCGTCGTCGTCGAGCTCGTCGTGGTCGTACACGGCTGGGTGACGGTCACCGTCGTCGGCTGGGTGACCGTGACCGTGACGGTCTTCGTCTTGCGCTTCGAGCTCGGGCACGCGCCGAGCTTGTCGCCGTGCCGCAGATGCGCCTTCACGGCGCTCTTCGAGACCACGATCGACACGAGCTTCTTCGAGCCCGTGAGGTGGCACATCACCACCTTCTTCGGCTTCTTCTTCGCCGCCATGTGCGGTCCGGCGATCGCCACGGACGCGCCGAGCCCGAGCACGAAGACCACGACGAGCGCTGCCTTCAGCTTCATCCTGACCCCCCTTGTCGGTCGGGAAGTCAGACGCCTGCCCTTCGAGTCGATTGTGAAACCGGCCTATGTAAGCCGGGCGTAAAGCTCCAGCTCGACGTTCCCCTTCAGCGCCGAGGAGACCGGGCAGTTCTCCTTCGCCTGCTCCGCGGCCTGGCGGAAGGCGTCCTCGTCGAGGCCGGGGACCGTCCCCGTGACCGTCAGCGCCGACTTCGTGATCCCGGTGCCGGGTACGAACGTCACCGTCGCCGAGGTCTCCAGCCGCTCCGGCGCATGCCCTTCCTGGGCCAGGCCGTTCGAGAGCGCCATCGCGAAGCACGCTGCGTGCGCCGCCGCGATCAGCTCCTCCGGGCTCGTCTTGCCCTGCGCGTCCTCGGCACGGTTCGCCCAGTCGACCTCGAGCGGGCCGAGCATGCCGCTCGTCACCGACTC
>VAXK01000331.1 GCA_005885565.1 Actinomycetota bacterium
TGCTCGTCGGCGTGGACGTGGAGCGGCAGGCGCTCTCGCTCGGAGTAGAGGGCGATCTCCTCGAGCCACTCGGGCGGGCAGGCGCGGACGGAGTGGGGGGCGAGCCCGACCGCGACGCCGTCGGCTTGGAGCGCCTCCACCTGGCGGAGGTAGTCGAGGACCGACGGCTGGCGGAAGCGCTCGAGCCCCCCGCGTGCGTAGGCGGCGAGCAGGAGGACGATCTCGACGCCCGCCGCGCGCGCCGCCTCGACGGCGGCCCGGGCCTCCGGCTCGCCGAGGTAGTGGAACTCGCCGACGGCGGTGTAGCCGGCCGCACGCATCTCGGCATACGTTGCCTCGTAGCCGGCGCGGACGGATTCAGGCGTCTGCTTTCCCGCCAGCTCGAGCATCAGCTCGCGCCAGGCCCAGAAGTCGCCGCCCTCGGCGCGCCCCCGCAGCGCGCGCTGGAAGGCGTGGCTGTGCGCGTTGACGAACCCCGGCAGCGTGAGCGTCTCCGGCACGCGGCGACGCTATCAACGGCGAGGGGAAGCCCGACTTAGGTTCAATCGTTGAAGCTACTATGCCAGTCCGACCCGAGGAGGATTGTTGACCACCCTCTTGCTCGTCCCGCTGGAAGACGTCGTCGTCTTCCCGAACATGAACGTGACCCTGCCGATCGACGTCGGCGACGAGGAGCGCGTGCTGCTCGTCCCGCAGCACGAGAACGCATACGCCAAGGTGGGCACCGTCGCCGAGGTCGCCGAGAGCGTCCGCCTGCCCGGCGGGGGCCGTGCCGTCTCGCTCGTCGGCCTGCACCGCGGCGTCGCCGGCGCGGCGCACACCGACCCGCGCGGCCGGCTCCGCGTGGAGGTCGACGAGCGCCCCGACGAGGAGCCGCCGCCCGCCCGCACGCGCGAGCTCGAGCGCGAGTACCGCGCCGTCGTCGAGGAGATCCTCGAGCTGCGCGGCGACGACGGCCGCATCTCGGCCTTCGTCCGCTCGATCACCGAGATCGGCACCCTCGCCGACACCGTGGCTTACGCGCCGGAGATCACCTTCGAGCAGAAGGTCGAGCTCCTCGAGACCGTCGACGTCGTCGAGCGGCTCGAGCTCGCCCTCCGCCTCCAGCGCGAGCGCCTCGCCGAGCTTCAGGTCCGCCGGCGGATCCGCGACGACGTCGAGTCGGGCGCCCAGCGCCAGCAGCGCGAGTACATCCTGCGCAAGCAGATGGAGTCGATCCGCAAGGAGCTCGGTGACGACGACGCCTCCGTCGCGGACGAGTACCGGCGCAAGATCGAGGAGGCCGGCATGCCCGAGGCCGTGCGCGAGCAGGCCGAGCGCGAGGTCGGCCGGCTCGAGCGCATGGGCGACGCCTCCGGCGAGTCCTCGATGATCCGCACGTACCTCGACTGGCTCGTCTCGGTGCCGTGGTCGAAGCGCTCCGAGGAGCGGCTCGACCCGGCGCACGCGCGCGAGGTGCTCGACGCCGACCACGCCGGCCTCGAGGACGTCAAGGAGCGGATCGTCGAGTACCTCGCCGTCCGCAAGCTGCGCGAGGAGCGCGGCATCAAGGAGGACCGCCGCTCCGGCGCGATCCTCACGCTGATCGGCCCGCCAGGGACGGGGAAGACGTCGATCGGCGAGTCGATCGCCCGCGCGCTCGGGCGCGAGTTCGTGCGCATGTCGCTCGGCGGCGTCCGCGACGAGGCGGAGATCCGGGGCCACCGGCGCACCTACATTGGCGCACTGCCCGGCCGGCTCGTGCGCGCGCTCCGCGACGCGGGGACGATGAACCCGGTGATCATGCTCGACGAGGTCGACAAGGTCGGCGCCGACTGGCGCGGCGACCCGTCGGCGGCGCTCCTCGAGGTGCTCGACCCGGCGCAGAACCACTCGTTCCGCGACCACTACCTCGACGTGGAGCTCGACCTCTCCGAGGTCGTCTTCATCGCCACCGGCAACATCTCCGAGACGATCCCCGGGCCGCTCCTCGACCGGATGGAGGTCATCCGCTTCGACGGCTACACCGTCGACGAGAAGATCGCCATCGCCCGCGGCTACCTCTGGCCGCGCCAGCTCGAGCGGAACGGCCTCCGCGCCGACGAGGCGGCGATCGAGGACGACGTCCTGAAGGCGGTCGTGCCCGAGTACACCCGCGAGGCCGGCGTGCGGCAGCTCGAGCGCGAGCTGGGGAAGATCCTGCGCAAGGTCGCGACGAAGATCGTGGCGGAGGAGCTCGCGGCGCCGGTCGCGGTCGACCTCGATCTCGTGCGCGAGGCGCTCGGACGGCAGCGCTTCTTCCAG
>VAXK01000300.1 GCA_005885565.1 Actinomycetota bacterium
ACCTGATCGGAGGCGCCGCCTCGGGATGGACGCTGGAGGAGGGCTACCGCGCCGAGGAGGAGGCCGTTGCCGAGCTCCTGCCCGGCCGCCACGCGCAGGCCTCCCTCTACGCCTTCGACCTCGTCGAGCGCCGCGCGAAGCGCCGGCCGCCCTTCGTCGCGAATGCGCCGGTGCGGAGGGTCGAGAAGGTCGGCATCGTCGGCGCGGGGCTCATGGCGCGGCAGATCGCGACCGTCGTCCTGCGCCGGCTGGAGGTGCCGATCGTGCTTCGTGACGTGAGCGGCGAGCAGGTGGAGGAGGCGCTCGCGGAGATCCGCGGCGAGGTCGACCGGCTGGCGGCGAAAGGGCGCTACGACGAGGGGAAGGCCGCCTTCCTCCAGTCGATCGTCACCGCCTCGACGGCGTACGACGGGTTCGCGGGCTGCGAC
The DNA here is from genome assembly GCA_005885565.1 of Actinomycetota bacterium. Taxonomy (GTDB): domain Bacteria; phylum Actinomycetota; class Thermoleophilia; order Gaiellales; family Gaiellaceae; genus AC-50. Next base: position 429 of record VAXK01000300.1, read on the forward strand.
CTCGTGCTCGAGGCGGTCTTCGAGGAGCTCGGCGTGAAGAAGCAGGTGCTCGCCGAGGTCGAGGAGCTCGTCTCCCCCGAGTGCGTGCTGGCGACGAACACCTCCTCGCTGTCGATCACGGACATGGCCGCCGACCTCAGGCGCCCCGAGCGCGTCGTCGGGATGCACTTCTTCAACCCCGTCGCGCTGATGCCGCTCCTCGAGCTCGTCCGCGCCGCCGAGACGGACGAGGCGACGTTCGCCACCGCGTACGAGGTCGGCTCACGGCTTCGAAAGCGAATGATCGTCGTGCGCGACGCGCCCGGCTTCGTCGTCAACCGCGTCCTGACCCGGCTGACCCGTGTGCTCATGGACGCGCTCGAGCACGGCAATTCCGCCGAGGAGACCGACGAGGCGATCCTCGGGCTCGGGATGCCGATGGCCCCGTCGGTCCTGCTGGCGATGGTCGGGCCGCGGGTCGCGAACCACGTGCTCGAGACGATGCACGCCGCTTTTCCCGACCGCTTCCCCCTCTCGCCGACGCTCGCCAACTTCACCCGGGGCGACGAGGAGATCGTCGTCGTCGAGCATGCGCCGCGCACGGTGGAGGAGATCCGCCGCGACGCCTTGGAGGCGGTCGCGGACGAGATCCACCGCCTGCTCGAGGAGGGCGTCGCCGCCGAGGCGGCCGACGTCGACACGGCGCTCCTCCTGGGCGCCGGCTGGCCGTTCTTCCTGGGTGGGATCACGAAGTACCTGGACCAGACCGGCGTCTCCGAGCGGCTCTTCGCGGAACCATTCCACGCGTAGGCTTCCGGACGTGGCCCGCGACGACTACCGGATCCGTGTCGAGCTCCCCGAGGAGGAGCACGCGGCCGGGCTGCTCTCGCGGCTCGGCCTGGGCTCGCGGGTGCACGAGCTCGCCGAGGAGCTCGAGGGCCGGAAGCTCGCCGTCTCGCAGGACGGCAACGAGCTCTTCGTCTACGCGTCCTCGGCGGCCGAGGCCGAACGGGCGCGGGCGATCGTAGAAGCCGAGCTCGCCGAAGAAGGCCTCCAGGCGCGTACCGGGCCGGTCGAGCACTGGCTCCACGACGAGGAGCGCTGGGACGACGAGCCGAAGGAGCCCTCGCCCGAGGAGGAGTTGCTCGAGGAGGGGATCGCGCCCTGGGAGGTCCGTGTCGAGTGCGACTCGCTCCGGCAGGCGGAGGAGCTCGCGGCGCAGCTCGAGGCGGACGGCTACGGCGTCCTTCGCCGCTTCAGGTACCTGATCGTCGGCGCGGAGACTCGCGAGGAGGCCGAGGCGCTCGCGAAGCGGCTTCACGGAGAGGTCGAGCCGAGCTCCGCCTACGTCTGGGAGAACGTTCCCCAGAACCCGTTCGTGGTCTTCGGCGGCCTGGGCGGGTCGGGGACTCCGTTGTAGGGGTTATACTGCGACAAGCCGCCCGCTCCAGGGGCCCTGAGAGCGAGCGGGGGACCTCACTGAAGTTGCAGCACCTGAAGCGTGCTGCACAGATGCAACAGACCACCGATCATCCGACGACAGCGCCGGAGAGCGGGCTCGAAGCCTTAGCGCTCCGCGCAGAAGCCTGGGCAGGCGAGGCGTTCCTGCACAACGGGGAGGACCCCGAGCAGGTTCTCGCCCCCGGCACCGCGCGCAGGCGCGCGCTCGACGACGCCCTGGCCGAGATCGACGCCGGCGCGCCCGAGCCCTCCCAGGGCTGGAAGGTTCGCTACGGGCTCATGCTCGGCCTCGAGCGCATCCTGAGCGACCGGCCGCCGCGGCTCGCCTCAGGCACAGAGCTGCGACGCCACCAGATCGACGCGCTCGCCGGGATGCTCACGGAGCTCATCGCGGCCGCCCAGGCGGACGAGGCGCCGCCGAACGGGAACGGCGCGGCGCTCGAGGAGGTCGAGCCCGACGAGGAGGACGAAGAGCCGGACGAGCTCGCCGCGGAGGAGGAGGCCGACGAGCCCGTCGCAGGCCCCGACCCCGGCGCGGTTCGCCGCTACCGCTTCCGGCATCCGACCGCCTCGGGCAAGACGATCGCCGCAGCGGGGTTCGTCGACGCCGCGCGCTCGCTCGGCGTCCTGATCCTCACGCACCGTCGGCTGCTCGTCTCCCAGTTCCAGCGCGACCTGCGCCAGGAAGGCTACGGCGAGCGCTTCAGCGACCCGGTCGAGCGCGGCCAAGAGCCGCCTGTCCGGAACCCGCTCACGATCCAGACGTACGCCTGGTTCGCGCGCCACGTCGGCGACCTGAACCGAACCGCGTACCAGCTCGTGATCTGCGACGAGGCGCACACGGCGCTCGGCGAGAAGACGAGCGCGGCGATCCGCAGCTTTCCCGAGCCCATCTACATCGGGATGACGGCGACCGAGCAGCTGATCGCGAAGCAGGTCTCCGACGTCTTCCCCGCCTCGGTGGACGACCTGCCGCTCGCCGACGCGGCCCGGCGCGGCCTGATCGCGCCGCTTCGCTGCCTGCGCGTGCCGCCCGTCGCCGCGATCCACTCGGTGCCGATCGTCGGCGGCGACTTCGAGGAACGCGCGCTGGCCCAGGCCCTCGACCACCAGGCCCTGAACCAGGCGGCCGCGAGCCTCTACCGAGACCGCTTCGACTCGACGCCCGGAATCGTCTACGCGGCGGGCGTCGACCACGCCTACAACCTGGCGAAGGAGTTCCGCGCGGCCGGGCTCAAGGCCGAGGCCGTGAGCGGCCGCACGCCGCCCGTGAAGCTCGCCGAGACGCTCGCCGCCTACGAGCGCGGCGAGATCAACGTCCTCATCAACGCGATGCTGCTCGCCGAGGGCTGGAACTCGCCGCGCGCGACGGTCTGCATGCACCTCGCGCCGACGGCGAGCCGCCGCGTCTACCAGCAGCGCGTCGGCCGGATCATGCGCATCCACCCGCGCAAGGAGGCCGGTGTCGTCGTGGACTTCGTGCCGAAGGGCGCGACGCACCACGAGCGCGTCGTCTCGCTGCACTCGCTCCTCGACTCCGACTTCTACCGCGAGGGAGCACGCGTGACGCCGGCGCCGCGCCGCCGCGTCCAGCGCCGCGCGCGCCGCAAGCTGACGCCGGCGCCCTGGCTCGTCCCGGTCACGCCGGACGTGAAGCGGCGCCTGGCCGTGATCGCCCGCGAGTGGCAGCGGATCGACCCGAAGTACCTCGACGAAGACGAGCAGCGCTTCTGGGCGACGATCGCCGGGCGGCAGATCCGCTTCGACGAGCGCGCCGAGTTCGCCCGCAAGCTCACCGACCGCGGCGCGAGCCGAGCCTGCCTGGAGCAGTTCCTCGCCACCTGCGCAGCCGAGAACCCGAATCGGCGGCTTCGGATGACGGCCCTCGCCGACCGCGTCGCCATGGTCGTCGAGCGCGCCGACTTCGACGATCTCGTCACGCTCGTCACGCAGGCGCCGACCTGGGAGAAGGACCGGCTCCAGGGCGTGCGCATCCTCCTGCGGGCGCTCGCCGAGGGGAAAGCCGACGCGCCCGAGCAGATCCTCGCCCGCTGGACGTGGCGGCTCGCACGCGCCACCCGCAAGGTGCAGGACCGGCGCGCGAGCGCCGAGTTCCCCGAGGCCAAGAGGTTGCTCGGCGCACTCGCGAACTCGCGCGGCCATCGGCACGAGGAGAACGCGGCGAAGCTCGTGAACGCCGCGCTCGAGCAGCCGGTGCAGGTCGGCGCGGCGCTCCTCGCCTCCGCCGAGGGCTACACGCCGCGCTCGAACCAGCTGATCGACGCGGCGCGGGAGCGGATCGCTCCGCTCCCCGAGATCGCCGCGGCGCTCGCCGAGAACCTGCCCGCGCCGAAGGCGCAGCCCGGGCGGTCACGGCGCCGGCGGCGGCGCAAGCGCGGCGGGCAGCGGCAGGCCCAGGCGCAGCAGGCGCAGGCACAGCAGCAAGGGCAGGCGACGCAAGAGCCGCAGGCCGAGCCCGCGGATCCGTCGGCGGACGACCGGCCGAGGCGGCGCCGGCGGCGCAGGTCACGCGACAACGGCGCGGCGCCCGAGCCGGTCGACGTCACAGAAGCGGCAGAGGCGTAACGAACCCAGCAGCTACGGGCACTATCTGAAAGCGGATGGTGCTGCTCCTCCTGATCGGCTTCGTCGCGGGCGTCGTCACCGCGATCTCGCCGTGCGTCCTTCCCGTGCTGCCGATCCTGCTCGCCGGCGGCGCGGCCGGTGGGCGGCGACGGCCCTACGCGATCATCGCCGGCCTCGTCCTGAGCTTCACCGTCTTCACGCTCACGGCCGCGTGGATCATCGACCGGCTCGGGCTGCCGGACGACTTCCTTCGGAACGCGGCGCTCGTCCTGCTCTTCGTCGTCGCGGCCACGTTGCTCGTCCCCCGTCTCGGCGAGCTTCTCGAGCGGCCCCTCCTTCCTCTGACTCGCCGTCGGCCCGCAGGGTCGGGCGGAGGCTTCGTCCTCGGCTTGAGCCTCGGGCTCGTCTTCGTCCCTTGTGCGGGGCCGATCTTCAGCTACGTCGCCGTCCGCGCGGGCAGCGAGCACCTGAACTCGAAGGCCGTGCTCCTGATCGTCGCCTACTCGCTCGGAGCTGCCGTCCCGATGCTGCTCGTCGCACTCGGCGGTCGCGGCATCTCCTCGAGGTTGAGAGGTCCGCTCGTCCGTCCGGCGCTCGGAGTCGTGATGGCGCTCGCGGGCCTTGCGATCGTCTTCAACCTCGACACGAAGGCGCAGACCGCCCTCGGCGGCTACACGAACACGATCCAGGGATGGTTCGAGCGCACCGACTACGTGAAGCGCCATCTGAACGGCGGCGGCCCGAAGCTCGTCTCGGCGGCGACGAGCGCCCAGCTCGCCGACTACGGCCGCGCGCCCGACTTCAGCCACATCGCGGACTGGCTCAACACGCCCGGCGACCGGCCGCTCTCGCTCGCCTCGCTCCGCGGAAAGGTCGTGCTGATCGACTTCTGGACGTACTCCTGCATCAACTGCCTGCGCACGCTCCCGCACCTCGAGGCGTGGGACCGGGCGTACCGCAAGGACGGGCTCGTCATCGTCGGCGTCCACACGCCGGAGTTCGCGTTCGAGCACTCGCTGTCGAACGTGCGCGAGGCGACGCGGCGGCTCGGCGTCCGCTACCCGGTGGCGCTCGACAACGGATACGCGACCTGGGACGCCTACTCCAACCAGTACTGGCCCGCGGAGTACCTCCTCGACCGGCGCGGCCACCTGCGGCATTACCACTTCGGCGAGGGTGAGTACGGCCGGACGGAGCAACTGATCCGCCAGCTCCTGGCGCCCGGACGGGCGCGCCTCCCGACTTCGACTGCGACCGCCGACCGGACGCCGATGGCCGTCATGACGCCCGAGTCGTACCTCGGCTACGAGCGGCTCGACCGCTACGCGGGGAGCGGAATCACCCGCAACCGGTTCGCAACGTATCGCTTCCCTACGAAGCTGCCGCTCGACGAGCTCGCGTACGGCGGGTCATGGCTCGTCGGCGGCGAGCGGATCATGGCCGGGCGGGACGCACGCCTCCGGCTCCACTTCCACGCGCGCGACGTCTACCTCGTGCTCGGCGGGAGCGGCACCGTGCATGTGCTCGTCGACGGCCGTACCGCCGGCAAGGCGCGGGTGACGGGCGACCGGCTCTACACCCTCGTCTCCGGCAAGAAGCTCCGCGAAGGCCTGCTCGAGCTCCGCTTCAGCCCCGGGGTCGGGGCCTACGCCTTCACGTTCGGATAGCGCGAGGTGAAGCCTCGAGACGCAAGCGCCTGGCTGCTCGATCTCGGCGGCGTCCTGACCGACGATGTGTGGCAGAGGATGGTGCTGACGCCTGGCGAGGGGCTCGCCGACCGCCTCGGCATAGATCGGCAAGCGGCCGAGGCGGCGGGGACTCAGCTCTGGGAGCGGTATGCCGTCCGGCCCGAGGCGGACGAGGATGAGTACTGGCGCGATCTCGCAACGCTCGTGGGCGTCCCGATCCCCTCGAGCCTCGTCAGCGAGACAGAGCAGAAGCTCGTTCGCGCCAACCCGGAAAGCTCCGCCCTTGTTTGGGCCCTCGAAGAGCGCCGGGCTCGGATCGGCGTGCTCTCGAACAACACGGCGTTCTGGTATCCAAAGCAGGCCCGGCTGGCCGGAATCGAGCATGCGGTCGACCCCGAGCTGGTCTTCCTCTCGTTCCGAGCTAGAGTCACGAAGGAGGACGTTCCGGGCTTGTTCGAGGTGGCAGCGAATCGAGTGCCTGCTCTGGCGGCCACGGTCGTCGTCGATGACCAGCTCGAGTTGGTTCGTCAGGCGCGGCGCGTGGGCTTCCGGGCGATTCACTATCCGCCCGACTGGAGCCGGTCCCTCGTAGATCACCTGCTTCCGCGATGAGCGCAGGCGGCAAATGCGGCGAGTCCAGGACGAACAACTCGTCGCTGGTCGAGGCGATGCTTGCGGAGTACGGCACGCTCAGGCAGGAGTCGCTCGAGGCGGTTGGCCACCGGATGACGGTGATGAGCTTCACGTTCGCTGCTGTCGGAGTCATCATCGGCGGGTTGCTGACTCGCAAGGTGTCGGACGCGGTCGCGGGACTGATCGCCGTTCTCTTCGTCCCCCAGGTCTCCAAGGCGGCGCTCCTCATCTGGCTCGGCGAGTACGAGCGCTCCCAGCGCGCAGGGAAGTGGCTCGCGGAGCTCGAGCAGAGGGTGAACCGCGCCCTCGGCGCCGACGCGCTCGCGTGGGAGACGACGCTCCTCGCGGCGCGGCGCACAACGGATATGGAGGCCGCGGGGAGCTCTCGGACTCCGGTCCATATGGGATATCCGTACGTCTCAGTCGTTGCGCTCCTCGTCGGGGCTGGATACACGGCGACCGCGCTCGGAACGTACCTTCTCTTCGCAGAGGCCAGGCGTCGCTGGGGAACCGACGTCGCGGCTGCCACGGCAGCAGGCATCGCCGTGGCCGCGTCAATCGTCGAGCTCGCTTTCATTCGATTCTTCCTGAACCGGTGGAAGGCCTGCCGCTCAGGCAATTAGCTGTCGCGCGGTCACTCCCGAAACATCTTCGTGTAGCGTGGCGCGGAGGTCCACGTTTCCGCGATGGCCTCGACAAGGTGGGCTGGGAGGACGGCGGCGGTGAGAAGGGCGCCGCCCCAGGCCCGACCGAAGTGACGACGTGCTCGATGCCGTAGCTCACGCCGGCCCGTCCACGAGGCTCGCCAGTTACCCCAGCCGCGGTTCTTAAGGCTTGCCTCATCCGAAACGCGGTAGAGCTTGCAGTAGCGGCGCGACAGCGCGACCGGAGCGGAGAGTGCAAGCGATATTCCGAATGCCCAGGTCTCGAGAAAGTCGGAATCCGGGAAGCCGCCTGCGAGGCGTGCAGCCTCCGTTTTGATCAACGTCGCCCCCACCGACGGGTAGAGGTTGACTGCGACGTTGGCGATCCCGAACAGCGTCGGGTTTCGACTGAGGCCGTACGCGAGCCGCGGCGGGTAGTAGCTCGGAATCCTGCGGTCGGTCTCCGGGTCCCAGAGAAGGATCGATCCTGCGGCGGCTCCGAGAGCCCGGTGCGCATCGAGGATTCCAAAGAGATGTGAAAAAGAGCCGGGAAGAAGCACGTCGTCACCGTCCATGAAGCAGACGTACTCGCTGTCGACTCGAGCGAGACCCTCGTTCCGCGCGACGCCGACCGATACGCGGCTCGAAAGCCTGACGCGTTCCCCCGGAGTCAGCGGAAGCTCGCGCTCGGAGGCGTTGTCGATGACGACGATCCTGGAGACGAAGGCTTGCTCGACGACGCTCGCGACACAGTCGACGAGCTCGCGCCCGAGATCCCACGCGGGAATGACGACGGTGATCTGACCGCCATCGCGAGCGGGGCGGTCGCTCCCGACGCTATTGAGCGCTCGGCCCTTCCGGCCCGTCGTCCTGCTCGTCGCGCTCGCGCAGGAAGCGCGTCAGCTCCGCGGCGATCGTGTCCCCTGACGGGATGTCGAACTCCGGGCCGAGCTCGTCCACGCGCTGCTCGAGCTGCTCCACGTAGGCCTGCGTGTCCGGATCGGCCGAGACGGCCTCGGTCACCTGCTCGCTGTAGCTCTCGACGGCCTGCTCGAGCTCGCCGGCGTCGACCGAGGTCCCGAGCAGCTCTCCGAGACGCTGGCAGAGCGCGAGCGCCGCCCGCGGGCTCGGCGCGAGCGAGACGTAGTGCGGCACGGCGGCCCAGAGGCTGACGGAGGCGAGGCCGACGTTGCGGCAGGCGTCGTGGAGGACGCCGACGATGCCCGTGGGGCCTTCGTAACGCGATCCCTGGAGGCCGTACTGCTCGATCAGCTTCTCCTCGGTGGCGCTCCCGGTCACGGGCGAGGGCCTCGTGTGCGGGACGTCGGCCAGTAGCGAGCCG
>VAXK01000203.1 GCA_005885565.1 Actinomycetota bacterium
GATCGTGCGTGCGACTCGACTTGTGAACGGAGCCGGCGAGGTGCTCGTGGAGCATTGCTGGCTGGCTGACAAGCCCTGGTCTCGCATGAAGGGGTTGCTCGGTCGCACGTCTTTGCCGGATGGGGAAGGGCTTCTGCTGAAGCCGTGCGGGTCCGTGCACACCTTCTTCATGCACTTTCCGATCGACGTCGTCTTCCTCGACCGGGAGCTCTCGGTCGTGGCGGTCTCCGCCGAAGTTGCGCCCTGGCGGACGGCACGGGGGAGAGGCGCGAAGGTGTCGCTCGAGCTCGCGGCCGGTGAGGCTGCTCGGCTCGGGATCGAGCCGGGCATGCGGCTTCGGCTCGCGGCGTAGCCCTACCAGCGACGCCTGCGCCGGCTGCCGAAGACCCAGCCCAGGGGGGAACACGAGCAGGAGCGGCAGGAAGACGACCTGCCCGCCGGAGATCGGGAGCCCGGCCTACGCCGCGCTAACCGTGGCCCGGGCCTGCTCCGCGGCCGCCTTCACGCCCTCGCCGATCGTGGGGAAGACGTGGTGCGCGGCGGCGAGGTCGTCGACGGTCATGCCGAGCCGGAGGCCCATCGCGAAGCCCTGGACGACGTCGCTCGCGCCGGGCGCGACCACGTGCAGGCCGAGCACGCGTCGCGTCGAGGTGTCGAAGACGATCTTGAAGAGGCCGTGCCGCGCATCGAGGTACGAGGCCCGGCGCACCACCCGCAGCGGATGGGAGACCGTCCCCACGTCGTGGCCCTGCTCCTCGGCCTCGCGCTCCGTCAGCCCGACGCCCGCGAGCTCGGGGTCGGTGAAGATCGCCGTGGGGAGGACCGAGTAGTCGGCGCGGGCGCCGTCCACTCCGAACATGTCGTCGACGGCGATGCGGGCCTGGTACTGCGCGACCGGCGTGAACTGGGCGACGGCGTTCACGTCGCCGGCCGCCCAGATTCCGGGCACGTTCGTCCGCATGCGCTCGTCCACGGGAATGCCCATGCGCTCGGTTTGCACGCCTGCCGCGGCGAGGTTCAGGTCCTCGACGTTGGGGACCCGGCCGGAGGCGAGCAGGATTCGCTCCACGCGGAGCTCGCGCATCTCCCCGCCCATTCCGACGGCGATCGAGATGCGCAAGCCGTCGTCCTCTTGCACGACGCTCTTGACGAAGCTCTCGAGCAGGATCGGGATGCCCTCGGCCTCGAGCGCGGTCTGGAGCTCGAGCGCGGCGTCCGTGTCCGAGCGCGGCGCGCACTGCCCCAGCGCGTCGACGATCGTGACCTGCGAGCCGAAGCGGGCGAACGTCTGGCCGAACTCGAGCCCGACCGCGCCCGCGCCGACGACGAGCATCGACTGCGGCAGCTCGGTGAGCTCGAGCGCGCTGACGTGGTCGAGCCAGTCGACGTCCTCGATGCCGTCGATCGGCGGAACCGCGGTTCGGGAGCCGGTGGCGACGAGGATCCGCTCGGCCGTCAGCTCGGCGTCGCCGGCGCGGATCGTGTGCGGGTCGACGAAGCTCGCGGTCGCCTCGTAGGTGTCGAAGCCCTGGGCGTGGAGGTCCTCGACCCACTTCTCCTGGGGCTTCTTGAGTGATTCCTTCCGCGCACGGACCCGCTCGAGGTCGACCTTCGCAGGCCCTGTGTCGATGCCGATCTTCGGCGCGAGCGTGTTGATCCGATGCGCCAGCTCCGCCGCGACGAGATACGCCTTCGTCGGCGTGCACGCGACGTTCGGGCAGCTCCCGCCCCAGCGGGTGTGCTCGACGAGCGCGACGCGCGCTCCGTGCTCCGTCACGGCCTTCTTGGCCCCGTCTCGCGCCGCCGAGCCGGCGCCGATCACGATCAGGTCGTAGTGCTCGCGGGTCATGCAGCCTCCTGTCTCGTCACGGACGCTCCGTCGCGACGGGTGACGCTTTCGTTACAGGGTGTAACGGGTTCGTGGCTCGATTGCACTGAGACGCGTGCGAATCATCGACGTGAGCGTGCCGGTTCGGCCGGGGATGATCACGTACCCCGGCGACCCGGAGGTGCGGCTCGAGCGCGTGAGCTCGATCGCGAAGGGCGACGTCGTGAACCTCAGCCGGCTCGACCTCGGCGTCCACAGCGGGACGCACGTCGACGCGCCGCTCCACTTCGTCGACGGCGGGCCGAGCGTCGAGACGCTGTCGCTCGACGTGCTCGTCGGCCCCTGCGTGGTCGTGGACGGGCTCGACCCGGAGGCGGTGCCGCGCGGCGCCGAGCGGGTGCTCTTCAAGACCCCGAACGGCCGCCTGTGGGAGCGCGACGCGTTCTCGGAGGACTTCGTCGCGCTCGACGGCGAGGCGGCGCGGGCGCTCGTCGAGCGCGGCGTCCGGCTCGTCGGCATCGACTACCTGTCGATCGGCGACGAGGAAGCGCACCACGTCCTGCTCGGCGCCGGCGTGGTGGCGGTCGAGGGCCTCGACCTGCGCGAGGTCGAGCCCGGCGAGTACCGCCTGGTCTGCGCGCCGCTGAAGCTCGAGGGCGCCGAAGGCGCGCCGGCCCGCGTCCTCCTCCTTCGGGACTAGTCGCGCGGACGCGCTAGAGCCCGACGATCGCCGGACGGCGGAGGCCTGCGGCGGTCTCGAGCTCCGGCAGGCTCGGGGTGCGCGTGAGCACCTCGACGCCCGCGGTCGTGACGAGCGCCGTGTCCTCCGACTTCCCGCCGCCCGTCACCGACGGGTTCCAGGCGACGGCGCACGCCTCCGGCAGGCGCGTCGGATCCTCAGGGACGGCGAAGACCTCCCGCCCGCGGTATCCGGTCAGCCCGCCCTGGTGGTGGCGCCGCCACTCCTCCGGGAAGCCCTGTTTCTCGTACGTGCGCGCGAGCACGTCGAAGAGCTCGCCGAGCGTGGCACCCGGCCGGGACGCGCACAGCACCGCCGCGTCGACCTCGGCTGCCGCCCGCACGGCCCGCTCCAGCTCCCGCGGCGGGGGGCCGAAGGAGACGATCCGCGTCAGCGAGACGTAGAGGCCTTCGCGCTCGGCGGTGACGGCGAGGAGCGCGAACCGGCCGAGCCGCTCCCCGGTTGGCAGGGGATGCCTGTGATCCGGCGCACGACGCTCGCCGCCGACCAGCACGACCGGGGTCGTGAACCCGCGCGCCGCGAGCCGCCCGGCGAGCTCGCCCGCCGCGCCGAGCTCCGACAGCTCCGGCCGGAGCGCTCCCAGCGCCTCCACGGCCGCATCGGCCGCATCGGACCCGGCCGCACGGTACCGGTCGAGCTCCTCGATCCCAAGCGCCAGGCGCAGTTCGTCCAAGCAACAGGCTGTTGCAAGGTCCGGGGTCGGCTCGAACCACGGGTGCGGTATGGCCTCGTAGCCGAGCTCCTCCCACCGCTCTTCCGCGACGACGCGCCAGGCCTCGATGTCCTGGTAGAGCACCTGCGCGTGGTTCTCGTCCACGGACACCGTGTACGGCGACGAGCCGGCCGAGACCGGCCGCCCGCGGCCGCACAAGAGCCACCGGACGTCGGCCGGATCCCGCGTCGCGAACGGCCCGACGGCGTCGAGCGCCGCCCGCCGCTTCCGCGTCGCCTCGTCCACTACGACGCGGTTGTCGCCGCCGGCGCCTGCATCGACATGGACGCCTCGGGCATGTCCAGCGCGGTCGCGGCCTGGATCAGCCCGACGTGCGAGAACGCCTGCGGGAAGTTCCCGATCAGCTCGCCCGAGTGCGGGTCGATCTCCTCCGCCAGGAGCCCGACGTCGTTGCAGAAGCGAAGCAGCCGCTCGAAGAGCTCGCGCGCCCGCTCGGTCTCGCCCGCGCGCGCGAGGCACTCGACGAGCCAGAACGAGCAGATCGCGAACGTCGCCTCGTCGCCGGAGAGGCCGTCGACGCCGTCGGTGAGATACCGGTAGACGAACCCGTCGGCCGAGAGCTCGCCGACGATGCGCTCGGAGGTCGCCCGCGCCCGCGGGTCGTCGTGGGTCACGAAGCCGACGATCGGGATCATCAGGTTCGACGCGTCGTGCTTGCCGCCGTCCCCGAAGGACTGCGTGAAGGCGCCGGTGTCCGGATGGACGCCGTCCCGTTCGACCAGGGCGCGGATCTCGTCGCGAACGCGTCGCCATTCCTCCACGGCGCCCTCCCGCCCGTCGAGCTCGGCGAGCCGCACGACGCGGTCGAGCGCGACCCAGGCCATCACCTTCGAGTACGTGAAGTGCTTCGGGTCGCCGCGGATCTCCCAGATCCCCTGGTCGGGCTCGGACCAGCGGTCGATGACGGCGCCCGCCACGCGGCCGAGGAACTCCCAGAAGACGTCGTCGATCTCGCCGCCGTGCTGCCGGTAGACCCAGACCGTGTCGAGGAGCTCGCCGAAGACGTCGAGCTGGAACTGCTTGTAGGCGCCGTTCCCGATCCGCACCGGTCGCGAGCCGCGGTAGCCCTCGAGGTGGTCGAGCTCGACCTCGGGCAGGAAGCGCTCGCCGCCGACGCCGTACATGATCTGGAGGTCCTTCGCCCGCCCGGCCGTCGTCCGCTTCAGCCAGGCCATGTAGGCCTCGGCCTCGTCGGTGAAGCCCAGGGCGAAGAGCGCGTTCAGCGTCAGCGCCGAGTCGCGGAGCCAGGTGTAGCGATAGTCCCAGTTCCGCTCGCCGCCGACCTCCTCCGGAAGGGAGGTCGTCGCCGCGGCCACGATCGCTCCCGTGGGACCGTTCGTGAGCGCCTTGAGGACGAGCGCGCTGCGGACGACCGCGTCGCGGTACGGGCCCTCGTACGTGCACCCGGCTGCCCACTCGCGCCAGAACTCCTCCGTCTCGCGCAGCTTCGTCGCCACCTCGTCGGCGCTCAACCGTTCCGGCTCGAGCTCGTGCGGGAGCGAGTACGTCAGCGCGACGAAGGCCTCCTCGCCCGCGCGCAGCGTGCGCGCCGCCGTGCACGCCGAGATGTCCGCCGTCCCGATCGGCAGCTCGCTCTGGAGGACGAGCGCGTCGGCGCCGCCGTAGACGACGGCGAGGTCGTCGTCGACCTGCTCCAGCCGCGGCTCCGTGAGCCCGTAGTCGAAGCGCGGCTCGAACTTCGCCTTCACCGCGAACTCGCCCTCGGTGCAGCGCACCAGGCGCAACAGGTGGTGGTCCGGATGGCCCATGTCCTGCTTCACCGGCACGAAGTCGGTGAGCACGAGCACGCCGCCCGTCGTGCGGAAGGTCGTCTCCAGGATGTTCGTGTCCGGGAGGTACCGCCGCGAGACCTCGTACTCGTCGCGCGGCGCGATCCGGAAGAAGCCGCCCTTGCCCCAGTCGAGGAGGCGCGCGAAGACGGGCCGGGCCTCGAAGCGGTGGAAGCAGCACCAGTCGACCGAGCCGTCCCGCGACACGAGCGCCGCGGTGTGGCAGTCCGACAGCAGCGCGTAGTCGGAGATCGGCGGGTACGGGTTCATGTGCGGGCCTCCTCGAGCGATCGGATGACGCGGGCGGGGCTGCCGGCGACGACCGCGTTCGCGGGCACGTCGCGGGTGACGACGCTCCCGGCGCCGACGACCGCGCGGTCGCCGATCGTCACCCCGGGGAGGACGATCGCGCCGCCGCCGAGCCAGACGTCGTCGCCGACGCCGACCGGCTCGGCGTACTCCAGGCCCTGCGCGCGGAGCCCCGGCTCGAGCGGATGGGTCGCGGCGAGGAGCTGGACGGCCGGGCCGAGGAGCACGCGGTGGCCGATCGTGACGGGCGCCGAGTCGAGGACGACGCAGCCCGTGTTGGCGTAGAAGCGGTGGCCGAGCGACGTATTCGAGCCGTAGTCGCAGAAGAACGGCGGCTCGATCCACGGGTCGTCGCCCACCCGGGCGAGCAGCTCGCGCAGGAGCGACGCGCGCGCGTCGGCCTGCTCCTCGACCGTCGCGTTGTAGCGGGCGAGCAACCCGCGGGCGCGCCGGCGGGCCGCGACCAGCTCCGGCTGGGACGGGTCGTAGAGCGCCGTCACGCGCCGTTCCCGGCCACTTCGACGAAGACCTTGATCCCGTCCCCGCGCTCGAGCGCCTCGATCATCTCGCGGTAGCTCTCGAGCCCGTGAATGGGCGTCGTCAGCAGCTTGCCGAGCCAGCCGGGAAAGAGCGCCTCGGCGCGGATGAGGTCGGTGACCCCGCTCTCGAAGTCGGTGGGCGAGGCGTTCACGGTGCCGACCATGACCTTGTTCCCGAGCACGAAGCTCTGGTTGATCCGGTCGGAGGCGATCTCGACCCTTCGGTCGCCGCCGGTGATGGACGACAGCACGAGGACGCCGTTCTTGCCGAGCACCTCCGCTGCCTCCCAGACGAGCGGGCTGAAGCCGGTCGCGTCCATGATCACGTCGAAGGGGCCGCGCTGCTCGCTCACCTCGGCCAGGGTCGTGTCCTGCGAGGACACGTACGCGCCGCCGAGCTCCTCGATCAGGTCGCTGTTCGGGAAGGGCGCGCGCGGCAGCGAGAAGCACGTGATCTCGAGCCCGCGCAGACGGAGCGCGAGCGCCATCAGGAGCCCGATCGTGCCCGAGCCGAGCACGGCTGCGCGGCGCGGTCGCCACACCCGGAGGCGCCGTTGGATCTCGAAGGCGTGGTTCACGCCCTTCTCGGCCACCGTCGTCGGCTCGAGCAGCACGCCTACCTCGGCCAGGTTCGGCGGCAGCGGGAAGACGAAGTCGGAGTCCTCGACGTAGCGCTCCGTCAGGTAGCCGTGGCGCAGGTTGATCCCGCGCTCGTAGTAGACGTCGTCGGTCGTGAAGTCCTGGAGGCCGATCTTCCCGTAGATCGACGTGCCCGGCCGGCGGACGCTCGCGACGACATAGCCGCCGGGGCGGATCGTGTCCGGCACGTCGGGCCCGACCGCGACGACGCGGCCGAAGTTCTCGTGGCCGATCACGAGGTAGTCGTCGCCGGGCGGCGCGGCGCCGTACTGCGCCTCGTTGATCTCCTTGTCGGTGCCGTCGACGCCCACGCGCAGGACCTCGACGAGGACGCCGCGCCCGTCCGGGACGTCGTCGAGGCTCGGCTCGGGCACCTCGCGGAGGTGGATCGAGCGCGCCTTTCCGGGGTGGACGGCGATCGCCTTCATGCCCCTCTGTCCACGGCCGCCGGTGTTCGTTACGGTCTTCCCGTGCAGCCGGTCGAGACCTCGGTCGTCGAGGCCCTTCGCGCCGGTGACGAGTCGGCGTTCAGGAGCCTGGTCAGGGCGTACGGCCCGTCGATGCTGCGCGTCGCGCGCATGTACGTGAGCAGCCGCGCCGTGGCCGAGGAGGTCGTGCAGGAGGCGTGGGTCGCGGTCCTCGACGGGATCGGTCGCTTCGAAGGTCGCTCCAGCCTGAAGACGTGGATCTTCCGGATCCTGACGAACATCGCGAAGACGCGCGGCCAGCGCGAGGGGCGCTCGATCCCGTTCTCGTCGCTCGTGTCCGACGACGAGGCCTCCGTCGATCCCGATCGCTTCGCCGAGAACGGTCAGTGGTCCTCGCCGCCCCGAAGCTGGGGGCCGGAAGAACGGCTTCTGGGCGGCGAGACGCGGGCCGTCGTCGAGGCTGCGATCGCCGAACTCCCGCCGAACCAGGCGATCGTCATCTCGATGCGCGACGTGGGGGGCTTCACCGCCGAAGAGGCATGTAACGCGCTCGACATCTCGGAGACCAATCAGAGGGTCCTGTTGCACCGGGCCAGGTCGAAGGTCAGGCAGGCCCTCGAGGATTACTTGGGATGAAGCTCTTCAAGCGAGAACTTGCGTGCATCGAGGTCGTCGAGGTGCTCACCGACTACCTCGAGGGCACGATGCCGGCCCGCAAGCGGCGCCTCCTGGAGCAGCACCTGACGGCGTGCGACGGCTGCGACGCCTACCTCGAGCAGATGCGGCGCACCATCGAGACGACGGGAAGGTTGCGCGAGGAGGACATCCCGCCCGAGCTCGAAGAGCGGCTGCTCGTCGCCTTCGAGAGCTGGAAGTCCGCCTGAGCTGTGGGCCGGATCGCCAACGTGACCTTCGCGTGCGCCGACCCGGGCCGGCTCGCGGAGTTCTGGGCGGCCGTCCTCGACTACGAGGTACAGGTGCTCCCGGACGAGGTGCTGCGACAGTTGCGCGACGCAGGCGTGGACATGGGCTCGCGGGCCGCGTGCATCGACCCGAACGGCGGCGGCCCGCGCCTCTTCTTCGTCAAGAAGGAGAAGACGGCGACGACGTCGATCCCGATCCACCTCGACGTGGCGGTGCAGGACGTGGAAGCGGAGGTATCGCGCCTCGAGGCCCTCGGCGCGCGGGTGAAGGAGCGCAAGACAGAGACGCTCGGGCCGTTTACGAGCTATGCCGTCGTCATGGCCGATCCGGAGGGGAACGGCTTCTGCCTCCAGGAGGCCCGGTGAGAGCGGTCCATCCGGCGCGCCATCTCCTCCGCGCGAAGGACCTCGCCGACGCGCGCTACCGCGAGCCGCTCGACGTGCGCGCGCTCGCCCGCGTCGCGCACCTCTCGCCCGCGCACTTCAGCCGCGAGTTCCGGCGCGCCTTCGGTGAGCCGCCGCACAAGTACCTGCTGACCCGCCGCCTCGAGCGCGCGGCGGCGCTCCTGCGGAACACCGACCGGACGGTCGCGGACATCTGTCTCACCGTCGGCCTGCGCAGCGTGGGCTCGTTCACGACCAGCTTCGGCCGCGCGTTCGGGCTCTCGCCCACGGCCTATCGCGCCGCGCACCCGCCGGCGGCTGCCCGGGTGAGCATCCCGACCTGCGTGCTCCAGGCGTACGCGCGCCCGCGCTCCAGCACGTTTGGAGAAGACAGCCGCGAGCAGCCCGGCTAACGTCGCCGCCACCGATCCGTTCCACGACCGAGAGAGGACGACGATGCTGACGCAGCTCACGAACGTGCAGGTCTGGGTTCACGACCAGGACGAGGCGCTCGCCTTCTACACCGAGAAGCTCGGCCTCGAGCTGCGCGAGGACGTCACCGTGGCCGAGCTGGGCAACTTCCGCTGGCTGAGCGTCGGCGTGCCCGGGCAGCCGGACGTCGCGATCACGCTCATGGCCGTGCCCGGCCCGCCCGTGTTCGACGACGAGACGCGCGCGCAGATCCACGACCTGCTGGCGAAGGGCGCTTCGGGCGGGCTCTTCTTCACGACCGACGACTGCCGCGGCACCTACGAGGAGCTCAAGGGGCGGGGCGTCGAGTTCTCGCAGGAGCCGACCGAGCAGCCGTACGGCATCGACGCGGGCCTGCGTGACCCGTCCGGCAACCAGTTCCGGATGGTGCAGCGTCGCTAAGGCGCGGGGTTCCACATCGCGACGGCGGTCTTCGTCACACGGGTGCGCGCGAGTGTGCGCGGGTCGACGAGGTACACGCCGCTGGGCGGGTGCTGCGGCCCGTACGGCTCGTCGCAGTACGGAGGCTCGAAGAGGACGACCAAGCGACCGTCCGCGCTCCAGCCGAGCAGATTCGAGAAGTTCGCCGCGAACGGGTTCCTCGGCGAGCGACCGTAGACGATGCGCGCGGTGCCCCCTCGTGCGGGTGCGACGTAGACCCACCTCCCGGCGCAGCCGGTGTCTCCCTCGACCGCGACCCAGGTCCGGTCCGGCGACAGGGACGCCGCCTCGGGGATGAGCTCCGCAAGCGGAGGTGCGAGCCGACGCGTCGTGCCGCCCGGCAGCATCCGCTCGAACACGAGCGGTGCGACCCCTTCGGCGCCGTGCGCGACTCCGCAGGCGAGGATCAGCGTCGGGCCGCGGAACCCGGCGAAGAGGCAACCCGGCGGCAGCTCCCGGCGCTTCGCGGTCTCGACGTCGAGGAGCGTCCTGCCCGACTGGACGAGTCGCTGCGAGAGGATCCGGAAGGTCGGTCCCGAGCCGCGCAGGACGACGCGTCCGCTGCGCTCGACCGTGAACTTCTCCCCGCGTCTGGCCACCACGACGGCGCCGCCGGCGAGCGGAAGCCGACGCCCCCTGACGGGCAGCAGCGTGTGCCGGGCAGCGTCGAGGCGATACCACCCGTGCGGTCCATGGAGCAGAGGCTCGGGTAGGCCCGAGCTCAGCTCGTACTCCGCGGAGACCTGGGCCGAGGGCTCGCGAGGGTACACGGCGAAGCCGGGCAACCAGACGAGTCGGCGGCCACGCAGGTCCCGGAGCGCGATCCCGCTGCGCCTCTCGTCGATAAGCCCCTGCGAGGGCAGCGGGCGGAGCGCGATCGCTCCGCTCCGGTGCGTGTGTGCGTGCGTCGACCTGCAACCCGCGAGTGCCACGAGCAGGACGACGGCAGCCGCCCGCCTCATGCGGGCGACACTATCGGCCTTAGGCCGAGCTGCATCCCGATCTGGCCGGCGACGACGAAGAAGCCGAGCGACGGTGAAGCTCACGTCCACGGCGGCTCAGTCGCGGCTTGCTCCGGTTCGTTTCAGTGCTTCGGCAGCACGAAGAACGCAACCGCCGCGTACTGGAAGCCGACGGCCACGATCACGAGGGCGTGGAAGAGCTCGTGGTAGCCGAAGACTGCCGGGACGGGATCCGGCCGCCGGAACACGTAGACGAGGGCGCCCGCCGTGTAGCCGAGGCCGCCCGCGAGGACGAGCATCGAGCCCGCGATGCCGACTCGGCTCAGGAGCTGGGGGAACACGACCACGCCGACCCAGCCGAGCCCGATTCCAGTGGCTGCGGAAAGCCACTTCGGCGCCGCGACCCAGACGAACTTGAGCACGATTGCCGCGGCGGCGCCGCTCCAGACGATCGCCAGCACGACGACGCGCCAGTTGCCGCGCAGCACGAGCAGCCCGAACGGCGTGTACGTCCCGGCGATCAGCGCGTAGATGCCGGCGTGGTCGAGCCGGCGAAACCAGAGCCGGCGGGCATCGGGCCAGTCGACGCGGTGGTAGAGGCCGCTCGCTCCGAACATCGCCGCGACGCTGGCCGCGAAGACTGCCGCGGCGGCACGACCGCGGCCCGTGTCCGCTTCGAGCACGAGCGCCACGCCGAGCGGAAGCGCCAGATAGAACGCGAGCTCGTGCGAGAGCCCGCGGAGCCGCGGCTTCATCCTAGGAGCGTAACGTCTAGTTGTAGTTCATGAACACGTTGGTTCATCCGGGTCTCCTTGGAGGCTGAGAGCTGCCAAGCAACTCAGTCCGAGGTGGCGACGTTCGTGTGAAGGTGACGTTCACCGCGTCCCAGTCGCGGGCGTGCCTGTTCGGGTTACGTCGGGCGCGTTGACATTTATCGTGAGCCGCCGGATACTCGGTCACCGTGAAGCGGCTGTTGGTGCTAACGATCGTGGTTTTCACGGCGGCGATCGTCATTGCACCTGCCAGCGGGAACGCTCGCTCGTCCGGCGGTTCTGCGTCTGGGCTTCTGGACGGGATGCTCGTGGAGGCAACGTATGGTTGGATTTCCACACTCGCGGGCGGCGGCTTCTGCAAGGGGCCAGGCGACTGATCACTCCTATTGGGGCTACCTCACCGGCATGCGCATCCTCCGGCCTGCAGGCGGCGCGGAGATCGCGCCGAGCCCTTTCTCCCCGTATTCCGTGGGGTTCCATGTAGACGTCAATACCGAGGGCCGCGTCTTCGCTTGGGATGTGGCGTTCCCCCTCATCATCCATGGCTCGCCTGCAACCGCAGTCCTGCTTCCGGACCTCTCCGGCGGCGGTTGTTTCTCGACGTACGCCCTCGATGATGTGATTACGTCGGCCGTCTACTACGACTCCCGGACCGGTCCCTTGCCGCAGGAGGGCGTAGGGTGCTGGAAGTGGACGACCCACTCGGGCGGCCAGTGGACGCTCCGCGCCTCCTTCGGCTCGTGCAATCTCACCGCACCGTCTCCGCCGCCCCCGCAGCCGCCTCCTCCGACACCAGCATGCGCGCGTTTCCTCATCATCGATTCCAGGGGATCGGGGCAGCGCGCATTGACGCTCAGCGCGCCCGGCGGTCGTTTCGTCGATGCGTTCCGCGCCTTCTACCCGGGCCAGGTACAGGCGATCGTCAACCCATATCCCGCTGTCGGCGGCTTGCAGATGTGGGCGGGCGCGCTGCTGTTCCCCTGGGGCTACAACGGTTCAGTCGTCGCGGGTAAGAACTGGCTGAGCAAGGAAGTCGCGAGCGTGAACACAGGCCCCTGCAAAGACGTGACGAAAATGATCCTGACCGGTTACAGCCAAGGCGCACAGGTTACCGCGGACGTCTATCAGAACGGATCGACGAGAAACGTCTTGGGGGTCGTCCTCTTCGGCGATCCCTATTTCAATCCGAAGGATCCGGCGGTCGATCGAGGCGACTACTCGCGCCATCCCGGGCGCGACGGTTGGTTCGGCGCGCGCATACGCTTCGGCACCGAGCCGGGAGTCGTCTCTCGCGGTCGCGTTATCTCCTACTGTCACGATGGCGACCCCGTCTGCCAGGGCCCCCTGCCGCCCCAGGACTGGCCGGCATTCCTTACGTACCACAACAACTACGACAGGCTGAACGAGCCGGCCACGGCGGCTCGCTTCTTCGCTCAGCTGGGCTCCTGACCGGGCGGCGCGCCGCGTTTAGTCGAGGCGGTAGGGCACGCTTGCGAGGATCACCCGCGGCTCGAAGAGGAGCAGGCGCTTGATGTAGAGCGCGCGCTGGTTGTGGAGCAGCCGCGCCGTGCCGCCGAAGACGAGCTCCGGCATGAGCACGACCGCGACCGCGTCCGGATCGGCTGTAACCCCGCGCAGGTAGCGCAGGAGCGGGTCGCCGAGGTCGCGGAACGGCGCCTCCTCGATCTCGAGCGGGATCTGCATGCGGCGCTCGCTCCACTCGCGCTCGACGCTGCCGGCCTCGTCGGCGTCGAACGCGAAGAAGACCGCGCGCCGGTCCTCCAGGCCCAGCGTGTTGGCGTAGTTGACCGTCCGCATCGACGCGGCATGCGCCCCGGAGACGAGGATGCGACAGACGGCGCGCTTCGGCGCTCGCCACTCCTTCATCCGGCGTGCGAGAACGGGAACGTCCGTGACTACCACCCCAGGCTCGGTCAGCAGGCGGAGCCTGAGCGCGAACTCGGTCCGGCGGGCGACCGCCGCCGCGAGCGAGCGCCGCTTGAACTGCTCCGGGACGATCATCGTGACGAAGGTCGACTCGCCGCGCGGCAGGGCCCAGAGGTAGTCGATCACGGCGTCGACGCGGCTCCCCTCCGCCTCGACGACCTCGAGGTCGCAGCGGAGATCGGTGAGCTCGCGGAAGCGCGGACGGATCCCGAGGTCGGTGTGGCGGCCGGGCACGTGGATCGCGCGGAAGCCGTCGCCGGCGATCTCGTGCGCGTACCAGAGCGCCTCGCGGAGCGCCGCGTCCGCGGCCTCGACGTAGAGGACGACCTGGTTCGTCGCCGGCGGGGCGGCGGCGACCGCCGCGACGCCGGCGCGCAGCCGCCGACCGACCTTGCCGTAGTGGCGGTTGACGAGGAAGAAGAGGCCGATCAGGGCCGGGACGGCGACGGTCACCATCCACGCCCCCGCCAGGAACTTCGCCTGGATGACGAGCAGCGTGACGAGCCCAGTGGTCACGGCGCCGACGCCGTTGACCGCGACCCGCCGCTGCCATCCAGGCTCCTTCCGGCGGCGCCAGTAGCGCACCATCCCCGCCTGCGAGAGCGTGAAGGCGGTGAAGACGCCGACGACGTACAGGTGGATCAGCGAGATGACGTTCGCGTGGAAGACCCAGATCAGGAGCGACGCGAGGCCCGCGAGGACGACGATCCCGTTCGAGTAGACGAGCCGGTCGCCGAGGTTCACGAACTGGCGCGGAAAGAAGCGGTCCTGCGCGAGCACGGCGGCGAGCCGCGGGAAGCCTTGGTAGGACGTGTTCGCGGCGAGGACCAGGATCGCGAAGGTCAGCGCCTGCACGGTGTAGTAGAGGAACGAGGTCGGCGACGACGCGGGGAAGGTCGCACGCGCGATCTCCGAGACGAGCGAGACCGTCTGGCTCGGCCGCGCGTGCATGTGGACGGCGAGGTACGAGACGCCGAGGAAGAGCGAGATCGCGATCACCCCGAGCGCGCCAAGCGTCCCGGCGGCGTTCCTGCCCTTCGGCGGCCGGAAGGCGCTCACGCCGTTCGAGATCGCCTCGACGCCGGTGAGGGCGACCGCTCCCGAGGCGAAGGCGCGGACGAGGACGAAGACGCCCACGGCGCCCGCCCCGGCCGCGATCGGATGCGGGACGGAGGCCTGCGGGCACGAGCCCGCGACGCACTTGCCGATCCCCACCGCGACCATGACGTACATGACCGCGACGAACGAGTACGTGGGGAGGGCGAAGGCGATCCCCGACTCGCGGACGCCGCGCAGGTTCACGAGGGTGAGGAGGACGACGGCGGCGAGCGAGAGCGAGACCTTGTGCGGCGCGAGGCTGGGGACGACCGAGGTGAGGGCGAGTACCCCGGCTGCGACGGAGACGGCGACGGTGAGGATGTAGTCGACGAGGAGGGCGGCCGCGCCGACGAGGCTCGGCAGCGTGCCGAGGTTCTCCTTGGCGACGACGTAGGCGCCGCCGCTCGTCTGATAGGCCTGGACGGTCTGGCGGTAGGACAGGACGACGATAGCGAGCAGGACGCCGATCGCGATCGAGATCGGGAGGATGAAGTGCGCGGCCGCGACGGAGGCCGCGACGAGGACGACGAGCCCGGACTCCGTCGCATACGCGACCGAGGAGAGCGGATCGGAGGCGAAGACCGGGAGAGCGAGCTTCTTCGAGAGGAGCGTCTCGTCCATCTCGCCGGTCGCCCGGGGGCGGCCGACGAGGACGCGCTTCATGGCGTCGAAGCGCTCCGCCCGCTCGGTCGCGATCGCCATCTTGGAGTCACGCTAGCCACGCCGGGGGCCGCTCCCCTCCAATCTTGAGACCTTTTTAAGGCGCGGCCTCGAACCCCTAAGCCGCCGTTATGACGGCCCGGCCTACCGTGGCGATATGGCCGTTCGCACTGCGTCCCCGCGACCGCGCGTCTCGGTCGGCTACCGGCGCGTCCTCGTTCCGGTCGTCGACAGCTCCGCTTCGGACGAGGCCGTCGACGTCGCTTGCCGGCTCGCGGCGGAGCGGCACGGCTCGATCACCGTCACGACCGTCGTCGAGGTGCCGACGCAGCTTCCGCTCGACGCGCACATGCACGAGGAAGAGGAGGACGCGCGCGCCGTGCTCGCGCGGGCGCAGGCGGTCGCCGAGTCCTACGGCGTCGACGTCTCGACGTGCGTCGTGCACGCGCGCGACGCCGCCGAGGCGATCGTCGAGCAGGCGCGGAGGAGCGGCGCGGAGATCCTCGTCGTCGGCGGCGTCCGCCGCGGCCGAGGCTTCCGCGGCACCATCCGCGACGTGCTGCGGAAGGCGCCGTGCCGTGTCGCCGTCATCGCGGCGCGGCAGGAGCCTCAGGGTCCACGAGTCGGTAGCCGACTCCGGGCTCGGTGAGCAGGTAGCGCGGCCGCGTCGGGTCGGGCTCGATCTTCCGGCGCAGGTGCGACACGTAGACGTGGAGGTAGTTCGACTCCTCGCCGTAGGCCGGGCCCCAGACCTCGCGCAGGATCGCCGGGTGCGTGAGCAGCTTGCCCTCGTTGCGCACGACCAGACGCGGCGCAGATGCGCCTCGTGAAGCGCGGCGACCGGCGCGGCGCGGAGGAGCGAGCGCGAGCGCTGGCAGCGCGGCTCGGACCGCGCTTCCGCTCTACGTGCGGTTCTTCCGAGCGGACAACGCGACGAAGGGCAAGAGCCGTGAGCCGGTGGAGTCGTTCGAGCGGATCGTCAGATCCTCCTCAACGGGACCCCTATTCGGCGGGGCGGCCGTCGAGCGTCAGCTCGATGCGACCCAGCGAGCGCATACGCCGGTACGCGAGCGGCAGTTGCCGGCGCCGTGACACGCCGAGCTTCACGCGCAGCACGTCGGCATGCATGCGGACGGTCCGCGGCGAGATCCCCAGTTGCTCGGCGGCTTCTGCATCGGTCAGCCCGTCGACGATCAGGCTCAGCACCTGAGACTGCCGGCTGCTCAGCCGGATCGGGGCCTCTTCTCGGATCGCGATGCGCCTCCCCTCGAGCACATGGAGCTCAAGGCCGCCGCTCGCCTTGTCCTGAGGAGACCATACCACCCAATTCGTCATGTCGGTAAATGACATCTTGTAGACGCCCGGCGCAGACCCTAGGTTCAGCTCAATACAGGCTTGGAGGTCGCCCCTGGAGAGCCCATAGCAACGCCTCGTCTGCGGCAGACCGTCCACCCAGACTAACGAGGGAGGACCCGATGATCGGGTTCAGAACCGCATCGCGTAACGGGCGACGTTCGCGCGCATGGCTAGTCGTCGCCGCTGTCGCCTCCACAGTCGCCGCAGCATCCGTCGCGTTAACGGCCGCGCCGCGGGCCGATGCGATCACGTGCATCGGACAGGGGGCCTGGACGGCGATCAACGCCTCGAACTCCGCCGTATTTGCGGTCGCGCAGAACAGCCAGTGCGTCGACATGAACGCCGCCTACACGTACAACGTCAACGACTACATCCGCGGCTGGTACCGCGACGGCGGCGGCACGTGGCACTACGGCACCCGCGGGTACGTCTATGTCACCACGTGCAACTGCGGCTGGCTCGTGCTCCTGTCGAGCGTCGCCAACGGGACGCCCGTTCGCGGGCAGGGGCTCAACCATGCCCAAAACGTCCAATATGTGACGTAGGACTCACCCGAGGCCGGGGTTTGGGAGGCCGTGAGCGTGATGACGCACGGCGGTTCGGCCTCCCAACCCCAGGTCTCCTCGTGTCTATGATCAGCGCGGACAAAAGAACATAAGCGCCGATGAAGCTTCTGACCATCACAGTCGCCGCAGTCCTGCTCGGAATGACGCTCGCGGGCTGCGGCGATTCCGCTACCGGCTCGGCCGGCGGATCACGGAACCCGCAGGCCCGCGTCGATCCCCAGATACTCTCCGACGTCGCCGCGGGCGCCTTCCCGCTCCCAGGCCCGAGCGAGCTGCGGACGATGCGAGTGACCCTGGCGTCGATCGGGCTGCCGAACGCCGCCTGCGGGGGCGAAAACGTCCGCGACCTCAACAACACGAGCTTCCGGTTCGACCAAGCACGGTACGCGGACCTCGACCTGATCGCAGCGAAGGGCCTGACCGAGCCGGAGATGCCGCAGCCGGCGCGCGCAAGCCCCTCGTGCCGGATGAAGAAGCTTCCGTCGTTCGGGCAGTGGAGCGAACTCGCGGCTCCCTGGCAGGACGCGACTCTGACGGCCGCGAACGCGCCTTCGGTGGTCGCGACGCACGCGCGGACCGCGGAGTGCCTCCGCCGGGCCTCAGGGTTGAAGGTCGATGACGGCGATCCCACGGTGTCGTATCTCAATGCGGTCGACTACGTCCTGAGCGGCCTGAGCTCCGCCGTCCTCTCAGCTCAGGACCAACGCAAGTTCTCGCTGGTATACGCACGCTGCACACGCGGCTACTTCGCGGCGCTGGCAGCGCAGCTGAGGCCGATGAAGCGACGGCTCGTCGAGCGTAATCGGGAGCTCCTCGAGCGATTCGCCGCCCAGCTCGCGGCGCTGGGGTATGTCCCCTAGGCCGTTCGGGCGTCTCGGCGCGACGCTCCGGGGGGCGGGCCGCTTCCAGGTCGCCACCGTCGCCCTCGCCGTCGGCTGCGCAGTCGGTGTCGGTGCTGCGTCGCTCTTCGGAACCTCGCCGGGCGACGCGAGCGCGAAGCGGAAGGCGCCCGACCTGCCGGTACCGACGACTCGGCTCGTGAAGCAGGTCCTGAGGGACGAGCTGCACGCGCCGTGCCGGGCCCGCTCCCAGGTGACTCGCGTGATGCCGCCCCCACTACCGGCCGGGAAGCCGCGTGTCGTCACGGCAATCGGCGTCAGGGTCGGCCAGCCGGTGAAGACAGGCGATCTGCTCGCGGTCGTCTCGGGCGTCCCGACATTCGCGTTCGTGACGCGCATCCCGTTCTACCGCGATCTCGGCCTCGGCGACACCGGGCCGGACGTCACGGCACTCGAACAGGCGCTGGTCGCCGCCGGGAAGCTCAGCACCGCCGACTCGGTCTTCGACAGTCGCACCGCGGCGGCGCTGAGCAAGCTGTACGCGCGGGCGGGTGCCGCGGCCCGCGGCCTCGGCGGCCGCGTGCGTCTCGCGTCGAGCACGAGCGTGCCGGCCGGGAGCGAGGTTGCCGAGATCGACGCCGCGGTCGGCGAGGTCGTCACGCGCGGCACCCCGCTCATGGTCTTGACCGCGCGGACACCGACGGTGACGTGTCAGGTGCCCGGAACCGCGGCGATCTCCGCCGGCGAGCGGCTGAGCATCGGCGTCGTCCGCTCCGTCGGGCCGGCCGATCCGGCTTCGGGGCAGCGGGACGTCGTCGTTGCGCTGGCACGGTCGAGCGCCTCGGCGGAGCCGACAGATCTCGTCCTACCGCTCCGTGTGACGAAGACGGCCGTCCTCACCGTGCCGGCCGGGGGGATCTGGGTCGGCGCCGCAGGATCGTTCGTCGTCCGGAAGGTCGTCGGCGGGAACGTGCAGTCCGTGCGCGTCCACGTCGGGGCGACGGCCGGGGGGTACGTCGCGATCTCCGGAGGCGGGCTCGCCGCCGGTGACGAGGTCCAGCTGCACATCGTGAGCGACCGGCAAGTCGGGCCGCTGCCGCCAGCGTCGGGAGGAGTCCGATAGGAGGCCCGCTCGTCGAGCTCCGCGGCGCCGGCTTCGAGGTCGCGCGGCCCGTCCGTACGCGGATTCTCCACCCGACCGACTTGACCGTGCCGCGCGGGTCGTCGCTGGCGGTGGTCGGCCCGTCCGGCGCGGGAAAGTCCACACTCGCATCCATCCTCGGCGGGCTCCAGGAGGCGACCGAGGGTTCGTATCGCTTCGACGGTCAAGAGATGTGCGGGTTGTCGTCGCTCGCGGTGGCGCGGTTTCGCGCCGACCATGTCGGCTTCGTGTTCCAGAACGCGCACCTGATGGACGAGCGCAGCGCGTGGCGGAACGTCGCCGTCGGGCTCGTCGACGCGACGCTCGCGCGGCCCGACGTCGAGCAACGCAGCCGTGAGGCGCTCGCGCTCGTCGGCCTGGCGAGCGTCGCCGACCGGGAGGCGGCGCCCCTCTCCGGCGGCGAACGTCAGCGCGTCGCGGTCGCCCGCGCCGTCGTGAAGCGTCCGCAGCTGCTAATCGCCGACGAGCCGACTGGCTCGCTCGACCAGAAGACGGGTCAGGCGGTCCTGGAGCTGCTCTTCTCGCTTACCGCGACCGGCGCGACGCTCATCATCGCCTCCCACGACACCCGCGCGGCGGCGCTTGCCGACCGCTGCGTGACCATCGTCGATGGCGCCCTCGCTGCGTAGGCGGCGGCTGCACGCCGCTGGCGCGGCGACAGCCGCGTTGCTGGCCGACACCTATCTCTCGCTGACCGCACGGCCGCTCCGGACCTCTGCGATGGTCGCGGGGATCGTCCTCGGAGTCGCCAGCGCGACTGCGGCCGTCGTGGTCGCGGACACGCAGCGGGCGCAGATCGACAAGCGGTTCGACGCCCAGCGGTCGCACTTCGTCGTGCTGGTCGCGAACGGTGACTCCTCGCACGCATTTCCGTCGCGGCGCGTCTCCGAGATCGAGGCGCTCGAGCCCGTGGCGGCGGCCGGCGAGCTCTCGATCTGGAACGACGGCGTCGCCGTGGCGACGAGCCGGTTCGCGCGGACGGCGCGCGTGCCGCTGATCGGAGCGACGGCGTCGGGCCTCGCTGCGGCCGAGGTCCGGACGGTCTCGGGGATCCCCGTGCGCGCCATCGACCGCCTGCCCGGCCGGTCGCTCGTGTGGGTCGGGGTCGCGCTCGCACGGAGGCTCGGCATCAGGATGGACCTGCCGCAGACGGCGTCGATCGCGTCACGCCCGTACACGGTTGCTGGGCTCCTCCGGGACGACGCCGGGTTCGGCTACGTCGACGACGCGGTCGTGATGGCCTCGGCGCTCGCGCGGGTGCGGTACGGACCCGGGAAGACCGTGCGGTTCCTCGCCCACGTGCGGCCGGGTGCGGCGGGCGCCGTCGCGGAGTACGCTCGCGCGGCGCTCGATCCAACCGGTCAGCGGCAGCTGGCGGACGCGACCCCTCCCGACGGGCGGATCCTGCTCGGGCACGTCACGTCAGACCTCCGGCGTATCGGGCTGGCGCTCGGCCTTCTCGTCGGGCTCATCGGAATGGTCGCCGTCGCGAACACCCAGAGCATGGCGGTAAGCCAGCGCTCACGCGAGCTCGGCCTGCGCGCGGCCCTCGGCTGGAGCCGCCGCCGGATCGGCCGGCTGATCCTGGCCGAATCCGGCATCGCGGGCCTGCTCGCGGCGATCCTTGGGTGCGGCCTCGGGCTGCTCGGCGCCTTCGTCTGGTGCCGTCTCCAGGGCTGGCAGCTGATCGTGTCGCCCTCGCTCGGCCCGCTCGTCGTCGCCGGTGGCACGCTGTCGAGCCTCGTTGGCGGCGTCCTACCGGCGCGCCGCGCCGCGTCGATCTCGCCTCTCGAGGCGATGCGCAGCTAAATCGTCTTGACCTGCTGGGGGCGGCAGGGTTCGCAGTAGCGGAGCGACCCCGCACGGTTCCGTGGCGACGCTCGTCGCTTTCGACCGGGCCGGGCGACCGGCCGAGCGCTACCTCCGCCTCTGGCTTCCGGTGGCGGCGGGCGCGACCCTTGCCGCGGTGATCGCGCTCTGGCTCCTCGGACGCTAGCGTGGATCCACTAGGCGGTAGCCGACTCCGGGCTCGGTGAGCAGGTAGCGCGGCCGCGTCGGGTCGGGCTCGATCTTCCGGCGCAGGTGCGACACGTAGACGTGGAGGTAGTTCGACTCCTCGCCGTAGGCCGGGCCCCAGACCTCGCGCAGGATCGCCGGGTGCGTGAGCAGCTTGCCCTCGTTGCGCATGAAGAGTCGCAGGAGGTCGTGCTCGTTCGGCGTCAGCGCGACCGGCTCGCCGTCGACGGTGAGCAGGTGCTTCTCGAGGTCGAGCGTGAGCCGGCCGACGGTGAGCACCGGCTCGCCCGACGGGGCCGTGCGCCGTAGCGCCGCCCGGAGGCGCGCGAGGAGCTCGTCGACGCCGAACGGCTTCGTGACGTAGTCGTCGGCGCCCGCGTCGAGCGCGGCCACCTTCTCCGCCTCCTCGCCGACGGCCGAGAGGACGAGGATGGGTGCGCTCGTCCAGCTGCGGAGCTCCGTGGCGACGTCGGTGCCGCGGCCGTCCGGGAGCAGCAGGTCGAGGATCACGGCATCGGGCGGACGCGCGGCTGCCGCGGCGAGCGCGTCGGCTGCGGTGGAGGCCGTGTCGACGACGTAGCCGGCCCCGCGCAGCTTGAGCTGGAGCGCGCGCAGGATCTGCGGCTCGTCGTCGACGACGAGAACGCGCGGGCCGGTCACGTGGCGACGGGACGGCGCGCCTCGGCGACGGGAAACGCGACCGCGAACGACGCGCCCTCGCCCGGCTCCGACTCGACCCACAGGCGGCCGCCGTTCGCCTGGACGAAGCCGCGCGCGATCGCCAGGCCGAGCCCCGTCCCGTCGCCCGTCGGGCTGCCGCGCTCGAAGGCGTCGAAGACGCGGTCGACGACGCGCGCCGAGATGCCGGGCCCGCGGTCCCGGACGCGGAGGACGACCTCACCGTCCGCCGCCTCCACCTCGACCCGCACGCGCTCCTCCTCCGGCGAGAACCTGAGCGCGTTCTCCAGCAGGTTGACCAGGGCACGCTCGATCTGGGCCGCGTCCACCGAGACAGGCGGCGAGTCGGCCGGCAGCTCGACGTCGATCCGCTCGCCTGCGGGGCCGAGCGACTCGAGCGCGCGTGCGACGAGGCCGTCCGCGGTCCAGAGCTCCGGGCGGGGGTTCGCGGCGCGCGCCTCGAGCCGCGAGAGGTCGAGCACGTTCGCGACGAGCCGGCTCAGGCGCTCGGCCTCAGCGCGAACGGTCGCGACGAGCTCGGCGCGTTCCGCCGCGGAGACCTCGCCGCCGTGGAGGAGCTCTCCCGCAGCGCGGATCGCAGTGAGCGGCGAGCGGAGGTCGTGGCTCAGCGTGCGCAGGATCGTCGTCTTCACGGCGTCGCTCCGCCGCAGCGCCTCGGCCTCGACCGCCTTCCGGCCGAGCCGCTCGCGGTCGGCCGCGTAGGCGAGGAGCGCGGCGAGCGAGCCGAGGACGCGCTCGAGGACCGCCGGGTCCGGCTGCGCGGCCGCGACCAGGAAGACGGTTCCGACGCGGCGGCCACCGACGGCTAGCGCGTGCGCCATCTCGCCGGGATCGGGCCGGCGAACGGAGTCGAGCTCGATCCGCGCCGAGTCCGTCCCGAGCACCTCGGCGACCCGGCCACCGATCTCCGCGAGCCGCGCCTGCACCGGCGTCGCCTCGAGGAGCGCGGCCGACACCTCGGCCGCGAAGGCCGCCTCCCGCCGCCGCTGCTCCGCGTCGTCGGCGCGCCGCCGCCCGCGTGCGGCGAGCTCGCTCACGACGACGGCGGTCGTCAGGTAGACGGCGAGTGCGACCCAGTTCTCCGAGTCCCGCAGCCGGAACGTGTGCACCGGCGCGAGGAAGAAGAAGTTGAAGGCGAGCATGCTCGCGACCGCGACCGGCAGCGCGTAGCGGTGGCCCCAGAAGATCGCGACCGGGAGCACGGCGAGGAGGTAGAGCACGCCGAGGCTGACGACGGGTGCGACCGGCCGGAGCGCGAAGATCGCTCCGGTGACGGCCGTGAGCGCCCCGAGGCTCGCGAGTGCAGGGACGAAGCGGCGCATGGGCCGTTCCTCAGCATAGGCCCGGGAGGGGCGCCGCTTCGCTCGTTAGCCTCGTCTCGCATGGAGGCGGTGGAGGTGCGGCGTTCGCCGCGGGCGCGGCGCTGGCGACTGGAGGTGCCGTGGGGTGAGCCGGCGCGGCTGACCGTGCCGCGATGGATGAGCGGCACGGAGATCGAGAGCGTGCTGGAGGAGAGGCGCTCGTGGATCGAGCAGCAGCGCCGAAGGCAGGTCCCGCGCCTGGGGCTGAAGCGACGAGCGGTGAGCGAGTCGGAAGCGCGCTGCGCCGCCCGGGAGCTCACCTCGGCGCTGGCCGAGGAGGAGGCGGAGCGGCTGGGCGTCACCTATCGACGGATCCGGATCGGCGGGCAGCGGACGCTGTGGGGCTCCTGCTCCGCACGCGGCACGCTCTCCTTCAACTGGCGCCTGGTGCTGGCGCCCCTCGAGGTGCTCGACTACGTGGTCGTGCACGAGCTCTGCCACCTGCACGTCCCCGACCACTCGCGCCGCTTCTGGGCGCTCGTCGAACGACACCGGCCCGCCTGGCGCGAGCAGCGCGCCTGGCTCCGCGAGCACGGCCCCGAGCTTCTCGCGTTCAAAGCGGCGGAGTAGGGCCGTACCCGTTCGAGCGCGCCGCCCGTTGCAGGAGACGTGAGGCGCTCTCCCGTGTCGCTTCCGCACCGGCTCGAGTTGATTGCAACGGCGCGCTGGAGCTGGACGACGTACCGCCACCTCGGCCGCTCGAGCTAAGAAACCCCCGCAAACCGGCGTAGACTCGGCGCATGGTGACGTGTCCCTCGTGCGGCGAGGAGAACCCGGACCGGTTCCGCCTCTGCGGTTTCTGCGGCACCCCGCTCGCGCCCGTCGCGCCGCCGCAGGAGGTCCGGAAGACGGTCACGATCGTCTTCTCCGACCTGAAGGGGTCGACGAACCTCGGCGAGGCGCTCGACTCGGAGTCGCTGCGCGAGGTCATGAACCGGTACTTCGCCGAGATGCGCCGGGTCCTGGAAGACCACGGCGGCCGGGTGGAGAAGTACATCGGCGACGCGGTGATGGCGGTCTTCGGGCTGCCGCTGCTGCACGAGGACGACGCGCTCCGCGCCGTGCGCGCCGCCCACGGCATGAAGCGCGCTCTCGAGACGCTGAACGACGAGCTCGAGCGCGTCTTCGGGGTCCGCCTCGCGAACCGCACCGGCGTGAACACGGGCGAGGTCGTAGCCGGAGACCCCTCCGCCGGGCAGAGGCTCGTCGTCGGCGACGCCGTGAACGTCGCGGCGCGGCTCGAGCAGGCGGCGCCGGCGACGGAGGTGCTGCTCGGCGAGCTCACGTACCGGCTCGTGCGCGACGCCGTCGAGGTCGAGGCGGTCGAGCCGCTCGAGCTCAAGGGGAAGAGCGAGCGCGTGCCGGCGTTCCGGCTCGTCTCGGTCGGTGCGGGGGAGGGGTACACGCGGCGGGCGGACTCGCCGCTCGTCGGCCGGA
>VAXK01000332.1 GCA_005885565.1 Actinomycetota bacterium
AACTGCTTGAACTCCGAGACGATCTCCTCCTCGTTCTCTTCGCCCTCGAACTCGATCGCCGACTCCTCGATGACGCGGTCGGCGACGAAGATCGGCGCCTCGGCGCGGATGGCGAGCGCGATGGCATCGGACGGGCGCGAGTCGATCTCGATCTCGGAGCCGTCCTGCTGCACGGTGATCTGCGCGTAGAAGGTGCTGTCGCGGAGCTCGGTGACGGTGATCCGGACGACTTGCGCGTCGAGCTGGGAGAGCATGTCCGTGACGAGGTCGTGCGTCATAGGCCGCGGTGTCGACGCGCCCTGGAGCTTCATGAGGATCGCGGCCGCCTCCGGATGGCCGATCCAGATCGGCAGGAACTTGTTCCCGTCCGTGGTCTTCAGCAACACGATCGGCTGCTTGCCGACCAGGTCGAAGCTGACCCCGTAGATCACCATCTCGCGCATGGGCGGCCTGGCCCCTGATGTTAGCTCAGGGCTCTCGCGTCAACCGCGGCCCGCGGTCGGGCCGGCGGCGCTCTTCGACCTCGTCGAGCGGAACCGAGACGCGGGCGCCCGTGAAGGCGTCCTCGAGCTCCGCCTGCCGATCGGAGACGCTCATGGGGTCGAGCCCGCGCAAGTAGTACGGCCGCCCCTTGTGGGTGACGAGTGAGCCGAGTTGCATTGTCGCCGCAGAGGTTGGTGCTGCCCGGGGTGCATCGGCCTCGAGAAACGCCTCGTGTATCCCTAGATGGGGGTCGGCGTGCCGCCTCGCTGCTGATACCGGCAGCGCTGCCTTCGTCTTGCCGGTACGTGAATGAGTTGCCTAAGAGGGTCGCGGGCGTGGCCCGGGCGGACGAAGCGGAAAGCTGGCGGCTTGGCCAGTAGCCGCCTGTCCGACAAGCGAATCGCGGACACTCGCGTTTCGATAGTTCCGCAGAAGGTCTGCGAGCTCAGAGGGGTCTTCTGTCGCGGCGAGAAGAAGTGCTCCAACCACCTCTTTCCTCGAGACCCGGCCGTAGCCCTCGTCGTAAAGCAACTGCGCCAGTTCTTCGACACGCTCGCTGATCGGAATCGGTACGACAATGCCTAGGTTGCGCTCGGGTTGCTCTACGAGCCGGGCGCCGAGCTCGAGCCTTACAGCCGGGGGCAAGAGGTTGGACCTAGATTGGAACGGCATTGGACCTAGGTTTCTCGATTGGAAAATTTTTTTGTTGGTGTAAGGCAGACGCAGCCGTCTGTGCCAACCCCGCAAGCGCAGCGAGTAGCGCCACAATTTCCGTTGCGAGTTTCATGGGCCGAAGCTGCTCAGCAGCTTCGTCACTTATAGCACTTAGCGCTGGACGAGTCGCGGCCGCAGTCAGGTGATGGGCGATCGTGGATTCGAACCACGGACCTCCGCCTTATCAGAGCGGCGCTCTAACCGACTGAGCTAATCGCCCGCGCGAGGCGGCAGTCTAGCGGCGTCAGTGAATCCGCTGTGTCCGCTGGAGGTAGTCCTCGACGGCGAGGAGGAACGACCGGTCGCGGGCGAGCTCCGTCAGTGTTCCCTTCGTATCGTCGTCGAGCTCGTCGTCGTGCGCGATCTCGGTGAGGAAGGAGCCCATCCGGCCGGTCTGGCTCATCGCCGCCATGCGCAGGAAGATCTGGCGTGCGTCGTCGTTCTGCGAGATCGCCTCGAGCGACTCGAGGTCCTGGAGCCAAAGGCCGAGCATCTCCTAGGTGCAACGGAGCCCTGCCCGAGGCGGTTACGGCAGGCGCTCCTCTTGACCTCTCCCGACCCGGGGTCTAGCGTCGAACGACAAACGGCAGGCAGAAAGGAGCCTCTCCATGACGCACGTCGTCCACGTGGCGCTCGTCTCAGAGACCCAGTGGATCAGCTCCGGCCAGCTGGCCCGCGTCTCGGCGGCGCTCCAGCGACAGGTGACGCGTGACTTCGGCCCGATCTGGGGGATCAGGGCGACCGTCGACGCATTCGGCAGCCTCGACGACGTGCCGCTCGGCTACTGGCCCGTCGTGATCCTCGACCAGATCGACGACCCGAACGCGCTCGGCTACCACCAGGATCAGGACGGCCAGCCGTACGCGCTGGTCGTGTACACGCAGAGCTGGTCCCTGACGGCCAGCCACGAGACGCTCGAGATGCTCGCCGACCCCTGGGGGAACCGCCTCATCGGCGGCAGCTCGATCAAGCCCGACCAGGGCCGCGTTCGCTACCTCATCGAGGTCTGCGACCCGTGCGAGGCGCCGCAGTACGCCTACCGGATCAACGGCGTCCTCGTATCCGACTTCTACACGCCATCCTTCTTCGACTCCCGCGAGAGCTCGGGCGGCCGCTACGACTTCACGCGCGCGATCCAGTCGCCGAAGACGATCCTGCGCGGCGGGTACATCAGCTGGCTCGATCCGGCGACCCGGCATCTGTGGCAGCAGGTCTGGCCCTCGGGCGATTCGGAGCCGAGCTTCCGTGACCTCACGGCCGAGGCCGGCGGCCAGCAGCAGGGCGAGAGCCTGCGCGAGTTCGTCGACCGAGCGACCCCGCTGCCCGTCCTCCAGGAAGGCGTGCCGGAAGGGGACGACACGCTCGAGAAGGCGCGCTCCGACTGGCGCGAGAGCGAGGAGTCGTCGTCGGCGTGGGCCGAGGCGTTCAGGGAGAACTACCGGTCGGTGATTCGCCGGCAGAACGGAGGGGAATCGACGGAATCGTGACGGCGGCCGACACTCCCGAGGAGCGCGAGCGGCGAGCGGCGAAGCTGCGCGAGCAGATCGAGCGCGACCTTCACGCTCCACCCGGGCCGCCCGAGCAGCAGCCCGGCGAGAGCGAGAACGCGTACGCCGAACGGCTGATGCGCGAGAAGCGCGCCCGCGAAAAAGGTTAAGCCGGAATTGCGCGCTCGAGCGCTTCGGCGAGCTCGGTGAGCTCGGTCTCGTCCGCGAACGCGATCTCGAGCCGGCCTTGCGTGACCCGCGCTCGCCGACCGGTCAGCCTCTCCGCCGCGGTACGCGCCCGCTCGGCGAGGTGTGGGTCGACTCGCGGAGCGCGCGTTCGTCGCCGCGCTCCCGCGGCCTGCGCCGCCCGCTCGGCCGCCCGGACGGAAAGCCCGTCGCGCGCGATCCGTCGCGCGAGGCGACGCCGCGCATCGTGATCCGGCACCGCGAGCACCGCCCGCGCGTGGCCCTCGGTGAGCTCGCCGCGCGCGAGCATCCACAGCACCTCGTCGGGAAGCTCGAGCAGCCGCAGCCGGTTCGACACTGCCGGCTTCGACCGGCCGACGCGCTCCGCCACCTCGCCGAGCGCCAAGCCGAACTCGTCGAGCAGGACGGCGTAGGCGCGCGCCTCCTCCACAGCCGACAGCTGCTCCCGGGCCACGTTCTCGACGAGCGCGAGCAGGAGCGAGTCGCGATCGTCCGCCTCGCGCACGAGCGCCGGCACGGTCTCGACGCCGGCCTGCCGCGCCGCCCGCCAGCGCCTTTCGCCGGCGATCAGCTCGTAGCCGCCCTCCGGCCGTGGCCGGACGACCACCGGCTGGAGCAGGCCCTGCGCCTTGATCGACCCGGCCAGGCCATCCGTCGCCTCGGGCGCGAAGCGGCGCCGCGGCTGCCGCGGGTTCGGATGGATCTCGTCGAGCGGGAGCTTCGCCAACTCCTGCGTCGGCGGGCCGAGGCCTCCGATGAGGACGTCGAGGCCGCGACCGAGGCCGCGGCGGGCTTCGCTAGCGCCGCTCGACAAGCTCCATCGCCACCTTCCAGTACGCGTCCGCCCCGGGCGAGCGGCGGTCGTACGCGATCGCAGGGAGGCCGTGACTCGGCGCCTCGGCGAGGCGAACCGAGCGTGGCACGATCGTCTCGAAGACGAGCGGTCCGAAGTGCCGCCGCACCTCCGCGACGACGTCCGCGGCGAGCCGCGTGCGCCCGTCCACCATCGTCAGCAGGAGGCCTCCGAGCGCGAGCTTCGGGTTCAGGCGCGCGCGTACGAGGTTCACCGAGTGGACGAGCTGCGTCAGGCCCTCGAGCGCGTAGTACTCGGCCTGCACCGGGACGAGCACGCGATCGGCCGCGGCGAGCGCATTCACGGTGAGCGGCCCGAGCGAGGGCGGGCAGTCGAGGAAGACGAAGGCGTACCCCTCGCGCGCGCCCGCGAGCGACTGCGCGAGGTAGCGCTCGCCGTCCCCGCGGCGGGCGAGCTCGACGACGGCGCCGGCGAGGTCGGCCTTCGCCGGGACGAGGTCGAGGTTCGCGAACCGGGTCGGCCGCGCCAGACCCTCGAGCGCCGCTCCGTCCAGGAGGTCGTAGCTCGAGGTTCCATTCGCGCGCTCGCCGAGCCCGGAGGTCGCGTTCGCCTGCGGGTCGAGGTCGACGACGAGCGCCCGCTCGCCCGCCTCGGCGAGGCAGGCGGCGAGGTTGATCGCGGTCGTC
>VAXK01000301.1 GCA_005885565.1 Actinomycetota bacterium
TGCTCGGTCAGCTGCGCGCGGCTCCGGCGGCCGAGCTCGTCGTTGCCGAAGACGGTGAAGAGCGTCGTCTCGACACCGAGCCGGACGAGCTGCACCGCCGCGACGGCCCCGCCGCCTGCGGCCTCCTCCCAGGTCTCGACCGCGTGGACGATCTCGCCCGCCTGCGGCACGTGGTCGACGCGGGCGAACTCGACCCACTCGACGTGGCCGACGACGACGATCTTCACCGGCGGAGTCTCACATTCCGGCGCGCGCGGGCGTTTCACCGCGATGATGGACGCCGTGACGGTTCCGCCCTTCGAGCGCTTCTACGAGACCTGGAGCGGCGAGATCCTCGCCTTCCTGCGCCGCCGCCTCGGTGCGGCCGACGCCGAGGACGCGTTCCAGGAGACGTTCCTGCGCGCGCTCCGCGGCTACGACGGCCTCGAGCACGGACGCGAGCTGCGCGCGTGGGCGTACACGATCGCGGCGCGGGTCGCCGCCGACGTCCATCGCCGGCGACGGCCGGCGGCCGAGGCCGTCGAGGGCACCGCCGACGACAGCCGGCCCGCGTACGCCGAGATCGAGCACCTCGCCGACGGGCTGCCGCCGACCGAACGCGCGGCGGTCGTCCTCCGCTACGGCTACGACCTGAGCTACGAGGACATCGGCGCCGCCCTTGGATCGAACGCCGACGCCGCCCGGCAGGCCACTTCCTCCGGAATCCGCCGGATGCGCAGAAAGGAGCTCCAGTGACGACCGTCCCCGACAGCCTCGACCGGCGCTTCCGCGCCGCCGCCGCCTCCTCGGGCCTCCTCGACGTCGCGTACGACCTCTTCGACTCGCCGTTCGGGATGCTGCTCCTCGCCGCCTCCCCCCGGGGCCTGTGCCGGATCTCCTACGACCCCGAGCCCGAGCGGGAGACGGAGGGGCTCGCGAAGCGCTTCGGCCTCCGCGTCCTCCGAGCGCCGCTCGACGACCCGCGGCGCCAGCTCGACGAGTACTTCGAGGGTCGCCGCCACTCGTTCGACCTCGAGCTCGACCTCGTCGGCGTCGGCCCGTTCCCGCGCCGTGTGCTGGACGAGCTCGCGCTCGTCCCCTACGGCGAGGTCACGACGTACGGGCGGCTCGCGGCGCAGGTCGAGCGGCCGCGGGCGGCGCGCGCCGTCGGGACGGTCATGAACCGGAACCCGCTCCCGATCGTGCTGCCCTGCCACCGCGTGGTCGGCTCGACCGGCAAGCTCGTCGGTTACGGAGGCGGGCTCGAACGCAAGGAGCGGCTGCTCCGGCTCGAGGGCGCGCTGCTCTAGGCCGCTCCGTTCGATCCCGTGCGTCGACCGGTCAGTTCAGACGCTCGCTCGACGCCGTCGAGGAGGCGCCAGTTGGCGCGGAGCGCGTCTTCGGCCGCGTTTGCGAGGCGCGGGAGGTCGGCCGGCTCTGCGTCGCGGAGAGCCTCGCGGGCCGCGCGGGCGTGCTCCTTGTCGCGCTCGGCGTGCAGGGTGAAGTACTCGGTCCCGTCGGTGTTCGCGCGGAAGCCGTAGTGCTCGACGAGGCCGCGTAGCTTCGTCTCGGCGATCGCCGGTTGGGAGGACTCGACCGCGTAGAGGACGGCGAGCGCCTGCAGGCAGTCGGGTCGCGACCAGGCCTGCGCGCACGCGCTCGTCTCGGGAGTCGGCTCTCGATCGAGCGGCGCGTCGAGCGCACCGGCGAAGGCGTCCCACAGAGCAACGTGCCCGGCCTCTTCCCGCGCGTGCTCGGCGTCGCCGGCTGCCGAAGCCGCCTCGGCGAGCGCGACCACGGCGTGCCGGTACTCGCCTGCGTAGAACGCCAGCTCGTCCCGCGTCAGCTCGCCTTGCTCCCAGCGCGTGTAGAACGGGTGCCGGAGCACGTCCCAGCGCTCGCGCGCCTGGTCGATCCGCTCGCAGAGGTCCATCTCGCTCCTTCCCGTCGGCCGCAACCCCGCGCGGCGATCCTATGCGACGCGGCTGCCGGAGCGGGGCTCGCTAGCGCGAGGCGCGACGAAGCTCCGCGATCTCGGGGCTCCGCGGGGCGAGCACGGCCGCGCGCGCGAGCGCCTGCCGGCGCGCACTGCCCTTGCTCGCCTTGGCCAGCTCGAGCCAGAGGTTCCAGCTCGCGGTGTCCTTCGCGATCGCGGTCCGGAAGCTCTGCCGCGCGGCCCCGAGGTCGCCGCGCGCGAGCTGCACCTCGCCGAGGAGCTCCCACGGCTGGTACGACCAGGGATTCCAGGCCTTCGCCCGCCGCGCCTGCGCGGTGGCGCGCGCCGAGTCGCCGCGGTCGGCCGCCCGCGCCGCGCTCACGATCGCCGCGTTCCCGACCTGGAGGACGAACGCGAAGGCGACGAGCGGGACGATCAGCGCGAGCACGGCAGCGCGGACGGGCACCGTCAGCGTCCGGGCCGCCCGCTCCGGGCGCGAGGCGACGAGCAGCGCGCCCCCGCAGAGCAGCGCCGTGATCGTGAGGCCGGTCATCTCCCAGTCCCAGTCGATGGCCGCGTGGAGGAGGAACGCCACGTACGCCGCCGCCACCGCGGAGACGAGCGGCCGGCGACGCAGGCGGACGGCCGCGACGAGCGGCGTTCCGAGGGCCAAGCAGAGCAGGACGAGCCCCACCGGGCCGAGCTCCGCCAGCACCTCGAGGTAGAGGTTGTGCGCGTCGCGCGCGAAGAAGGCGTTCGGCCGGTCGCGAAGCCAGTAGCGCTCGTAGCTGCCCGCCCCGGACCCGAGCACCGGGTTGTCGGTGAACTCGCGCCACGCGACGCGCCAGTAGTCGGCCCGCCCGCTTCCGGACAGGTTGACGAGCCGCTGGTTCAGATCCTGGCCGGTCGGCCGCTCGGGCGAGACGAACGCGTCGTAGGCATTGCCGACGAGTTTCGTCGGCCCGCCCGCACGGGCAATCGCGAGGCCGCCGCCGACACCGCCGAGGACGACGAGCAGCGTCGCCGCCGCGATTCCCACGCGGCGGTCCAGGGCAATTCGCCGCGCGACCCCGTGCAGGGCGAGCGAGACCGCGGCCTGGACGAGCGCGAGCACGACGAGCGCGGCCGCGACGCGATGGCCGTCCCTGGCGGCGGCGCCGAGCTCGGCTCCCTGGCGGGTGAGCGCGTGCGAGCGCGAGATCAGCACGACCCCGAGCGCAGGCGCGAGGGCCAACGCCAGGACGACGACCCCGACCCGCAGCCGGTCCGGGTCGAGCGCGAAGACCACGACGGCCGCTGCGGCCAGCGCGAGCCACGCACCGCGGCTGAACGTCAGGTACAGCGTGCACGCGAGCGGGACGAGCGCGGCCGCCGACGCCGCTCGCAGAGCGGCGGAGCGGCCGTGCGCGGCGAAGCCGACCGCGAGCAGCATGCCCATCGCGACGAACACGCCGAGCGCGTTCCAGTAGCCGAACGGCGCAGCGAGCTGGTCCCCGATCGAGGGCGGGTACGCGGCCAGCTGGCCCGGGAAGAGCCGCGTCGCGAGCGGATACATCGCCACGCTGTACGTCGCCGCGAGCAGCGCACCCGCCACCCACTCGAACGACCCGCGCGAGGCCACGCAGAGAAGCGCGGCAACCGCTCCGACGTAGACGAGGTCGCGCTCGGCCTCGAGCACGGGCTGCGACGAGCTCACCGACCACACGGTCGAGAGCGCGACCCACCCGGTGAAGGCGACGAGGCCGCCGAGCATCGTCCACTCCAGCCGGCCGAGCGGGACGCTCGTGCGCACGACGACCGCCGTTCCGACGACCAGCAGCAACACGATTGCGCTCCAGCCCCACTGGGTCGGGAAGTAGCCGCCGTTCGCCGCCGACGCGACGGTGGGCGCGACGAACGCGAGCGCCACCGGAGCGCCGACGCCGAGCGCCGGTACGAGCGCCGCGGGCGCCGGCAGGACCGGCCGAGCGCCGTCGATCGGATCGGAGCGAGACACGCCTGGACTGACCGTAGCTCGCTGAGCCGTGTATGTCAGTCTTCGAGCAGCCTGTAGCCCACCCCCCACACGTTGAGGACGAACGGCCCTTCGCCGCCTCGGGCGAGCTTGCGGCGAAGGCGGGACGCGTGCGAGTCGAGCGTCCGCGTCTTGCCGAGCGAACGGAAGCCCCAGACCTCGCGCAGGAGCTCCTCCTTCGTGAAGACGCGGTTCGGTTCCGAGGCGAGCTTCAAGAGCAGCTCGTACTCCTTCGCCGGCAGGTCGATCCGCGTACCGCCTACCGTGACGCGACGGGTCGGCCGGTCGATCTCGAGCGCGCCGACGCGGACGAGGTCCGGGGCGACCGGCGCCGTCCGCCGCAGGACGGCTCGGATGCGGGCCAGCAGCTCGTCGTAGAGGAACGGCCGGCTGAGGAAGTCGTCGGCGCCGCGGTCGAGCGCCCGTGCGCGGTCGACCGCGTCGGCCTCGGCGGCACCGAGGACGATGAGCGGCACCACGCTGCTCCACGAGCGGCATTCGTCGAGCGCCGCCGTGTCGCCGAGGAGGACGAGGTCCGGCCGCGCCCGCTCCGCGAGCTCGAGCGCCTCGCCGCACGCGGCGGCACCGAGGACGTCGAAGCCGTCGTCGGTGAGATGGCGCTCGAGGAAGCCCCGCGTCGAGGGCTCCGGCTCGGCGACGAGGACTGCATTCGGCATACGCGCGACGCTACCGGCGCACCTCCGCCTCAGCTAGATGTCCTTTGCCGCGAGTCTGCGACGAACCGCAAACAACTTCCGCGTCCCCTCCGACCGAGGCCGCGCCGGCCCTGGTGATGCCGGGGCCGGGCCCCGGCCGTGACCCTAGAGCCGCCCCGACCGGAGGACGCCCCACAGGAGCCATCCCCCGAGCAGCCCTGACAGTGCGAAGCCGAGCACCGAGATGAGGTTCACGCCGAGGAGCTGCGGCCCGTGCTTCGCGAAGATCCCGATCAGGCTCGAGCCGATCAGCCCGCCGGCGACGATCATCGCCACGACGAGGCGGTTGAAGACCACGTCGATCTTGGCCATGAACTCGTCCAGGCCCTTGTGGACGAAGCCGACCTCGATCTGCCCGTCGCGGATCTCCTCGAGGAAGTCGTGCACCTGGTACGGCGTCTCCAGGAGGATCTCCGCGAGGCGCACCGACTCCTTCCGCGCCCGCCGCGCCACACGCCGCGGGGTCAGCCGCTCGGTCATCAGCCGCCGCGCGTACGGCCGCGCGACCTCGAAGACGTTGAAGTCCGGGTAGAGCTCGACGCCGACCGAGCCCAGCGTGGCGATGGCCTTGTCCAGCAGCACGAACCGAGTCGGCAGCCGCAGGTTCAGCGAGTAGATGAGCTGGAAGCCCTCGCGGATCACCTGGAGCGGGTCGATCTCGGCGAGGCTCGCGCCGTAGTAGCGGTAGTAGAGCTCGCGCAGCTCGACGAGGAACTGCTCCTCCCGCTCCTTCGGGTAGCGGACGCCGAGGTCGGCGAGCCGCCGCGGCAGCGCGTCGACGTTCTCGTTCGCGGCGTCGATGAAGAGCCGCGTCAGCTTCGTCATGTCGTCGTCGGTGAGCTTCCCGGCCAGGCCGAAGTCGACGAGGCCGATGTGGTCGGGTCGCTCGAGGAGGAGGATGTTGGCCGGGTGCGGGTCGCCGTGGAAGAACCCGTGCCGGAAGATCATCGTCATCCAGGCCTCGGTCATCCGGTACGCGAGCTCGCGCCGGTCCTCGATCGGGACGACCGCCGGGTCGACGTCGGCGACCTGCGTGCCGTCGAGGAACTCGAGCGTCAGGACGCGCGGACGCGTGTAGCTCCAGTAGACGCGTGGGATGCGGACGTGCGGATGGCCGGCGAAGTCGCGGCGGAAGGCCTCCGCATTCCGGCCCTCGAGCCGGTAGTCGAGCTCCTGGCGGATCGAGCGCGCGAACTCGTCGACGAGCCCGCGGGCGTCGATGAAGTCGAACGCGCGTACGCGCTCCTTCGCGATGCGAGCGGCCTGGTAGAGGAGGGCGAGGTCGGCCTCGATCTGACGCGGCGCGCCCGGCCGCTGCACCTTCACCGCGACGCGGCGGCCGTTCGGGAGCGTCGCGCAATGGACCTGGCCGATCGAGGCGGCGGCGAGCGGCGTCGGGTCGAAGTCGAGGAACAGCCGCTCGAGCGAGAGCCCGAGGTCCGCCTCGATCACCTGCTCGGCCTGCTCGAAGGGGAACGGGCGCACGTCGTCCTGGAGCCCGCGGAGCTCGGCGATGATGTCGGGCGGGAGCACGTCCGGCCGCATGGAGAGCAGCTGCCCGAACTTCACGAACGTCGGCCCGAGCTCGTCGAGCGCCTCGCGCAGCGCGCGCCCGCGCTGGCTCGGCTGCCCGTCGAGCTGGGCGGCCCGCTCGCGCCACGGGAGGAGATCCGTGAGCCGGTGGCGCTCGAACACGTAGCCGAACCCGTGCCTGACGAGGACCTGCGCGATCTCCGAGAGCCGGCCGAGGTTCCGCGTCGCCGGGCGGGCCATCGCGTCAGTATGACGCTCGTGCTCGTCGCGGCCCTCGCCCTGGCGGGCGGAGCGGCGGCGAGGATCCGCCTCCCGCGCGGCTACCACGCGAGCGTCTACGCGCGCGGGCTCGCGCACCCGACGGCGATGGCCTTCGGCCCCGACGGACGGCTGTACGTGACCGAGGAGGGCGGCGCCGTCGTCGCCGTCGACCCGCGCACGCCGCGGCCGCGGCTCTTCCTTCGCGGCCTGCCGACGCCGCTCGGGCTCGCCTGGCACGGACGGACGCTCTTCGTCTCGGTCGCGGGCGGGATCCGCTCGGTGCGGCTCCGCGGCCGCTTCGCGACGGCGCGGCGGACGGTGGTGCGCGGACTGCCGTTCGGCCGCCACCAGCAGGACAACCTCGTCGTCGGCCGAGACCGCCGGCTCTACCTCGGCAGCGGCTCGACCTGCGACGTGTGCCGCGAGCGCGACCCGCGGAGCGCGGCAATCCTGTCGTTCCGGCTCGACGGGAGCGACGCGCG
The DNA here is from genome assembly GCA_005885565.1 of Actinomycetota bacterium. GTDB lineage: Bacteria > Actinomycetota > Thermoleophilia > Gaiellales > Gaiellaceae > AC-50. Next base: position 6,922 of record VAXK01000301.1, read on the forward strand.
CGTCGTCGCGCACGGCCTGCGGAATCCCTACGGCCTCGCAGTACAGCCGCGCACCGGCCGCCTCTTCGTCTCCGTCAACGGGCAGGACGAGCTCGGCGACTCGGAGCCGGCGGAGTCGATCGTCGTCGTCCGTCGCGGCGCGGGCTACGGCTGGCCGCGCTGCCGGCCGAGCCGGCGGCTGCTCCGACTCGTCGGATCCTGCCGCGGAGTCACCCCGCCGGTCGCCTACCTCGAGCCGCACTCCTCGGCCGACGGGATCGTCTTCTGGGGCTGCTGCGACCTCTACGTCGCCGAGTGGGGCGAGTACGACGCGAAGCGACACGGCCGCAAGGTGGTGCGCCTCCGCTTCGACCGCCGCGGCCGCCCGCTCGCACGGGTGGCGACGACCTTCGCGACCGGCTTCGACCATCCGCTCGCGCTCGCCGTCGACCCGGGCGGCGGCCTCCTCGTCGCCGACTGGGGCAGGGGCACGATCGTGCGCGTCACGGCGTCTCCGAGCCGCCGGCTCCGGCCCCTGCCGGCACTCCTCGCCGAGGCCGCGCGACTGCTGGCGCTTTAGGCTTCGCGAGCAATAAAAGGTCGCAAAGAGCGACCTTTTTCGGCGCAGCCCGTTTGAAAATCCGCAAATCGCCAACGTGCGTGCTCGTGAGGGCGAGATCGCCGTCGAGATGCTCGATCTTGGTGCTCTTCGGCGCGCTTGCGCTCGGAGTCGCTCCGAGCGTCGGCTTCGCGGCCGGACCGCCTGCGGTCACGGCCCAGGGCGCGCCCTCCGTCCCGTCGGCTCCGTCGACGCCTTCCGCACCGTCGGCTCCCGCCGTGAGCGCCCCGCAGCAGCAGGCGACGACCGCGGCCGCGACCGTCACCCAGACCGCGGCGCCCGCGCAGCAGTCGGCGACGACGAGCGCGAGCACGGCGGCCTCGACCGCGTCGACCGCAGCGGCGCCCGTGACGAAGGCCGCGGAGCCCGCGACGCAAGCGGCGGGGCCGGCGACACAGGCCGCGACCGCCGCGACTCAGCCGGCGACGAACGCGGCGGCCCCGGTGACGACGGCCGCAGCGCCGGTGACGAACGCCGCCACGCCGGTGACGGCGCCGGTTACGGCGACCGCCTCGAGCGCGAAGCAGGCCGTCGCCTCCGCGACCACGGCGGCACCGCCGACGCAGGTGTCGAGGCAAACGGCCCAGCCGACGTCGACGCACGCGGCCGGGTCGACCGCGCCTCCTGCCGCTCCGCACGTCGCCGCTGTGACGAACCTGTCGGCCGCGAGCTCGGCGCGCGCCGCCGAGCGCGTGACACCCGCCGGCCACGTGCAGACGGCGAACGCCGCCTCGGCGCCCGCCACGCCGGCCGGTTTCGGGCAGGTCGTCGAGGCGGCGACCGAAGCGGTGAGCGCCGCCGCAGCGCACGCCTCCGCGACCGGCACCGCACACTCCGCGCCGCCGCTACCGGGAGCTCCCGATCGCGGCAGCGCGCTCGGAGCGCTCGCGGGCGCGGGCGGCTCCGCTCTCACAGGCTTGGGGCTCCTGGCAGCCCTGGTTGCTTTGTCCTTGCTGGCCGTCCCGCGGCTGGGCCGAAGGCTCCGGCCCGCACCGGGCCGCTGGGCGTCGCCGGCCTTCGTCTTCTTGCTGGAGCACCCCGGCTAGACCCCGCTCGGTCTTGCCACTCGGCCCCTGGTCCGGCTCGACCAGGCGCCGTTCGTAGCTCAGCAATCCGAAGACGAACAAAGGAGAAGAACCCGGATGAAACGATGCCTGGCATCGCTGGGCGCCACGATCGCAGTCGTGCTGGCGATCGGTGCGGGAACCGCCTTCGCGGGCAGCCCCCCGACCCTGACCACCACGACTCCGGACTCGAGCCTGACGCAGACGCAGAGCTCGAGCCAGACCGAGAAGGCGACGAACGAGGTCGACCAGAGCGCCACCTCGAGCGCAGTCTCGGCACCGGGCGTCCAGTCGAATACCAACGCGCCGGTCTCCACCGGCGGCACGAGCTGCTGTGGCGGCGGCGGCTCTGGGGACGTGACCCAGAGCAACTCCTCCACAGCCAACTCCGAAGCGGAGAACACGAACAACTCCACGCAGGGAATCGACCAGCAGCAGGGCTCGAACCAGAGCCAGAGCGGTGAGAGCCAGGGCAGCGGATGCTGCGCCAACAACGATCCGAAAGCTGCGACCTCCACGAACAGCCCGAGCCAGCCGTCCGAGGATCAGTCGCAGACCTCCAGGCAGTCCGAGAAGGCAAAGAACGACATCGACCAGAACGCCGGCTCCGAGGCCACCTCGGCTCCCGGCGTCCAGTCGAACGTCAACGCACCGGTGCGCGTGGCGGACAACGGCGACAACGGCGACGTGAACCAGAGCAACAGCTCGACCGCGAACTCCGAGGCCGAGAACAAGAACACGTCGAACCAGTCGATCGACCAGAACCAGGGCTCGGGCCAGCGGCAGTCGTCCGAGCAGGAGGGGTCGAGCTGCTGTAACGGCTCCTCCAACGACCCGCAGAGCCAGCGGAGTCGCCAGAAGGAGAAGGCCAAGAACGACGTCGACCAGAACGCCGGCTCCCAGGCCACCTCGGCCCCGGGGGTGCAGTCGAACGTGAACGAGCCCGTCACGGTCGCGAGCAACGACTGCTATACGGCCTGCGTCGGCGGGGACGGCGGGAACGTCGACCAGAGCAACAGCTCGACGGCCAACTCCGAAGCGAAGAACAAGAACCACTCGAACCAGTCGATCGACCAGGGCCAGTGGTCGCGGCAGGGACAGTGGTCCGGCCAGGAGGGCTCGCCGTGCTGCAACGGCTCGTCGAATGAGACCGACCAGAGCCAGCGGAGCAGGCAAGAGGAGAAGGCCAAGAACGACGTCGACCAGAACGCCGGGTCGTCGGCCGTCTCCGCTCCGGGCGTGCAGTCGAACGTGAACGCGCCGGTCCGGGTGATGAGCAACGGCTCGGACGGCGACGTGAACCAGAGCAACAGCTCGACCGCGAACTCCGAGGCCGAGAACAAGAACCACTCGACGCAGTCGATCGACCAGGATCAGGGCTCGGGCCAGCACCAGGGCGCCGAGCAGGAGTGGTCGGGATGCTGCGGCGGCTCGTCCAACGACCCGCAGAGCCAGCGGAGCTCGCAGAAGGAGAAGGCCAAGAACGACATCGACCAGAACGCCGGCTCGGAGGCGACGTCCGCTCCGGGCGTGCAATCCAACGTGAACGCTCCCGTCGGGACCCCGGTCACGTGGTGCTGCGGCGGAGGGGACTCTGGTGACGTGAACCAGAGCAACAGCTCGACGGCCAACTCCGAAGCCGAGAACAAGAACCACTCGACCCAGGCGATTGGCCAGGATCAGTGGTCGGGCCAGGCGCAGAACGCCGAGCAGGAAGGCTCGCCGTGCTGCAACGGCTCGTCCGGTGACCTGAGCCAGAGCCAGTCGAACCGGCAGAGGGAGAAGGCCAAGAACGAGATCGACCAGAACGCCGGCTCGGACGCGACGTCCGCTCCGGGCGTGCAGTCGAACGTGAACGCTCCGGTGGGCGACAGCTACGGCGACGTCAACCAGAGCAACAGCTCGACCGCGAGCTCCGAGGCCGAGAACAAGAACCACTCGACGCAATGGATCGGCCAGGATCAGGGCTCGCACCAGGTCCAGTCGGCCGAGCAGGAAGGCTCGCCGTGCTGCGACGGCAAGTCGTCCGATCCGACGCAGGACCAGTGGAGCTCGCAGAAGGAGAGGGCCAAGAACGACGTCGACCAGAACGCGACCTCGTCGGCCACCTCCGCTCCCGGCGTTCAGTCGAACACCAACGCCCCGGTCTCGGTCCTCGAGAAGTGCACGTCGACCGAGCCGAAAGACCCGAAGCAGAGCAACGACTCGACCGCGAGCTCCGAGGCGAAGAACAAGAACGTCTCGTCGCAGTCGATCGACCAGGGCCAGTGGTCGGGCCAGCAGCAGGACGCCGAGCAGGAAGCCTCGGGGTGCTGCGAAGGCTCGTCCGGTGACCTGAGCCAGAACCAGTCGAACCGGCAGAGGGAGAAGGCCAAGAACGACGTCGACCAGAACGCGACGTCGACGGCCACCTCCATCCCGGGGGAGCAGACGAACGAGAACGCTCCCGTCGGCGGCTACGGGGACAACGTCGACCAGAGCAACAGCTCGACGGCGAACTCCGAAGCCGAGAACCGGAACTACTCGAGGCAGGGAATCGAGCAGGACCAGGGCTCGAACCAGCAGCAAGACGCCGAGCAGGAAGTCTCCCGCTGCTGCAAGTCCTACTGTCCTCCGCCCCCGTGCTCGACACCGTTCACGACCAGAAAGGGGGAGGGGCTGCAGAGCCTCGCCGCGTAGGCGAGTAGACACACCCGCGTCGAGCGCCCGCCGGTGGCCGCATCCGCCGGCGGGCGCTCGCCTGCCGCGGGCTAGAGCGGCGGTCTGATAGCCGTCCTAGCCTCGGCCCCCTCGAGGAGCCGGAGGCGGTGCTCCAGCTGGGCGACGCGGAGCTCGAGCTCCTCGTACTCCTCGCGGACGACGAGGCCGAGCTGGCGCAGCGCGCCCTGGAGGCCGGCGCCGGTGCGCTCGCCGACGCGGACCGCGTCGCCGCGCCAGCGTGAGGCGAGGTCGCGCACGAACGCACGCGCCTCGTCGCGGCGCATGCCGCCGCGCTCCGCGAGCTCGTCCGCGAGCGCGTCCGCCTTCTCGGCGGTCAGCGAGACCGCGCCGACCGCCGCCAGCGCGAGCTGCTCGGCAACGTCGACGAGTCCCTTACCGGGCTCGTCCATGGGGCCGCGTCCGGCGGCGCTGCCGCCGCCGCTCGCGCCTCGCGTCGCGCGTCGCCGCCGGCTCGCGCTCCGCCGGCTCGGCCGAGATCAGCCCCGGCGCGGGCTCGGCGGCCGCCGCGGCCTCGGCCTCCTCGAGCACGGCCTCGGCACTGCCGTCCGTCAGTGCGGGCTCGACGTCCTTGCGGTGCGCGTACTCGGGCTCGCGCTCCTTCCAGATCGTGAGCAGCGGGGCCGCGATGAAGATCGACGAGTACGCACCCGAGGCGATGCCGACCAGGAGCGCGAAGGCGAAGTCCTTCAGCGTCGCGCCGCCGAAGAGGAGCAGCGCGCCGACCGGGAGCAGCGTGATGAAGGTCGTCGCCAGCGAGCGGCGGATCGTTTCCCAGAGCGACGTGTTCGCGATCGTCGCGAACGAGTGCCGGCGCATGATCGCCGTGTTCTCGCGAATACGGTCGAAGATGATGATCGTGTCGTAGATCGAGTACCCGAGGACGGTCAGTACCGCCGCGACCGTCGACGTCGACACCTCCCGGCCGGTGAGCGAGTAGACCCCGACGCAGACGACGACGTCGTGGATCATCGCGAGGATCACGGGGATCGCGAACTTCAGGTCGAAGCGGACGGCGATGTAGAGGACGACGAGGAGGAGCGAGAAGAGGATCGCGATGACCGCGCTGCGCGCGATCTGGCGGCCGAAGCTCGCCGAGACGTTCTTCACCCCCTCCGCGGACGCGCCCAGCTTGTCCTGCAGGGCCGTCGTCAGCTTGGCCTGCTCGGTCCGCGTGAGCGAGCGCATCCGGATCTGGAAGCCCTTGTAGCTCTCCGAGCCGAACCGCTTCCCCGTCCCCTGGACGAGCGAGCCCGCCTTGCCGATCGCGGCGATCTGCGAGCGGACGTCCCCGATCGGCTGCGGCTTCGGCGTCTTGAACGTGACCTGCGTGCCGCCCTTGAAGTCGATCCCGAGGTTGAGGCCGCGCGTGCCGAGCGACGCGGCGCTGACGACGACGATCACGCCCGAGAGCGCGAACCAGAGGTAGCGACGTCGCATGAAGTCGATCTGGAGCCAGCGCGCCGACTGCTGGCCCTGCGCGCCCATGAACCGCGGGTTGTCGAACCAGCGGAAGCCGGCGAGGAGGCCGAGCATGGCGCGCGTGGCCGCGACCGCGGTGATCAGCGAGATCACCGTCCCGATCAGCAGCATCAGCGCGAAGCCCTTCACGCCGGCGCTCGCGACCGCGAACAGCACCATGGCGGTGATCGCCGTGACGACGTTCGCGTCGAGGATGGTGCGGAAGCCCTTCGAGTAGCCCGCGTTCACGGCCGCGCGCACGGACTTCCCGGCGCGCACCTCTTCCTTGATGCGTTCGAAGACGACCACGTTCGCGTCGGCCGCGACTCCGATCGTGAGGATCAGCCCCGCGAAGCCCGGCAGCGTAAGGGTGACGTTGAAGACGAGGATCGCGGCGTAGAGGAAGCCTGCGTAGATCGCTAGGCCGATGACCGCCACGAGGCCGAGGAAGCGGTAGAGCAGGAGCAGGAAGAGGGCGACGACGAGCAGGCCGTAGAGCGCGGCGCGCTTCGCCTGGTTCAGGGAGTCCTTGCCGAGCGTGGCCGAGACGTCGGTCCGCTCGGCGATGCTGAAGCTCACGGGCAGCGCGCCCGTCTGGAGGACGAGCGCGAGGTCCTTCGCCTCCTTCGCGCTCGCGAGGCCGGTGATACGCGCGCTGCCGCCGCTGATCCCCGCCGCGAGCGAGGAGTCGCTCGGGTCGATCTGCGGGAACGACTTGATCTGGTTGTCGAGGACGATCGCGAAGTGCTGCGGCGTCCCCTTGAGCTTTCCGCGCGTCCACTCCGCCGCCGTGACCTTCTGGAAGACCTTCCCTCCGTGGCCCGTGAAGTGCATCAGCACCTCCGGCAGGCCGGTGTCCGGGTCGACGTCGGCGCGGGTGCCGGAGAGCTTCAGGTCGTTGCCGGTGAGCTGCGGGATGCCCGCGGCCTTGTCGTGCTTGAACAGGTACCAGGACGTCGTCGTGGGCGGGACGTTCGGCGGGCAGACGGCGGCGCCGGGGCCGCACGAGATCACGACCGTGTTGTGCGGGGCGGCAAAGAGCTTGAAGCCCTTCGGGATCCCCTTGAGGTGCCTGACCTTCGGGAGCGCGAGGAGCGAGGCCTTCGTCGGCCTCGGGCCGGCGAAGAGCTTCTTCTTCGCGTTGAAGAGGTACCAGGCCGACGGCTGCCCCTGCTTCGTCAGTGATTGGACACCGGCGAGCAGGCCGAAGAGGCTCGACCCTGGCTGAACCGTCCCGCTCGCGGTCGCGGAGGGTCCCGTCACCGACGTCTCGAGGTCGTAGAGCTCGAGCTGCGCCGTCTTCCCGATGATGTTGATCGCGTCGTTGACGTTGTGGACGCCCGCGAGCTCGATGACGATCTCGTCCTTGCCCTGCTTCGTGACGAGCGGCTCGCTCACGCCGAGCTTGTCGATGCGATTCCGCATCACCGTCACGGAGCGGTCGAGATCCGCGGCGGTCAGCGGCTGGCCGCGCGGCGGGTGAGCCCTCAGCACCACCTCGAGCCCGCCCTGGAGGTCGAGGCCGAGCGTCGGCTTCTTGTGCGCGGGCGAGCCCGGGATCGCGAGCAGGGCCACGCCGGCGAGGGCGGCGAGGATCAGTCCGACGAGGATGAGGTGCGACCGGCGTTCTGCCACGTGTAGGGCCGAAGGTTAGCGGGGCGTTTCTTCCGCAGCCGGCTCGTGCTCGGGCTCCGGCTCGTCCTCGGCCTCGGCCTCCTCCTCGTCGGCCTCCTCGTCCTCCGGCCCGACGATGCCGGCGACGGCGCGCCGCGCGATGCGCACGTTCGTGCCGGGGGCGATCTCGACGAGGAGCTCGTCGTCGGCGACGCCCTGGACGTGGCCGAAGAGCCCGCCGGCGGTCACGATCTCGTCGCCCACCTCGACGTTCTGCGTCAGCGCGCTCTGCTCTGCTCGGCGACGCCGCTGCGGCCGGATGAGGAGGAGCCAGAAGAGCGCGAAGAGGACGACGATGACGACGAAGCCGGTCACAACCGCAACGGTATCGCGAGTCGGGCGAGGGCCTCCTCTTTGAACGTTGCAAAGGCGCCTCGCTCGATCGCCTCCCGGGCCCCCGCCGTGAGGTCGAGCAGGAAGCGGAGGTTGTGCAGGCTGAGCAGGCGCAGGCCGAGAAGCTCCTGCTGGTTCACGAGGTGGCGCAGGTACGCGCGGCTGAAGCGCGCGCACGCGGGGCACGCGCAGCCCTCGTCGAGCGGGTGCGGGTCGCGGGCGAAGCGCGCGTTGCGGAGGTTGAGCCGCCCCTCCCACGTCAGGGCGCTGCCGGTGCGCGCCGTGCGCGTCGGCAGGACGCAGTCGAACATGTCGATCCCGCGCTCGACGACCTCGAGCACGCCCTCCGGGTCGCCGATTCCCATGAAGTACCGCGGCCGGTCGTCGGGAAGCAGCGGCGCCGCCCACGCCGTCGTCTCGAGCATCTCGTCGCGGTCCTCCCCCACGCTGAGCCCGCCGAGGGCGTAGCCGTCGAAGTCGAGCGCGACGACCTCCTCGATCGAGCGGGTGCGGAGCTCGGGGTCGGCGCCGCCTTGCGCGATCCCGAAGAGGAGCTGGCCCGGCGGGCGCGGCGCCTCGCGCTGCCGCGCGGCCCACACGGTCGTCCGCCGGACCGCCTCCGCGAGCTCCGCGCGCGGCACGCCGGCCGGCGCGCAGATGTCGAGGCACATCGCAACGTCGGAGCCGAGGCGCCCCTGGATCGCAGCCACGAGCTCGGGCGTGAACCGCGCCGGCGCGCCGTCGTAGACCGACCGGAAGGTGACGCCGTCGTCGTCGACCGCGACGATCGTGTCGCGGAGCGAGAAGACCTGGAACCCGCCCGAGTCGGTGAGGATCGGCCCGTCCCAGCCGCTGAAGCGGTGCAGGCCGCCGAGCTCGCCGACGAGCTCGTCGCCGGGTCGGAAGTGCAGGTGGTACGTGTTCCCGAGCAGGATCGACGTGCCGAGCTGCCGCAGCTCGCTCGGGTCGAGCGTCTTCACCGTCCCCTTCGTCCCGACGGGCATGAAGGCCGGCGTGGGCACGTCGCCGTGTGCGGTACGGAGGATCCCCGCCCGGGCCGCGCCGTCGGTCGCCGTAACGGTGAACGGCGCCATCAGCGACGGATCGCCCGCTCGTAGAGCGCCGCCGCGAAGCGGGGGTGGTCGACGTCGCCCCGGTGCTCGAAGCCGAGCCGCTCGTAGTAGCCGCGGATGCCTGGGCTGTCGCGCCGGCAGTCGAGCCGGAGGTGGGCCCGCCCGGCCGCGGCGGCGCGCCGCTCGACCCACTCGACGACGCGTGCGCCGAGCCCGCGCCCGCGGAAGGGCGGCCGCACCGCCAGCTTGTGCAGGTACGCCGCGTCGGGAGGCTGCTCGCCCCAGAACGGAACGTCGTCCCAGAGCACCGTGAAGGTCGCGGCGGGCTTCCCGTCGAGGTCGACGACGAAGACCTCGCCGCGCTCGATCCGCTCGACGAGCTCCTCGCGAGGGAACGGCCGCGGCCACTCGCCGGCCTCGTCGAGCATCTCGGCGACGAGCTCGACGTCCCCCGGCCCGGCCGCGCGGACGATCACAGCACCAGCATGGCGTCGCCGAAGGAGTAGAAGCGGTAGCGCTCCTCGATCGCGAGCCGGTAGAGCTCGAGCGTCTCGTCCACGCCTGCGAACGCCATGACGAGCGCGAGGAGCGTCGAGCGCGGCAGGTGGAAGTTCGTCAGCAGCGCGCCGACGCAGTGGAAGTCGAAGCCGGGCGTGACGAAGAGGTCGGTGCGGCCCTGAAGCGGCGCGCCGCGTGCGAGCGTCTCGAGGACGCGGACCGTCGTCGTCCCGACGGCGACGAGCCCGTGGGCCTCGCGGACGCGCTGCCACGCGAACGGCGTGACGGAGTAGCGCTCGCCGTGCAGCACGTGGTCGTCGAGGTCGTCGACCGCGAGCGGACGGAAGGTGTCGAGGCCGACGTGGAGGGTGACGCGCTCGACGTCG
>VAXK01000302.1:0-8704 GCA_005885565.1 Actinomycetota bacterium
CGGAGTCCACGCGCCGCGCGCGTGTGTTCGCCGGCTACGCGGGCTGGGGCGAGGGCCAGCTCGAGACGGAGCTCGAGGAGGAGTCGTGGATCGTCGAGCCTGCGCTCGTGGAGGACGTCTTCGCCGAGGACGCGGAGGAGCTCTGGAGCCGGGTGCTGCGGCGGAAAGGCGGGCAGTACGCGGTCGTCGCGCTCATGCCGCCGGATCCGTCCTTGAACTAGCTCTGTTTCCGGGCGATCGCGCGGGCAAGCTCGCGCTTCGACATCTTGGAGCGACCTTCGACGCCGAGCCGGCGGGCCCGCTCGTACAGCTCGCCCTTCGTGTTCCCGTAGTAGTCGACGCCGCCGAAGGCCTCGCCGACGCCGCGGCGCTTCTGCGCCGTCGACTTCGTCGAGCGCGGGTCGCTCGGCCCCGGGTCGTCCTTCGGCACCCAGCGGTCGCCGACCTTCTCGTAGGTGCGCTTGAGCGCGGCGAAGGCCGTGCGATGCGCCCGCTCTCCCTCGCCGTACTGCTCCACGGCGGCGTCGTGGGCCTTGATCCACGTGCGCCGCGCCTTCGCCGGCGAGCGCCTGAGCGTGTCCGGGAGCTCCTCCCGTCCGGGCATGTCGTCGTACTCTCCGGCCGGTGACGAGCGAAACACCGACCGTGGTCGTGGACGCCGAGAACGTGCGGCGCTCGATCTGGCCGAACGTCTCCGGCGAGCGCCTCCTCGAGCTCGTGCGGCGCTGGGCGGAGGAGCGCGGCTACGACTACCGCGTCGTCTTCGAGGGCGACGACGAGAGCGCCGACGACCGCATCGTCCGCGAGACGGCGGAGCTCGATCGCTACTGGCTCGTCACCTCCGACCGCGAGCTGCGGGAGCGGGCCGGCAAGCGCGCCGAGCGCGTGATCGGCGGCGGCGCCTTCGTCCGCGAGCTGACCGCCGCCGACTAGTCCGGCCGGCCCTCCGTCCGAAGTGACCTGTCGCGGCCGCACGCCGGGGCCACGTCTCGGTGGCAGCCACCGAGACGTGGCCGTTCGCCCGCGCGGCGCAGGAGGCGGGCTCGCGGGCGGCTCGAATGTGACGGAACCCGCCCGCAGACACGTCCGCGGTGGACGGGCCGCCGCTGGGGAGACGACGGGAGAGGCCTAGTCCTTGTACGGGTCGTAGACGTCGCGCCCGGCCATGGCGACGCCGAGCGGGCGCAGCGTGTGCTGCACGCGCATCGACCCCGCGTGCGCGGCCAGGACGTCCGGCAGCCGCTTGTACACCTCCGGCGCCTCGTCGGCGCCGCCGCCGACCAGGACGATCCCCTGCCGCCTGAGGCGCTCCTGCACCGCCGGCCAGTCGACGACGCCGGGCTTCACCTGCTGGAGCCGCCGTGCCTTCCGCAGCGGCTTGCCGTGCTCGGGGCACCGGCCGTCGGTGGAGCGGCGCGCGTCGAGATGGAACTCACAGTCGCGGACGGGGCACGCGAGGACACGCACCATCCGTGAGCGCCCGGCCGCCTGCGAGCGGCTCATCACCCGGCCGGCCCCGTGCACCGTCGAGCGGAGCGACTCCTCGGCCTCCGCGCTCTCGATCCCTTCGAGGATCACCGATTCGTCCCCCATCGACCCGCCGACGAAGCCCTCCTGCCCCGGCTCGGCAGGCGTACAGCCCTTCCGGATCACCCAGTACGTCCGCCCGAAGTGCTCCTCGCGCCAGGCGAAGTTGTGGTGGTTGTGCACCTCGTGCGTCGCCTCGGCGCCGAGGATCTCGAGCACCTTCGCGACGACGACGTCGCGACCCGCGTACGCGTACTCCCCGGCCAGCTCCATCGCGGCCACGTACGCCTCGCCGACCTCCGAGCCGACCTCGAAGAGCACCGGCGGCGAGTCCATCGCGCCCTCGCGCGCCCGCTCTCCGAACTCGAGCCCCTGCGCCAGCGCGAGGAAGCCCGAGGCCGTCTTGTGCCCGAACCCGCGCGAGCCGAAGTGGACACCCACCCAGACGAGCCCCTCCTCGTCCTCGAAGAGGTTCACGAAGTGGTTGCCCGAGCCCACTGTGCCGAGCTGCTCCTCGGCGAGCCGCGCGAGCTTCCGCTGCGCCTCGAACTCCGCCGTCCTGATCTCCTCCAGGACGGGATGGTCGACCCGCTCCTGCGCCGGCACGCCCAAGCCGAACGAGATCCGGCGCGTGATCTCCCGCATGACGGTCGGAACGTCGACCTCCGCGGCCGGCAGATCCGTCCGCACTGCCTTGTTTCCGCAGCCGATGTCGTAGCCGACCCCCGACGGCGAGACATACCCCTCGTAGGCGATCCCGCCGCCGATCGGCTGGCTGTACCCGGGGTGGTGGTCGGCGCAGAGCACGCCGAGCTCGGCGTCACCCGCCTGCATACAGCGCTCGAGCTGCTCGAGGCTCCGCCGGTCCACCTCGCCGAAGGTCTTGATCCCCATCCGTCAATCTTGCCCGTCGGCGTGCATGATTTTTGCCGCCAGCTCGCTCCAACCCTTCGCCCAGAAGCAGTTCCTCGCGATGCCCGCCGTCGCATGCTGGGGAGCATCGCCGACAAGCGCGGCGCGACCGTGATCACGCTCATCCACAGGCAGCAGACGATCTCGCTCCTCGGCATTCCGCTCATGCGGCATTGAGGTTCCGGCTGCGCCGCGAGCACAGGCGGTCTACGATCGGTCCGATGGAGGCCAAGGTTCGTGAGGGGCACGCTCCCGCGGTCGTCGTCTCGCTCCAACCCGGCGAGAAGCTGATCTCCGAGGCGGGCGCGATGATGTTCATCTCCGGCGACGTGGCGATGGACGTCGAGATGCCCGGCGGTCTCGTCGGCGGCTTGAAGCGGGCGATGCTGTCGGGGGAGAGCATGTTCCTCGCCACCTTCACGGCGCGTGGCGCGGGAGCGGTCGGCCTCTGTGGGCCCTTCCCGGGGTCGGTCCGCCAGCACGAGCTCGACGGGGAGATCATCTGCGAGAAGCACGCCTATCTCGGCCACTTCGGTGAGGTGGAGATCTCGAGCGCGCTCGCCCAGCGGATGGGGATGGGCATCATGGGCGGAGGCGAAGGTCTCTTCCTGCAACGACTGCAGGGCAAGGGCACCGTGTGGCTGCACGGAGGCGGCGACTTCGTCGACTTCGACCTGGCCGCCGGACAGGCGCTGGTCGTCGACACCGGTTGCATGGTGATGGTCGAGCCGTCGGTCAAGTACGAGGTGAAGATGCAATCCGGGCTGAAGAAGGCGATCGGCGGCGGCGAGGGCCTCTTCCTCGTCCACATGACGGGCCCGGGGCACGTGACGCTGCAGACGCTGCCCTTCGGGCGCACGGCGCGGCGCGTGCTCGAGGCCGCCCATGGTGGCGGCGAGCGGAGCGGCAGCGGACTGTTGGGCAACATCCTCGGCGGATAGGAGGGCGCGAATGGGCTTTCTCGACAAGGCGAAGGCGGCCGCGGAGCAGGCGGCGACGAAGGCGAAGGAAGGTGTGCAGGACGTCCAGACCAAGCGTGAGCTCGGCCAGGCGTACACCGAGCTCGGGCAGAAGACATACGAGCTGGCCGACAGCGGAGCGCTGGCGCACCCGGAGCTGACCCCGCTGATCGAGAAGGTGCGAGCCCTCGAGGCGCAGGACGAGGCCGAGCCCCAGCCGGCGGCTGCCGCGACGGTGTCCAGCGAGCCTCCACCCTCGGATCAGCCGCCGGCGATGCCGTCATAGCGAAAGGCCCCGTTTCCGGGGCCTTTCTGAGTAGCGGGGGCAGGATTTGAACCTGCGACCTCCGGGTTATGAGCCCGGCGAGCTACCTGACTGCTCCACCCCGCGGCGCGGGCGGCAGTATAGCGCGGCGGTAGCATCGTCGCGATGCTCGTCCTGGTCTGGATCGCGCTCGGCGTCGCAGTTGTCGCGGCGACCGTAGGCCTCGTCGTCGCCGGTCGCGCCGGCCTCGACGCTTGGCGAACCTTCCGCGGCTCGATGCGCGCCGTCTCGGAAGCGCTTGCCGACCTGACGGAGAAGCTCGAGCGCCTCGCCGACTCGACGCCGACCCACGGGCCGCAGCTGGAGCGCAGCCGGGCCCGGCTCACAGTCTCGCTCGCCCGCTTCGCCGTGCTGCGCTCGGCCCTCGACGAGGCGACGGACGCAGTCGCTCCGCTCCGGCTCCTCTACCCGAGGAAATGACGCGCGTCGCCGCGGTCGACCTGGGGACGAACTCGACGCGTCTCCTCGTCGCCGACGTCGAGGACGGCCGGGTCGAAGAGCTCGACCGCGAGACCGTGATCACGCGCCTCGGCGAAGGCGTCGACCGGCGGCGGCGCCTCCTCCCCGAGCCGATCGCACGCGTCCGGAACTGCCTCACCGACTTCCGCCGCCGCGCCGAGGAGCTGGGCGCCGAGCGGACGCTCCTCGTCGCGACGAGCGCCGTCCGCGACGCGGAGAACGGCGAGGCCTTCCTCGGCGAGATCGAGTGGAGCTACGGCTTCGACACCGAGCTCCTGTCCGGCGAGGAGGAGGCGGCCATGACCCTGCGGGGCGTGTCCGTCGGCCGGGAGCTCGAGCCGGGCACGCTCCTCCTCGACGTCGGCGGCGGCTCGACCGAGCTCACGCTGCCCGACTTCCGCGTCAGCCTCGACGTCGGCTCGGTGCGGCTGACCGAGCGCTTCCTCGGGAGCGACCCGCCGACGGATGACGAGCTCGCCGCCTGCCGCGCCGCCGTCCGCTCGGCGCTCGACGAGCATGCGGCCGGCCTCGAGGTCCGGCACGCGATCGGCGTCGCCGGGACGATCACCACGATCGCGGCCCTCGAGCTCGGCGGGTACGACCGCGACCGGGTGCACGGCTACCGGATCGCGCGCGAGGCCGCCGAGCGCCGGCTCGAGCGGCTGGCCGCCCTGCCGCTCGAGGAGCGGCGCGAGCTCCCGGGCCTCGAGCCGGCCCGCGCGCCGGTGATCGTCGCCGGGGTGGCGATCGTCGCCGAGGTTCTGCGCTTCTTCGGCCTCGACGAGCTCGAGGTGAGCGAGCAGGACATCCTGACCGGCGCGGCGCTCGCCGCCGCGGAGCTGCCGGAGCGCGAGGAGGGCGACGCACCGCCCGGGGCATATACCTGCTGCTGATGAGTCGTCCTGCTGGCGCTGGCGGCGCAGCTCGTGAAGCGGCTCGGCGGTCCTAACGCGACTTCGCCAACGCCGCCTGCGTCACGCGGAGCGGCTTCATCCCGGCCGTGAGCTTCCTGAGCTCCGACGCGAGCCGAGCGGGCACCCGGTACCAGACACCTCGATGGAAGTGCTGGAGGTTCACGCCGTAGCTGAGGAACCGATCGACTCTCGCCGACGCGACGATCCCGGTCACATAGCCGTTGGGGAACCGCAGCTCGAATGCCGGCGCGCCGATCCGTGCAGGCGAGGCGACACGTGCGTCATGCGGGCCGTAGTAGAAGGCGCCGAGCAGCGGCAGCACCGCGCGGTTCGTGATCGGCACGCAGCGGTGGGCATTGCACACCCTCAGGTCGCCCGGCTTGAAGTCCTTCGCCGTCGCGGCAGGGGTGACCGCGAGCGCTGCCGCCGCGAGCAAGGCCGCGACCAGGCACCGAGCCGTCACGACCTGAAGATTACGCCTCCTCGGCCTCTTCCGGCGGCTCGTCCTCGGCCAGGCGGCGCTGGAGCACCGCGCGTGAGAGGACGCCGACGAGCCGGCTGTCCTCGACCACCGGAACGCGCTCGAGGTCGTGCTCCTCCAGGAAGCGGAAGGCCTCGTCGACGTCCATGTCCGAGCCGATCGTGTAGTTCGGCGGCTCGACGATCTCCGCGACCGGCGTCGACCGCGGGTCGCGCCCTGCGGCGACGACCTCGCGGACGAGGGTCTTCCGGGTGACGACTCCCACGAGCCGTTCGTCTTCGCACACGAAGACGGCACGGACCTCCGGGCGCAGGAGCAGCTCGCCGGCTTCCTGCGCGGTCGCGTCGGCCGCGAGCGTCCGCGGCTCGGGCACCATCGCCTCGCGCACCAGGGTCACGGATAGATCCCCCGGGCGTCGAGCGCACCTGCGACCTCGCGGATGCCGGCGACGAGGGCGGCGCTCCTGAGCGTCAGCCCGCGCTCGTGCGCGAGCTCCCACACCCGGTCGAAGGCGTCGCTCAGCTTCTCCGCGAGGCGGGCGCGGATCTCCTCGCGCGTCCAGAACAGCCGGCCGAGGTCCTGCACCCACTCGAAGTAGGACACGGTCACGCCGCCCGCGTTCGTGAGCACGTCGGGGAGGACGAGCACGCCGCGGTCGACGAGGATCGCGTCCGCCTCGACCGAGGTCGGGCCGTTCGCGCCCTCGGCGATCAGCGTCGCCTCGATCCGGCCGGCGTTCTCGCCGGTGATCTGGTCCTCGCGCGCCGCGAGCACGAGCACGTCGCACGGAAGCTCGAGGAGGTCGGCGTTCGTCACCCGCTCGGCGAGGTCGTAGCCCTCGAGCGATCCGTGCTCCTCCGCGAACGCGCGCAACGCCTCGACGTCGAGGCCGTCCGCGTCGTAGACGCCGCCGGACACGTCCGAGACGGCCACGACCGTCGCGCCCTTCAGCGCCAGCTCGTGCGCCGCGATCCCGCCCACGTTGCCGAACCCCTGCACGACGCAGCGCTGCTCGTCGAGGCGTCGGCCGAGGCGGTCACATGCGCGTTCCACGACCATGACGACCCCGGCCCCGGTCGCTTCGTGCCGGAAGAGCGACCCGCCGAGCGCGACCGGCTTGCCGGTGACGATCTCCGGCACGGCGTAGCCCTTCTGCATCGAGTACGTGTCCATCATCCACGCCATGGTCTGCTCGTTCGTGGCCATGTCCGGAGCCGGAATGTCCTCCTGCGGGCCGATGAACCGGAGCAGCTCGGACGTGTAGCGCCGCGTCAACCGCTGGGTCTCCGCCGCCGACAGCGTCCGCGGCGCGCAACGGACGCCGCCCTTTGCGCCGCCGTACGGGAGGCGCAGGAGCGCGCACTTCCACGTCATCCACATCGCAAGCGCCGCGCACTCGCCGAGCGTGACCTCAGCGTCGTACCGGATCCCGCCCTTTGTCGGCCCAAGGACGCTCGAGTGCTGCACACGGTAGGCCGGGAAGACGCCGAGCGTGCCGTCGTCCAGCCGTACCGGGCAGCTGACCATGAACGCGCGCTCGGGGAACCGGAGCCGCTCCGCCACCTCCGGCTTCACGTGCGCGCTCGGCAGCGCCTGCTCGAACTGCGCGAGCGCAGTGCGGAAGAGCGGGGTATCCCATTCGAGGGGCGCCTCGGCGGCCGGATCCTCGACCCTCGCCACGCGGCGGAGTCTAGAGAGGAACGGAGCGCGCTAGGCCGCGGCGTCGCGCCGGAACCAGGTCTGCGTCACGTCGAAGCCCCAGTGCGCCGTGAGGTCGGCGGGCGGGCGGATCTCGCTGTGGCCGTACCGCCAGACGGTCTCGCGCGCGTCGTCGTCGCGGATGCGGTGGATCTCGACGCCGCTCACCGCGCCCGTCCGGTTCGGGTCGTGCTCGTCGAGGTACTCGAAGGCGGCGTCGACCGCCTCGAGGTAGTCGCCGGAGACGAACCGCACTCCAAGGTCGAGCGCAGGGGTGCCCTCGAGGATCTCGTGAACCTCGTAAGCGGGCTGCCGGGCCGCACGGCGGAGATGATCAGCCATGCCTTGCATTGCCCTGTCCGCTCATGATCGGCGAGGCGGCCGGCTCCGCGCAATCACCCGCCCGGGGGGTCAGCCGTGGCACCGGAACGCCACCACCCGGAGCCGCCGGTCAGAGCACGTCCGGCAGCACCGTGCCCGCCTCGAGCCGGAACCGGCCGGCGCGCGGGACGTGCAGGATCGTCATGCCGTTCGGCGCACGGGCGACGCGGAGGCCGGTGGGAGAGGCCTCCCACCACCGCATGTACGTGACGCCGAGGAAGTACGTGCCCGCGCGCCGGACGACGCCGGCGATCCGGTCGGGCCCGAATGACTTGATCACGCCGAGCCGCGCGGGGCGCAGCAGCGGCGTGGCCGCGCGAAGCTCGTAGTAGCTCCAGGCGCGCGTGGCCGCGACGAGCCGGAGCCCGGACTTGCCCGAGAGGAGAAGACGCGCCTCGCTGGCCGCGCCTCGCCCGTCGAGGCTCTCCGCGCGAGGGACGACGACGTAACGGACCGCCATTCGCCGCAGCCAGTCCAGATACCCGGAACGGCTGAGCTGCGACCGGTAGAAGAGCGCGTTCGCCGCGAGGTCGAGCTGGCGGTACCACCCGCGGGCGATCGGGATGCCCGCCCGCGGCAGGAAGTAGGCCTCCCAGTGCCCCGCCGTCGGCACCACCTCGACGCGGAAGCTCGGGCTCTCGTGACGGCGGAGGAAGTCGACGACCGGGCGCCACAGCCGCACCTCGTTCTCGTGCGGCACGAACGCCGACGCGAGGCTGGACTGCAACGTCCCGGTGCTCAGCGTCAGCGCGAGGAACACGCCCATCGCAGCCACGGTCTGCGCCCGCGGCGCGAGCCGCGCCGCCGGGACGAGGAGCAACGGCACGAGCAGGAACGCGGGCCGGCCGAGGTTCGCCCCGATCGGTGTCGGGACGAGGAAGCCGGCGACCCCGGCGAGTCCCCACACCGCATAGATCCCGCCGCCGTTCCACGCCGGGGCGGTCGCGCCCGTGAGCGCGACGCCGAGGCCGCCGACGAGGAGGATCCGCAGCAGGGCGCTCGTCGGGAACGGATAGCCGCTCCACGGCGTGGCGAAGCTCCACGACAG
>VAXK01000302.1:8940-11720 GCA_005885565.1 Actinomycetota bacterium
GAGAACAGCCGCGCCGCCCAGCGCGCGTCCTCTCCCCAGGCGTCCCAGGAGACGGCCGCGAAGACGACGCTCGCCGCGACGGCGGCCCCCACGGCGACGACGGTGTTTCCGAGGAGCGCGGCCGGCAGGTAGTAGAGCAGGCTGTACGACGCGAGCGGGTACTCGCCGCCGTACCAGTAGTTGTCCCAGAGGAAGTCGCCCCGGCGCACGAGGAACGTCCGGTAGAAGTGCGCCGACGCGTCGCCGTGAGGCGGCAGCGCGAGCGCGAAGAAGACGGCGAGGGCGCCCGTCACGAGCGCCACCGCGCAGAGCTCGAAGCGCGGGGGGCGAAAGCTGTTCATGCCGGGGGCGGGAGTCGAACCCGCACGGCCCGAAGGCCACCCGATTTTAAGTCGGGCGCGTCTGACCGATTCCGCCACCCCGGCCTGGGCGGACGATAGCTACTGGCCCGGCTCCGAGGTATCGCTTGCGATGCCGATCCCAGGACGTGTGGGCTCTGCCCGCGCGTCCGTCTGAACTGACCGGTCCGACCCGCTGGATCTCTACTGACCCGGCTGTAAGAACGACTTCGGGTAGTGCTCCGGCCCGTGGTAGCGGAGGCCGTCGCGGAACTTCGTGAACGCGTTCTGGTTGAACTGCGTGCACTTCGAGAGGTACGTCCAGGCCTCGACGGCGATCTTGTTCCCGAGCTTCGGGAACGGCGCCACGAGCATCGCGTTCGGATCGGTCCCGTAGAAGGCGTTGATCTTCTCGACGTCGGAGCGCGGAACCTTCGAGCCGTACTGGATCACGATCCCCCCGTGCTCGAGGTTGTGGATCTGCTGGATCTGGCGCACCGGCGAGGTGTAGTCGTTCCAGATGACCCACTGGTAGTAGTGCGGCCCGCTCGTCGCCGGGAACGAGTTGTAGTGGAACTTGTAGTTCAGCGCGACGTGGTTCCGCGGCTGCTGCGGATAGTGGTTGAACGTGCAGCCGGCGGCGAGCATCGCCTTCTTCGCCGACGCGGCGTTGGCCGACCCGCCGCGGGTGAGGAGCAGCGCGGCGACCACGATCGCGAGCGCGAGGATCCCCGACCCGCCGAGCGCGTAGAGGATGAGCCGCTGCCGCCGAGGGTCGGCGGCCGTCGTCGGCGTCGCTGTCCGCCGCTTCGGCGCCTGCACCGGCCTGGGCGGCGCCGGGGTGCGTGTCTTCTTGGCCACGAGCGGCTAGCGATGCTAGCGGTCCCGCGTCAACGCCCGGCGGTTTCTCCGGAGCGCCGGAGTGTGGCATGGTTTCCGCGCTCAGCTCTTTGCTGACGACGGTACGAGAGGAGGACTGAATGGGATTCCTTGACAAGCTCCTCGGGCGGACGAAGAAGGCCGCAGGTGACGCGACGGGTGACTCGTCGATGCGACGTGAAGGCGAGCACCAGGAGCAGGCGGCCGAAGCCACCGACCGCGCGGAAAGCTACGAGTCGATGGCGCAGGAGGAGCGCACCGAGGCTGCGGAACACCAGGCTCGGCAGGAAGACCAGCTCTAAAGCGCATGAGTGGGGTCCGGTCTCGCGCCGGGCCCCACTCCGTCCGACCCCCTCCCTAGCGTTTGTAGGTCCGTGGTCGTTGCAGTCGTCCTCGTCATGCTCGTCTTCGCGCTGGCCGCGGCCGGCGGCGTCGTCCTCATGCGCCTCCTCCGCACCGAGCTCTCGGCACAGCGCCAGGAGACCCGCGACGAGCTCGCCGCGCGCAGCTCGGAGATCGGCCGCCGGCTCGAAGGGCTCGACGGGCGCCTGCTCTCGACGCAGCAGAGCGCCGGGCAGACCGCGACGCAGATCGTCGACAAGATCGGCGAGCTCGGTCGCACCTCGGCACAGATGCTCCAGCGCGCGAACGACCTCGCCCGCCTCGAGCAGGCCCTGCGGCCGCCGAAGGCCCGCGGAGGGGTCGGGGAGCTCCTGCTCGCGAACGTGCTCCGCGACAGCCTTCCGGCCGACGCCTACGAGCTCCAGCACACCTTCCGGAGCGGCGAGCGGGTCGACGCCGTCGTGCGCGCCGACAAGCTCGTTCCGATCGACGCGAAGTTCCCGCTCGACAACTTCGAGCGGGTCGTGAACGCCGGGGACGACGCCGAGCGCGAGCTCCACGAGAAGGCGTTCGCGCGCGATGTGAAGATCCACGTCGACGCGATCGCGACGAAGTACGTGCGTCCGGCCGACGGCACGTTCGACTTCGCGCTCATGTACCTCCCGTCGGAGTCGATCTACTACGAGCTCGTCTGTGGGAAGACGGGCGGCCTGTACGCCTACGCGCTCGGCAAGCGAGTCTTCCCCGTCTCGCCGAGCACCTTCCACGCGTACCTCGCGATCATCGTGCTCGGCCTCCGCGGGCTCCAGATCGAGCGGCATGCGCAGGAGGTCATGGCGTACTGCTCCCAGCTCGGGAAGGACTTCGACCGCTTCCGCCAGGACTTCGACGTCGTCGGCAAGCACCTCGGCAACGCGGCGTCGAAGTACAGCGAAGCCGATCGCCGCCTCGAGCGCCTGGAGACGCGCCTGGAGCAGGCGACCGAGCCGGCTGCGCTCGACGAGCCCGCTGCCGCGCAGGAGCTGCCGCGCGCCTTGGACGCAGCTTAGAACCGCAAAAGCGCCCCGATGCCCTCGACCGGCTCGAGGTCGTGGTGCTGCCGCACCGCCCAGGCCGAGCCGCCGTGGGTCAGGGTTCGCTGGAGCGCGAGGTCGAGCCCGTCGTCGCGGCCTTCGAGGCTGGTGCCGTCGACCGGGCACTCGCCGGGCTCGGCCGAGGCCC
>VAXK01000333.1 GCA_005885565.1 Actinomycetota bacterium
AGGACGCCGACGCCCCGGCCGCGGAGCTCCTCGAGCAGCTCGCGCACCGTGCGCCTCCCGACCGGGTCGAGCGCGCTCGTCGGCTCGTCGAGGAGAAGCAGCCGCGGGCCGCCGACGAGCGCCTGCGCGACGCCGAGTCGCTGCTGCATGCCCTTCGACATCGCCTCGACGCGACGGTTCCGCGCGTCGGCGAGCGCGACGAGCTCGAGCAGGCGCGTCCGCTCCTCCGGACCGCCGGTCGAGCCCGCGAGCCGCTGGTGCAGCTCGAGCACCTCGTCGGCGCTGTACCAGCCCGGGAAACGGAAGAGCTCGGCGAGGTAGCCGAGGGCCGCGCGGGCGGGCGCCGAGCCGGCGGGCGCGCCGCAGACGGTCGCCCGTCCCGTCGTCGGGCGGACGAGACCGCAGGCGATCTTCGTCAGCGTCGACTTGCCGGCGCCGTTCGGCCCGAGAAGGCCGACGAGCTCGCCTTCGGCCACCTCGAGGTCGACTCCCGCGAGCGCCTCCACCCCGCCGTAGCGCTTGGCGAGGCCGCTGACGGCGAGCGCCGGCGCCAACTCAGGCGCCGCTTGCGGTGCCGTCGTCGGGGCGTGCGGGTTTCCCGCGCTGGTATCCGCCACGCCGTCCCGGGAATTAGCTCAGCGAATTCAGGAACTCGTCGATGTCGAGCGCGGCCATCGTCTGGAGCTTCGCGCTGCCGCGGGCGCCGAGGGAGACCGAGACGCGCGCGATGGTCGCGTCGTCCGGCGCCTCGACGACGTTCACGAAGTCGAACGGGCCTAGCGTTGCCCACTGGTGCAGCACCTTCGCGCCGAGTTCCTCGACGTCGCGGTTCACCTCGCGCAGGCGGTCGGGGTTCGAGCGCAGCGTCTGGACGCCCTGGGCGGTCAGCGTCGTGAGCAGGATGTAGGTCGGCATGGCGGCTCCTCGAGCGGTCGGGAGGCGCGAGTGTAAACGCCGCCCGGCGGCCCGAGCGGCTTAGAAGTCGTCTCAGAATGACGGTTGCAGCCTCCTGAAGCAGACGAGGCAGCAGGCGAGAGCGAGGAACGCCTCGTGGATGTCATGGCGGCGGTCGTAGCGAACGAGGAGTCGCTTGTAGTTGTGGAGCCACGCGAAGGTGCGCTCGACGACCCAGCGGACGCGGCCGAGGCCGGAGCCGTGACCGCTCTGGCGGCGGGCGATCTCTGCGCAGATGCCGCGCTTCCGCAGCTCGCGGCGGTACTTGTCGTGGTCGTAGCCGCGGTCAGCGGTCAGGCGCTCCGGCCGTCGTCGCGGCCGGCCGACCTTGCCGCGCACGGGCGGGACGCGCTCGACGAGCGGGACGAGCTGGGTTACGTCATTGCGGTTGCCGCCGGTGAGCGTCCAGGCGAGCGGGATCCCGGTCGCGTCGACGAGAAGGTGATGCTTGGAGCCGTTTCTGGCTCGGTCAACCGGGCTCGGGCCCGTCGCGGAGCCCCCTTTTTCGCCTGCACGTGGCTGGAGTCAGCGACCGCGCGTGACCACTCGATTTCCCCGGCGGCCCGCAAGGCCGCGAGCAACACCTCATGCAGCCGCTCCCACACCCCAGCCCGCTGCCACTCATCCATGCGGCGATGGCAGGTCGAGCCGCCGCCGAAGCCGAGCTCGGCCGGTAGATGCCGCCACGCGATCCCGGTGTAGAGCACGAACAGGATCCCCTGCAACGCCTGCCGGTCAGGCAGCCGCTTCCGACCCGGATAGCGATAGCGCCGCTCCACCTTCGGCAGCAGCGGCTCGACCCGCTCCCACAACTCGTCCGACACGACCCACGGCGCAGCAGCCATCGGCACCCCTCCCAGCTTGACGACAGGTACCGACGGCGTTCGTCGTCAGCGAAGGGGTCCCTTCATTTCGGTGCCACCTCTTAGAGTCCGGTGATCCGTCCTGGATCGTTCCCTGCCCGCACGGCCGCGGCGCTCCTCGCCGGCTCGCTCGTGGCGTGGGTCGTGGTCGTGGAGTGGATGTGGGGCATGGACGCGAGCCCGGGGATGGATCTCGGCTCGCTCGGCTTCTACCTCGGGGTCTGGGTGACGATGACGGCGGCGATGATGCTGCCCTCGGTGGCGCCGATGACGCTCGCGTACGCGCAGGTCAGCCGGCGACTCGGGCGGGCACGACCTTCTTCCTCGCCGGGTACCTCGTCGCGTGGACCGGCTACGGCCTGCTCGCGTTCGCCGTCTACCGCGCGCTCCGGGCAGCGGCGCCGGCCTTCTTCCGGTGGGACTCCGGCGGCCGGTACCTCGCCGGCGCGGCGGTCGCCGCGGCGGGGCTGTACGAGCTCACGCCGCTCAAGTCGGTCTGCCTACGCCAGTGCCGCACGCCGCTGCACTTCGTGCTCGGCCGCTGGCGCCCCGGCCGCCTCGGCGCCCTTCGGATGGGGACGGAGCACGGCGCCTACTGCGTCGGCTGCTGCTTCGGCCTCATGCTCCTGCTGTTCGTGCTCGGCCTGATGAGCCTCGTCTGGATGGTGCTCGTCGCCGCGCTCGTCTTCGCCGAGAAGGTCCTGCCGCTGGGCGACCGCCTGCCGCGGGCGGTCGCGGCGGCGCTCGTGGCGGTGGGGCTGTGGGTCGCGATCGCGCCCGCGACCGTCCCCGGGCTGACGCGCCCGATGGAGACGAGCAGCGCTGGCCGCTGAGCCGAGCTGGCGCGTGACGGGGACGTACGTCGAGTCCTGCAACTGCGACGCGATCTGACCGTGCCGGCGCATCAACGGGCGCCCGGGCGGGCCGGTCGACGTACGGCCTCTGCCTCGGCGCGCTGTCGTGGCTGATCCAAGATGGCCACCTCGACGGGACCGACCTCTCGGGGCTCGACGTCGCGATCGCCTCGCGGAGCATCGTCCTCTACCTCGACGAGCGAGGCGATCGCGAGCAGCTGGCCGCGCTCGAGCGGATCTTCCTCGGGCAGGTCGCTGGGACGCAGATCGACCACTTCCCGTGGGCGTGGAAGCAGAGCATCGTCCTCGCCGTCCGGCCGGCGCGAATCGAGGTCGACCACACCTCGCAGCGGCAGTGGTTCCGCGTCGGCGACGCGCTCAGCGTCCGCATCCGCGGCCCGTTCGACGATGCGGCAACCGTCACCTGCGTCGTCCCGGGGCACGAGCAGGCCGGCCAGGAGCTCGTTGCCGAGCACATGCAGGTGGACGACGCCTCGCTGCGGTTCGAGTACCAGGGGAACTGCGGCTACGCGTCGGGCTTCGACTACAGGGGCTAGCCGCGGTGGACCACTTCGGCGTCGGGATTCGACGCCGGGTCACCCTCGGGCAGCACGTCGTGCGACCAGTCCGCGCGCTTCCACTGCGGCACCGGCGTCCGGCACTCCGACTTGGGCACGAAGCGCGACCGCTGCACGAGCCGGTACTCGTGGATGTAGCGCGGGCAGTTCGGGAAGACCTCGGT
>VAXK01000334.1 GCA_005885565.1 Actinomycetota bacterium
AATCCCACCGTCGAGGCCGAGGTTCGGCTCGAGTCGGGCGCCGCCGGCCGGGCCGCCGTGCCCTCCGGCGCCTCGACCGGCGTCCACGAGGCGCTCGAGCTCCGCGACGGCGGCGCGGCGTGGGGCGGGAAGGGCGTCGGCCGCGCGGTCGAGAACGTGCGCGGCGAGATCGCGGCCGCGGTGCGGGGGCTCGACGCGGCCGACCAGGAGGGCCTCGACCGGCGGCTCGTCGAGCTCGACGGGACGCCGAACAAGGGCCGGTTGGGGGCGAACGCGATCCTCGGCGTGTCGCTCGCGACCGCGAAGGCGGCCGCGGCCGAGGCCGGACTCTCGCTCTTCCGCCACCTCGGCGGGGACGACGCGAGAACGCTGCCCGTGCCGCTCCTCAACGTCGTCAACGGCGGAGCGCACGCCCAGAACTCGATCGACCTCCAGGAGTTCATGCTCGTCCCGGCCGGCGCGGCCTCCTTCTCGGAGGCGCTCCGGATCGGCGCCGAGACCTTCCACGCGCTGCGGGGCGTGCTCCACGAGCGCGGCCTCTCGACCGGCGTCGGCGACGAGGGCGGGTTCGCGCCCGACCTCGAGTCGAGCGAGGAGGCGATCGAGGCGATCCTCGAGGCCGCCGAGCGCGCGGGCCACCGCGACCGCGTCGCGATCGCGCTCGACCCCGCCTCGACCGAGTTCTACGAGGCCGGCGTCTACCGCTTCGAGGGCCGGGAGGCCGACGGCGCGGCGATGGCCGACTTCTACGCCTCGCTCGCGGAGCGGTTCCCGCTCGTCTCGATCGAGGACGGCGTCGCCGAGGACGACTGGGACGCGTGGCGGACGCTCACGAGCCGGATCGGCGGCGAGGTCCAGCTCGTCGGTGACGACGTCTTCGTGACGAATCTGGAGCGACTTCGGCGCGGGATCGCCGAGGGCGTCGGCAACGCGATCCTCGTCAAGGTGAACCAGATCGGGACGCTGACGGAGACCCTCCAGGCGATCGACCTGGCGCAGTCGAGCGGCTACGCAGCGGTGATCTCGCACCGGTCCGGCGAGACCGAGGACACGACCATCGCCGACCTGGCCGTGGCGACGAACGCGGGCCAGATCAAGGCGGGCGCACCGTCGCGCACCGACCGGATCGCCAAGTACAACCAGCTGCTCCGGATCGAAGAGGAGCTGGGCGCCGACGCGCGCTTCCCGGGCTGGGACGCGTTCCCGCGTCACACGTCTTCCTAGCCGAGGCGCCGCTTGCGGTGCCGTCATCAGGATGCGCGGGTTTCCCGCGCATCCGTCTGAAATGACCGGTCGATCCGTCGGCGTTGGTTCAGTCCCTCCTGTCGCCGAGCTACCGTTTCAAAAGTGATGGCCGTCACGACCGCGCGCCGAACGAAGATCATCGCGACGCTCGGTCCAGCCACGTCGTCGCACGAGCGGATCACCGCGCTCGTGCACGCGGGGATGGACTGCGCCCGGTTCAACTTCTCGCACGGGACGCACGACCAGCATGCGGAGGTCTTACGGACCGTCCGGGCGGTGGCGGAGGAGGTCGGTCGCCCGGTCGCGATCATGGCCGACCTCCAGGGGCCGAAGCTCCGCGTCGGCGGGCTTCCGGAGCCGGTCGTGCTCGAGCGCGGCGAGCACGTCGACGTGGTCGCGGGCGACGCCGCGAGCGACGGCGAGCTCCCGGTCAGCCCGTCCGTCATCGCCGAGGTGCTCCAACCCGGCCACGAGATCCTGATCGACGACGGGCTCGTCCGGCTCCAGGTCGAGTCCGTACAGAGCGGCCGGGCGCACTGTGCGATCATCGAGGGCGGCCGGGTCTCCAGCCACAAAGGCGTGAACCTCCCCGGCGTCCCGCTGCCGATCCCGGCGCTCACGCGCAAGGATCTCGACGACCTCGAGTTCGCGCTCGCGCAGGAGGTCGACTTCGTCGCGCTCTCCTTCGTCCGCTCGGCGGCCGACGTCCGCGACCTGCGGGGGCTCATCGACCAGGCCGGCTCGCACGCCGGCGTGGTCGCGAAGGTGGAGAAGGCCGAGGCGGTGGAGGCGCTGGACGCGATCGTCGCCGACGCGGACGTGCTGATGGTCGCGCGCGGCGATCTCGGCGTCGAGATCGGGCCGGCCTCGGTGCCGCTGCTCCAGAAGCGGATCATCATCCGCGCCCTCGACAACGGAAAGCCGGTGATCACGGCCACGCAGATGCTCGA
>VAXK01000335.1 GCA_005885565.1 Actinomycetota bacterium
CGTCGCGAGCCCGGTCACCGATACGAACGTGTTCATGTCGGTCTCGAGCAACGAGGGCGTGACGTGGAGCGCGCCGATCCGGGTCACTTCGGGAGCCACGGATAAGTGGTTCCCGTGGGCTGCCGCCCGCGGCGGCAAGGTCGGCGTCGTCTACCAGGAGGAGGCGGTGGACGGCTCCGGCACGTATGTGACCAGAATGGCCACCTCGACGAACGACGGGGCGAGCTGGAGCTACCAGACCGTGTCGAACGCCGTCTCCGATGCCGACCACTCGGTGTGGTTCCAGGCCCATGCGCCGGACTGCGCGACGTGCTCGCGGTTCATCGGCGACTACATCGGCATGGCCTTCGACACGCTCGGCCGTGCCCACATCACGTGGACGGACATGCGACGCGACCTGTCCATACCCGCCCTCGGTCGCACGGGCAAGGCCGAGGACGACATGTACGCGCGTCGCTAGACGGATCTCGGCGAGGGCGCGCTTCTCGGCGCGCCCTCGCCGAAGCTATCGTTGGCGGGCGCGCGGGCGTAGCTCAATGGTAGAGCCCTAGCCTTCCAAGCTAGTTATACGGGTTCGATCCCCGTCGCCCGCTCTGCGCGGGGCTTTCTGCTCAACGCTCGCGGTCTGACGCCCGCAGCTCACCCCTGATTCGGTCGAGAAGCCCCTCGACGTCCTCGAGGAGCCTGGCGTAGAGCGCATTCGAAGAATCCTGCCCACCGCGGCGCGCGAGGACGCGTTCGCACGCTGCGGCAAGCATCTCGAGCCACTGCCGCCGCTCCGTGTCCACCCCTTGGGGTAACTGCGCCCTCGGCGCGCCCGTAAACTTCAGCTCTCCTGCGCGCCCGTCTCGTACGCCAGGATCTCGGCCGTTTCCCCGGCGCTGGCGATCTTCTCCACCACGACGTAGCGGTCCGACTCGCGGACGACGACCTCGACGTCCGGGTAGACGTGCCCCGGAAGCACCGCAAAATGGCGCGGCTCTGCGCGCACCGTTAGATACTCATCCGGCTGGAGCTCGACCATCTCGATGCAGCTCCTGTCCGCGCACTCACATGCGATCGTGAACGTGCCCGCCACCGTCGCGAACGCCTCGCTCAGCGTCCGAAGGTTCTCGTTGAGGGTCCGGAAGAGCGCCTGGTTGCGGGCGGCGCGAATCTCGCGTTCCTCTTGCGAACTCGGTTCCATCGAGGCTCCCCTCGTCGGCGGTGATCGGCTCGCCGGGGGGTCTCTTGGGCACCCGCCTGAGCAGAAAGCCGGCGGTTCACCGAGAAGGGCACAAAAGCGGCCGGCCCTGGCATCCCGAGTCTACCGGGCCTTGCGACTCGAGCTTGACGATTGCGGCTGGGCGGCCGGGATGCGGGCGGAGAGGCCGGCCCCTCCCGACGTCAAACGCGACCCCTCCGCCCCTGGCGTGGCGTCGGCGCCGGCCGCTCTGGCGGCGCCCGACTCCGCGCTCTCGAGGAAGACGCCGCGCCGCATCGAGACTGGCGCCCCGGCCGCGATGCTTTACCTCCGGCGAACACAGGAGTCGTCGACCGCGGCGGTAGCGTAGGGTCGTGAGCCCGTACCGGTGGGGGTGGGACGCGGAGGCGCTCGGGCTCGTGCCGGCGCTCTCCCTCGGCTACCTCCTCGCGCTGCGCCGGTTCCCCGCCTCGCGGCCGCGGATCGCCGCATTCTTCGCCGGCCAACTCCTGATCCTCGCCGTCTTCCTCACTCCGGTCGAGACGATCGCGCTCCGGTACCTGCTGACGATGCACCTGCTCCAGAACGTCGTGCTCGCGGAGTGGGCGCCGGCGCTCGTCGTCGCCGGCCTCTCCCCCGTGCTCGCGGCGCGGCTCGCGGGCCTACGGGCGATGCGCCTCCTGACGAGCCCCTTCGCCGCCTTGCCGATCTGGCTCGCCGTCTACTTCGCCTGGCACCTGCCCTGGCCGTACGACACGGCGCTTCGGCATCCGGGCTCGATCCTCCACGTCGAGCACCTGAGCTACCTCGCCGCCGGCTGCCTCGTCTGGTGGCCGGTGCTCCAGGACGTGCCGCGGGTGCTGAGCCCGGCCGCGAAGGCGGTGTACCTCTTCGCCGCGTTCGTGCTCGCGAGTCCGCTCGGCTTGCTGCTCGCGCTGCTCCCGCGGCCGCTCTACGACGTGTACGAGCATGCCCCGGAGCGTCTCTGGGGACTCTCGGCGGCGACCGACCAGCAGCTCGCCGGGATCACGATGGCCTCGGAGCAGGCGGTCGTCTTCTTCGCCGTCTTCGCGTTCTTCTTCTTGCGTTTTCTCCACGACGAGGAACCGGCGCTCCAGCTGGAGCGCGCTACCGCGACACGCCGATGAGGACGCCCCCAGCGACCATGAGCCCCGCGGCGAGGACCAGCCGCGGCCCCACGCCTTCGGCGCGCTTGAGGAGGAGCGCCGACCAGACGACGGCCCACAGCGACTCGGTCGCGTAGAGCGGGGCCACCACCGTGACACGGCCGTGGTCGAAGGCCACGAATACGGCGCCGTAGGCCAGGCCGAAGAGGAGCGCCGCGGCCGCGAGCGGGCGAAGGGCGGGCCGCAGCGAAGGCGCAAGGAGCGGTCGCCGACGGATGAGCAGGATCGCGGTGATCAGCACCGTCGCCGAGACGAGACAGCCGGCCGCGGCGACGACTCCCGGCACGGCGTTCCCCGTGTCGGCCCAGCGCACGAAGTT
>VAXK01000204.1 GCA_005885565.1 Actinomycetota bacterium
CTCGCCTTCAGCCGCGACGCGCTCGTGGCAGCCGTTCCGCCGGGCGCCGTGGTCGACCTCGCGAGCGAGGCGGAGGGCGGCGTCGTGACCGCGACGCCCGCTCCTGCGGCGGGGGTCTGAGCCTCCTCCTCCAGAACGGCCTCGTCGACGTCGGCGCGGGAGAGTTCCGCCGCGCCGACGTCGCCGTCTCCGACGGGCGGATCGTCGAGCAGGCGGGCGACGCCGCGGAGCGGATCGACTGCTCGGGCTTCCTCGTCGTCCCGGGGATGGTCAACGCGCACAACCACTCGAACGAGAACTGGTTCCGCGGCATGTGGGACAACCTGCCGCTCGAGCCCTGGATGCTCTTCTCGTACCCGGTCCTGGCCGCGCCCGCGCAGTCGCCGGACGAGATCTACCTCCGGACGCTGCTCGGCGCGATCGAGCAGCTCCGCTCAGGCGCCACGTGCGTCGTCGACTTCCTCTACGAGCTCGACGGCTTCACCGACGAGTCGCTCGAGGCGGTCGTCCGCGCCTACCGCGACGTCGGCCTGCGCGCGCTGATCGCCCTCGGGATCGGCGACCGCGCCTACCACGAGACCGTCGTGCTCGACGAGGGGCTCGTCTCACGCGACCTGATCGAGCGGCTCGAGCGCGAGGCGCCGCCGAGCTGGCCGGAGTGGGAGCGTTTCGTCCGCGGTGCGATCGAGAGATTCCATCGCCCCGACGAGGGGATCTCGATCTGCCCGGCCCCGAGCGGGCCGCAGCGCTGCACGGACGACATGCTCGCCGGCTGCGCCCGGCTGGCCGAGGAGCTCGACTTGGTGCTCCACATCCACGTGCTCGAGACGCGGATGCAGGCCGTGTCCGGCCAGCGCATGTACGGGCGCACGCTCGTCGAGCACATGGACGCGATCGGCTTCCTGTCGCCGCGCGTCTGCTTCGCGCACGGGATCTGGCTCACGCCGTCCGACATGGAGCTCGTCCGCGACCGCGACGTCTCCATCGCCCACAACCCCGTCTCGAACTTGAAGCTCGGGAGCGGGGTCGCGAACGTGCCGAAGCTGCTCGCGCACGGCGTGAACGTCGCGCTCGGCACCGACGGCATGTCCTCGAACGACGGGCTCGACATGTTCGCGTCGGTGAAGCTCGCTGCGCTCGTGCACAAGCTCTGGGGTGTGGACTATGAGCAGTGGCTCGGCGCGCGTGAGGCGTGGCAGCTTGCGACGATCGGCGGCGCGCGGCCTGCCGGCGACGCCGACGGGCTCGGCCGGATCGAGCCGGGCCGCCGCGCCGACCTCGTCCTCCTCGACCTCTCGAGCCACGTCTTCACGCCGCTCAACGACCCGCTGCGGCAGCTCGCCTTGGGCTCGACGACGAGCGCCGTCCACTCCGTCCTCGTCGGCGGCCGCTGGGTCATCCGCGACGGCCGCGTGACGACGGTCGACGAGGCGGACGTGCTCACCCGCGCGCGCAAGGTCGGGGCCGAGATCGTCGGCCGCTTCGACGAGGCGTTCGAGCTCGGCCGTCAGCTCCTCGCCCCGCTCCGCGGCGGCTGGCTCGAGGCGCTCCGCACCGGCGTCGGCGTCGGCGTCGAACGCAAGCTGGCACCGTAAGCGGGACCCGCCCCGCCCGCCCTGCCGTACAGCCGATATGACACGCGTCGCGGTGGCCCTTCTCGCGGTCGGCCTTTGGGCGCCGTTTGCGAGCGGAGCTCCGGCCGCCGGACGGTGCGGCGGCCGGCTCCTGCGGGCACCCGCGGGACTGCCGGCCCCGGTGGCGATGACCACCGAGTGTGGTCGCTTCCGGATCGGCCGCGACGGCCGGGTCACGCACTCGCCCAAGCGTCTGCCGGTGCCGCGAGGCGCGAGTTGGTACCCCGCCGACGGGGCTTGGTACAGGCCCGAGAACGGACACCTGGTCATTGGCCGCTGGCGGCAGCGCCTGTGGCGCTCGCAGGGTCGTTTCACGCCCGCGTACGACGTCGGCGCGCTGACGCTCGGGCCGCACGCGCTTGCTTTCTCGTACGGCAACTCCACACGGCTCTACGTCGCCGACCTCGACTCCGCGGAGCACGAGGTCGCTGACGGCGAGTATCCGCTCGGCTGGACGCGGGCGGGCGATCTCTTCACCCGCGCGGACCGGCGCGGCGAGCTCCGCCTCCGCCACGCGGCCGGCGGCCTCGCCGGCACGCTCGCCACCAGAGTCTCCGACTACGCGTTCGACCGCGCGAACGCGGAGCTCGACTTCGTCGAGAGTGGACGCGTCCTGCGAACGGACGGCTCGGCGCCCGTGGCGTTCGCCCACGTGGGGCGGCTCGGACTGTCACGCCGGCCAGAGCTCGACCCACTCGGCCGCCTTCTCGCGCTCCGTGACCGGCGCCGCATCGTCGTGCTCCGGCGAGACGGCTCAGTCTTTGCTTCGACGGAGCTCCCACGGAGGCGCAGTCGCGTCGACGGCGTCTCGAGCCCGCTCGTGGCTTCTCCCGACGGCCGTTCGGTCGCGTTCACGCTCACGCGCGGGAACACGGCGTACGGCTCCCGCGGCAGCGAGATGGTCTACCTCCTGCGCACCGGCATGCGCCAAGCCATGCGCCTCCATACCGAGCGCATGCGCTTCGCGGTCTGCGAGCGGGGGGCCGACCTGGCGTGGCACGGCCGCTGGCTGCTCTACTCGGCGAGCGAAGGGAACGTGGTCGTACTCGACGGCCGCGCCGGCCGGCGGACGCTCGACCTCACTCGCACCGTCCTCAGCCTGCCGGGCTCGCATGGAGGCGAAGGCCACGCGAACGTCACCGCGAGCTGGGCCCGCTACTAGCTAGTTGACGGAAGGAACCGTGGTCCTAGGGCCGAAGGGAGCGCCGGTGGATCTTCGTCACAGGGGTCGAGCGGTCGCAGTAGTCCTCGGCGCGGGCGCCGCGGTGCTACTTCCGCTCTCGACCGCCCCGGGTGCCTCCGCGCACCGATCGCCCTGCCACGCCCGCCACACGTGCCCGTCCGACAACCACTCGTATGCATGGCGCGGGCTGATCTGCACGTCGCACAAGACGCAGCGGCTGAAGAGCGACACGATCACGATCCACTACGGCGGCCGCACGTACTGGTGCCACCGCGTCAAGAAGCCGAAGCCGCCGCCGCCGCCTCCGCTTCCTCCGCCTCCGCCGCCGCTACCCCCGCCACCGCCACCGCCCCCTCCACCACCTCCGCCGCCGGCTCCGACCGCTCTGGCGGGGCACTACTGCGGCTTCACGAACAACGGCTACGGCATCTGCTTCGACGTCACGTCCGGCGGCCAGTACTTCACGAACGCGGTCTTCCAGCTCAAGACGCCGTGCCAGCCTCCCTCCGAGCTCATGGTCACGCTCGAGACGAACGGGAACGTCCCGATCGAGCCCGACCTCACCTTCGACTTCGAGGACCAGTCAGGCGAGGAGCTGTCGGGGAGCTACGTCAAGGGCAAGCTGGACACGGCCGGCAACGCCCAGGGCGTGGTGCACGTCGCGGCGTCGTTCGACTACCAGGGCACGCACTACACCTGCCTCTTCGACACCGAGTGGTCGGCGAGGCTCGGCGCCTGACGGCGCGCCTGCCGCTGACCGGCCGCGGGGTCCTGGCAACGGGCGTCAGCCGGCGGGCCGGACTCGGGTATGCGATTGCGAACCGGCTCGAGGAGCTCGGCGCTTCCGTGTTCCGGCACGGCTGGACGGCCGGCTCCATGCCGCTCGGCCGCTGGGGAAGACCCGAGGACGCGGCGCACCTCGTCGGCTGGCTTTGCACCGACGAGGCGGGCTGGATCACCGGCCAGGTGATCGACTCCGAAGGCGGCTTCGTCCGCCACCGGTCTCAATAGCGGCGCAGCGCCCGGCGCGGCAGCGACGTGTCCTCGAGCGCTCGTCGTGCCGCCTCCGCGCAGCTCACGAACTCGACGTCGCCCGCGTCGAGGGCGTGCTCGACGAGCGTCCGCAGCGCCTCCACCCGGCCCGGCCGGCCGGAGAGGAACGGGTGCATCGTCAGGACGAAGAGGCAGCCGTGGCGGCGCATGCCGTCGAGCTCCTCGCGCCAGAGCTCGACGGCGCGTGAGGGCGGCTGGATCGTCCCGCTCCCGCTGCGCGGCTCGGGGAGGTACATGTACTGGTTCCAGTCGTCGAGGCTCCAGTGCGGAGGCAGCTCGACGAGCGTCCCGTGCGCGGTCTCGAGCACGTAGGGCCGGTCGTCGTCCATGAGGGTCGAGTCGTACCGGAGCCGGTGCTCGACGAGAAGGTCGAAGGTCCGCTCGCTCGGCTCCCAGCTCGGCGTGCGGTAGCCGTCGGGCCGCACGCCCACCCGCTCGAGCGCCGCGAGTCCACGCTGGAGGTCGGCTCGCTCCGCGGCCTCGCCGAGGTGGAGCGGCGAGCGGTGGGTCCCGCCGTGGTGCGCGATCTCGTGGCCGGCCGCGGCGATCCGCTCCACCGTCTCGGGGTAGCGCTCGGCGGTCACGCCGGGAACGAAGAAGGTGGCCGGCAGCGAGTAGTCGGCGAGGAGGTCGAGGAGCCGCGGTACGCCGACGAGCGGCCCGTACGCCTGGTGGCTCATCGCGGCCGGGTTCTGCGCGTGCCGCCGGCTCTCGACGAGGATCGGCGCCTCGGCGTCGACGTCGAAGCTCAGGATCGCGAGCGCCGCGGAGTCGCCGATCCAGCTCATCGGGCGATTGTCTAGAAAGGACAAGGGAACCGTTGTACGGTGCGAGCGTGCGCAAAGTCATCGCGGCTATTGCGGCCACGGCCGCGCTCGTCGTGGCGGCGCCGAGCTCCGCCGCCGTACGGCTGGTCGGCATCTCGCCTCAGCCGGCCTATCGCGGCAATCCCGTGACGCTCACGGCACGCGTCTCCTCGTCGCGCGTCATGTGCTCGATCACCGTCTACTACAAGAGCGGCCCGTCGCGCGCGAAGGGCCTCTACCCGAAGCGGCCGGTCCACGGCCGTGTCAGCTGGACCTGGCTCGTCGGGACGAGGACCACGCCCGGCCGCTGGCCGGTCTTCGTGAGCTGCGGCCGCGCCGGCACGCTCCGGACGTCGTTCCGCGTCGTCTAGTTGTTGATGATCTGAACGCCCTGGCCGACCGGGCCGTCGATCTGGCAGTTCGTCGCGATCAGCGTCGACACGCCGTCCGGGATGTTGAGTGCGAACGTCTGGCCGCCGGCTTTGCAGTTGTAGAGGTTCACGACGGCGCCGCCGTTGGACTGGACGCCAAACGATTGACCTCCGCCCCCCGCGCGGACCATCGACTCGGTCAGCTCGGCGTTCGCCGCGTTCACGATCATGGCGACGGCGGTCGACTGGTTGCTCTGCATGTTCGAGATCACCGTCGAATACGCGAGATAGAACTGCGACGGCCCCTGCACCTGGGTGTTCCAGTTCACGGCGACGGTCTCGCTGTTGAGGCCGGCGTTGCCCTGGTCGTCGCTCACGAGCACCACGTTCTCGGCGTAGAACGGCGAGCTGCCCCCGACGTTGAGCGCGGTGCTCCAGTTCCCCCACGAGCCGCCCATACAGGTCACGCTCATGTCGGAGATGCTCGAGTTGCTCGCGGAGATGACCGTCCCGCGCGCGAACGTGTCGGACGTGGGTGGCGCGGAGATGACCGTCTGGTCCTGGCCCGAGCCGTGGAGATAGCACCAGGGCTTCAGGGTCACCTGCTCGTTGAAGGTGCCCGGGCTCGCCGTGAGGAGGTACTGCTTCTTCTGCGACGCGTCGGTGATGCTCGCGAGCGCGGCGCCGAGCGTGGGGAAGGTCGCCCCGCCGGGGTCGATCTGGACGCTGTTGCCGTTGCCGGCTTCCGGGGCTACGGCGCCGTACTTCGCTTTGAGGTCGTGGTGGGGGGACCGCTTCTGCTGCTCCGTCGCCATGTGTCCTCCTTCTGGCTGCTAACGGGTCTGTGGGAAGCCCAGGTCGACCTTCGACGTCGCGGGGTCGGGCCAGCGCGAGGTGACCACCTTCCCGCGCGTGTAGAAGTTGATCCCCTCCGGCCCGTAGATGTGCGAGTCGCCGAAGAGCGACGCCTTCCACCCGCCGAACGAGTAGTAGGCGACGGGCACCGGGATCGGCACGTTGATGCCGACCATGCCGACCTGCACGTCGAACTGGAACCGGCGTGCGACGCCGCCGTCGCGCGTGAAGATCGCCGTCCCGTTGCCGTACGGGTTGTCGTTCACGAGCCGCAGGGCCTCGTCGTAGGTCTCCACCCGGGTCACACCCAGCACCGGGCCGAAGATCTCGTCCTTGTAGGCGTCGTTCTCGGGCGAGACGTGGTCGAGGAGCGACACGCCCAGGAAGAACCCGCCTCCGTCGGGCGCCGTCTCGCGCCCGTCGGCGACGACGGTCGCGCCCTGCTCGCGGCCGCGGTCGATGTAGGCGGCGACGCGATCGCGGTGCTCGCGCGTGATCAGGGGGCCCATCTCCGACTCGGGTTTCATCCCGTCGCCGACCTTGACCTGCGGGAGCCGCTCGCGGATCGCCTCGACGAGCCGGTCGGCCACGTCCCCGACGGCCACGACCTGCGACACCGCCATGCAGCGCTCGCCCGCCGAGCCGTAGCCGGCGCTGACGGCGGCGTCGGCGGCCATGTCGACGTCGGCGTCCGGCAGGACGATCATGTGGTTCTTCGCGCCGCCGAGGGCCTGGACGCGCTTGCCGTGCTTCGTGCCGTGCTCGTAGACGTAGCGCGCGATCGGCGTCGAGCCGACGAAGCTGATCGCCGCGACGTCCGGGTGCTCGAGCACCGAGTCGACGGCGACCTTGTCGCCGTGCACGACGTTGAAGACGCCGTCCGGGACACCCGCCTCCCGGAGGAGCTCCGCCGTGTAGATCGACGCGGACGGGTCCTTCTCGGACGGCTTCAGCACGAACGTGTTCCCGCAGGCGAGCGCGGGCGCCCACATCCACATGGGCACCATCGCCGGGAAGTTGAACGGCGTGATCCCGGCGACGACGCCGAGCGGCTGCCGGATCGAGTACACGTCGATCCCGGTCGAGACCTGCTCCGAGAATCCGCCCTTCACGAGCTGCGGGATGCCGCAGCAGAACTCGATCACCTCGAGGCCTCGCGTGACCTCGCCCTTCGCGTCCGAGAAGACCTTCCCGTGCTCGGAGGTGAGGATCTTCGCGATCTCGTCGCGGCGCTCGTGCACGAGGTCGCGGATGCGGAAGAAGAGCTCCGTGCGGCGCGAGAGCGAGAGCGCGCGCCAGGCCGGGAACGCCTCCTTCGCCGTCTGGACGGTGCGGTCGACCTCCTCGGCGCTCGCGAAGTCGACGGCTCCCGTCTGCCGACCGGTGGCGGGGTTGTAGACCGGGCCGGAGCGGCCCGACTCGCCGGGGACGGCGCGGCCGCCGATCCAGTGCGTGATACGGCGGATACCTTGCTCTTCCTGGACGGGTGGGGGCGCCAGCTCGGTCATCTCGTCCTCCTCACGTGGTCGGCTCAGGGTACTAAGCTCGCCCGGTGCGTGGACTGCTCGTCGCCCTCGTCGTCGCCTCGACGGCCGCCGCGGCTGTGCCCGCGCCCCGGACGACCAAGGCGCCCTGGCCGCGGCCACGGGACGCCCTCGCGCTCGCCCGCAGGGCAGGCTTCACGCCGAAGACGCACGAGTTCTTCGCCTACCACGTCCATGCCCACCTCGACGTCTTCGTGAACGGGCGGCAGGCCCGCGTCCCGCCCGGGATCGGCATCGACATCGCCGACCCGGCCGTCCACCGCTTCCCAGAGCCCGACGGCACCGTCGGCTACGGCGGCATCAGCCCGCCGTGCAAGCACCCGTGCATCTCGCCGCTGCACACGCACGACCCCGACGGGATCCTCCACACCGAGTCGGCGCGCGCGCATCCGAACCGGCTCGGCCAGTTCTTCACCGAGTGGGCCGTACGGCTGAACCGGACCTGCATCGGCGGCTACTGCCGGCACGTCCGCTTCTACGTCGACGGGAAGCCCTATCGCGGCGATCCGCGGGCGATCACGCTCACGAACTTGAAGGACATCGTCATCACGGTGGGCCGCCCGCCGAAGCCGATTCCGTCTCGGTTCCCACAGTAAGCTAGGCGCCGATGGCGACGATCGAGACGAATGCCGAGCTCGGGCAGCAGATCGTCGAGGACGCGAAGCGCTACGTCCTCCATTCGTGGTCGGTGCAGGACGCGCTCCAGCCGATCCCGGTCGCAGGCGGCGAGGGCTGCTGGTTCTG
Source organism: Actinomycetota bacterium (assembly GCA_005885565.1). Taxonomy (GTDB): domain Bacteria; phylum Actinomycetota; class Thermoleophilia; order Gaiellales; family Gaiellaceae; genus AC-50. The sequence continues at coordinate 8,191 of VAXK01000204.1, forward strand.
GGACTACGACGGCAAGCGCTACCTCGACTTCGCCTCGCAGCTCGTCAACGTCTCGATCGGCCACCAGCACCCGAAGGTGATCGCGGCGATCAAGGAGCAGGCCGAGAAGCTCTGCACGATCGGCCCGCCGATGGCGACGGAGCGGCGCTCGGAGCTCGCGCGCCTGCTCGCGGAGGTCACGCCCGGGAACCTGGCGATGTCGTTCTTCACGAACGGCGGCGCGGAGGCGAACGAGAACGCGATCAAGCTCGCCCGTTGGTACACGGGCCGGCACAAGGTCGTCGCGCGCTACCGCTCCTACCACGGCGCCACCGCGGGCGCGATCACGGCGACGGGTGACCCGCGGCGCTGGTACACGGAGCCTGGGCTCCCCGGGATCGTGCGGATGCTCGACCCGTACACGTACCGCTGCCCCGCCGGCCACCCCGACCCGTGCCCCGTCTGCACGGGCGCGCCGCACCTCGAGGAGATCCTCCAGTACGAAGGCCCGCAGAACGTCGCCGCGGTGATCCTCGAGACCGTCACGGGCACGAACGGCGTCATCCCGCCACCCGACGGGTACCTGCAAGCGATCCGCGAAGTCTGCGACCGGCACGGCATCCTGCTGATCTGCGACGAGGTGATGGCCGGCTTCGGCCGCACCGGCCGCTGGTTCGCGTGCGAGAACTGGGACGTCGTCCCCGACATCCTCTGCGTCGCGAAGGGGATCAACTCCGGGTACGTGCCGCTCGGGGCGATGATCGTCTCCGAGCCGATCGCCGAGTGGGTGCGCGACAAGTACTTCGCCGGCGGGCTCACCTACAGCGGCCATCCGCTCGCGTGCGCCTCGGCGGTCGCGTCGATCGAGGCCTTCCGTGAGGAGGGCATCGTGGAGAACGCGGCCGCGATGGGCGACGTCTTCCGCGAGGAGCTCGGCCGCCTGGCCGAGCGGCACCCGTCGATCGGCGACGTGCGCGGCCTCGGCTGCTTCTGGGCGCTCGAGCTCGTCCGTGACCGCGGCACGCGCGAGCCGCTCGTGCCCTTCAACGCCACCGGCGAGGACTTCGCGCCGGTCGCGCGCCTCTCGAAGGCGGCGCTCGAGCGCGGCCTCTACCTCATGACGCACTGGAACGTGGTCATGATCTGCCCGCCGCTCGTCGTTACGCGCGAGGAGATCGAAGAGGGCGTCGCCGTCCTCGACGACGCGCTTGCACTTGCCGACGAGCTTGCGGCGTAGGCCGCGCGCACGCATACTGCTCGGGTCTAGTGGTCGACGGAAGGAGGGACGTCTCATGACAGAGCTGTCGCGCGCCCTCTTCCGCAACCGCCGCTAGCGCCTCGTACCTCGAGCCGCCGCGCGGCGGCTCCTCGTCACACCGAGCTACGGAGGTATCCACCTTGAACCTGTACGACCTGGGCTGGTCGGACCAGCTCGAATCGGAGTTCGAACCGCACGCGGCGGCCGGCCTCGTCCCCGCGCGCGTCGCCGTGGAGCATCGCGGCGCGTACGACGTCTACACCGGAGGCGGAGAGCAGCGTGCGGAGATCGCCCCGAAGCTCCGCGCGAGCGCGTCGCGACGCGCCGACTTCCCCGCCGTCGGCGACTGGGTCGCGCTGCGCGACGGCATGATCCAAGCCGTCCTCCCGCGGCGGACGAAGTTCTCGCGCAAGGTCGCGTGGGCCGAGACCGACGAGCAGGTCGTCGCCGCGAACGTCGACGTCGTCTTCCTCGTCACCGCGTTCGGGCACGACTTCAACCCGCGCCGCCTGGAGCGCTATCTCGTCATGGCCTGGGAGAGCGGCGCCGAGCCGGCGGTCGTGCTGACGAAGAGCGACCTCGCCGACGACGTCGACGGGCCGGTGCTCGAGGCCGAGGCCGTCGCCTTCGGCGTCCCGATCCACGTCGTAAGCGCGGTCACCGGTGAGGGGCTCGACGGGTTGCGCACCCATCTGGGTCGCGGGCGCACCGCCGCGCTGCTCGGGTCGTCGGGAGTCGGGAAGTCGACGCTCGTGAACCGGCTCGCTGCGCAGGAGCTGCTCGCGACGGCCGAGATCCGGTCGGACGGGCGCGGCCGGCACACGACGACGCACCGCGAGCTCGTGCTGCTCCCGGGCGGCGGGCTCGCGCTCGACACGCCGGGGATGCGCGAGCTCCAGCTGTGGGAGTCGGCGGACGGCCTCGGCGAGGCGTTCACGGACGTCGAGGCGCTGGCCGCGCGGTGCCGCTTCTCGGACTGCGCGCATCGCCGCGAGCCTGGCTGCGCGGTGCGCGACGCGATCCGGCGGGGCGAGCTTCCGGCCGAGCGCTACGCGAGCTACGAGAAGCTGAAGCGGGAGCTCCACCGGCTCGAGATCAGGCTCGACAAGCGCGCGCGGGCGGACGAGGCCCGGCGGCGGCGCGTGTTCTACCGGGAGGTCCGCGCCCGAACGAAGACGAGCCGCAAGCGCTGACCGACCCTCAGCGGCGGGTCTCGGCACAAATCGATCTTGCAACAGTCTGTTGGACCTTCGCGCCCGCTCTCGTCGTAGTCGTCGGGTGAGCACTCGCCTCGCGTTGCTCGTGCTCGTCGTCGCGGTCGCACTCCCCGGCGGTGCGGCGCGCGGCGGCGGAAGCCCGGTCGCGCTCGTCACCGCCGAGACGCAGAACCAGCTGCTCGCCGTCGAGCTTCCGAGCGGCCACGTGCTGCGCCGCCTCCCGATGCCGGCCGACCCCGAGAACGTCGCCGTCGTCGGAACCACGAGGGCCGTCGTCGTCAGCCCGCGGGCGGGTGCCGTGACGATCGTCTCCACGCCCTCGCTGCGGATCGTGCGCGTCCTGCGCGGCTTCGTGAGCCCGCACATCGTCACGGCGACGGCGGACTTTCGAGGCGCCTACGTCACCGACGACGGCAGCGGCCGGCTCGACGTCATCCGGCTCTCGGGGCGACCACGCGTCGTCCGGAGCGTCTTCGTGGGCGCCGGCGCGCACCACATGGGCCTCAGCCCGTCCGGCAACGAGCTGTGGATCGCGCTCGGCGAGAGCGCGCGGACGATCGTCGTCCTCGACGTCTCCGATCCGTGGCGCCCGAAGGTCGTCGGCCGCTTCGACCCGGGCTTCGCCGCCCACGACCTCGCGTTCTCGAGCGACTGGCGCGTGTGGGTGACCGCCGCCGATCGCCGCTCGGTCACGATCTTCGACTCCCGGACGCGACGGCCCGTCGCGCGCGTCGCGGCCGGCGCGCCGCCGCAGCACGTCGCGTTCGGCCCCATCCGCGAGGCGTTCGTCACGAGCGGCTACGGCAGCTCGCTCGAGATCGTCGACCGTTCGAGCGGCCGCATCCGGCGCACGGTGCACGTCCCGTACGGGAGCTTCAACGTCGCCACCTTCGGCAGCTTCGTCGTCACGTCGTCGCTGCTGCGGGGGACGGTGACGGAGCTCACCGACGAAGGGCGCGTCTGGATGAAGCGGCGCGTCGCGCCGGCGGCGCGAAGCGTGGCTGTAGCGACGTTCTAGCCCGCGGCGGCGGCGCGAGCTTCGGCCGCGTGGAGCTGCTTCGCCATCGCCTGGAGCATCTTCCAGGAGAGCTGCGCGTTCCCCTCGACGAGCGGGCGGAAGTCCCACATCGTCATCCCCCACGCCTTCACCGGGGTCTCAGCCGTGATCGTCGCAGTGCGTGCGCCCTCGGTGATGAGCGCGATCTCGCCGAAGTAGTCGCCCGGCCCGAGCCGGGACCGCTCCTCGTCGTGCACGGTGACGCGGGCCTCGCCGTCCTCGATGACGAAGAAGCCGACCCCGCCGCGCCCCTCGACGGTGAGGCTCTCCCCCGCTCCGAAGTTCCGCTCCTTCATCGAGCCCGCGATCTGCTCGACTTCCTTCCGGCCGAGGTCGGAGAAGAGCGGTACGCGCTGGATGAGGTCGACGGGGGCTCCGGCCACGGCGCATTTATGCCAGATGCGGGCCTCGGATGGAAGCGCGTACGAAATGCGCGCGTAGGAGAAGATGTAGCAGTGAGGTTGACCATCGTCGGCTGTTCGCCCGCCTGGCCCAACCCGGGCGGGGCGCAGTCGGGGTACCTCGTCGAGGGCCGCGGGCGGCTGCTCCTCGACTGTGGGCCCGGCGTCCTCGCCCGCCTGCGCGAGCGCGAGGCCTGGCCGCAGATGGACGCGATCGCGATCACGCACTTCCACCTCGACCACTGGGGCGACATCGTCCCCTGGGTCTGGGGGTCGATGTTCCGCTTCGACGGCGACCGACCGCGGCCGCAGCTCTGGCTGCCGCCGAAGGGGCGCGCGCTGCTCGAGCGCTTCGAGTCCACCCTCGGCAGCCCGAAGATGTTCGAGCACACCTTCGAGCTCCACGAGTACGAGGAGCGCACGACCTTCTCGGCCGCGGGCCTCGACGTCACGGCGATCCGCGTGCCGCACTACCGAATCGAGACGTACGGGTTTCGCGTCTCCGACGGCTCGACCACGATCGCGTACTCCGGCGACAGCGGCCCCTCCGAGCACCTCGTCGACCTGGCCCGCGACGCCGACCTCTTCCTCTGCGAGGCGACGCTCGAGCGCGGCGTGCTGGACGGCGAGCCGCGTGGCCACCTGAGCGTCGAGGAGGCGATCGAGGCGTTCGAGGCCTCCGGGGCGAAGCGGCTCCTCGTCACGCACCGTCCCGACGAGCTCCCGCTCGACGACGGGCTCGAGCGCGCCTACGACGGGCTCGAGCTCGAGGTCTAGCACCTGGCCCGAGCCGACAAGTCCCCGCGAGCCAAGTCCCGGTGGCAGCCACCGTCGCGGAAGTGAGACGAGAATGGAACGAAGACGGACCTCCCGCCGCGGAAGCCGTTTCGCCACACCGCCCCTTCGGCCGTGTCCGGTGGCAGCCACCGTCACGGAAGGCGGAACGCGAGCTCGCCGAGACGGCGGTAGCCCTCGACGGACGGATGGTCGCCGTCGTCCGTCCACTCGGCGCGCATCCGGCCCGGCCGCGCCGGATCCTCGAGCGTGTCGTGAAACGGAAGCACCGGCACGCCCTCCTCCCGGCCGATCGCCTCGACCAGCTCGTTCAGCCGCCGGATCGCCGGCTCGCGCGTCGGCCAGCCGTTGTTCCACGGCAGGACGTCCGCGAGGGCGACGCCCAGTCCGAGCGCGAGCCCGCGGCGCACCATCCGCCGTAGCGCCGCCGCCGCGGCCTCGACCGGCCGGCCCTGGGCGACGTCGTTGATCCCGCCTTGGACGACCAGGGCATCCACGCTCACCACGCAGGCCGTCAGCCGCCGCTCGATCTCCTCGGCCCGCTCACCGTAGACGCCGCAGTTACGGATCTCGAGGCTCGGGGCGGCACGCGCCGCCCACCACTCCCACTGGCTCCGCTCGTCGAGCGCCGCGCCGATCGCGCGCCGCACCTCCGGATCCGGGTCCCAGAGCGGCGAGCCGGCCGTGATCGAGTCGCCGAGCGCCGCCACGCGAGCCATCGGAGCCAGGTCTATCATCGGCCGTCGGGGACGACGTGACCGACGCGCACAACCTCGAGACGACGCTCAGCGAGCTCCGGACGCTCCGAGACGAACGCCGCCGGTACGCCGAGCTCTTCGACGTCGCGCCCGACTCCCTCTTCGTCACGGATTACGACGGCCGAATCGTCGAGGCGAACTCCGCGGCGGTACGGATGCTCGAGGTGCCCCCGCGGCTCGTCGAGGGACAGATGCTGGCCGAGTTCCTCCCGGCGCAGGCGCAGGAGGCCTTTGCGAAGGCGCTCGGCGCGCTCGCCCGCGGCGAGCCCGTCGTCGAGCGCGACCTGCCGCTGCGACGCGGAGACGGCGACGACAGGATCGTGCAGGCACGCGTGGTCACGGTCGGCGACGGAGAGGTGCGCTGGGCGCTTCGGGACGTGACGGAGCAGCGCGCGACGGAGGTCGAGCTTCGGGAGGCGAACGTCCGGCTCGAGACCCGCGTGGTCGAGCGAACCGTCGAGCTCGATCGTCAACGCGCGCTTCTCCAGGCAGTGCTCGAGCAGAACCCGCTCGGGATCGCGATCGTGGACGAGGCCGCCGAGGTCGTCCTCGCGAACGCGGAGGCGAAGCGAATACTCGGCATCGAGGCCGCGCCCGCCACGGCCGAGGGATACAGGAGCGACGGAACGCCGTACGCCGACGACGAATGGCCGGTGATGCGCTCGCTCCGCGCCGGCGACGTCGTGATCGGCGAGCGTGCACGGATCGTGCGCCCGGACGGCGAGAAGGCCGTGGTGGAGATCAACAGCGGGCCGATCCGCGACGCCGACGGCCGCATCCTCGCCGCGGTGTCGGTCTTTCGCGACGTGACCGTCGAGGAGCAGCGGGACCAGGCCGAGCGCGAGTTCGTGTCGAACGCGGCGCACGAGCTGCGGACACCGCTCGCCGCGATCGTCGGCGCCGTCGAGGTCCTCCAGTCGGGAGCGAAGGACGACCCGGTCGAGCGAGAGCGATTCCTGTCGCACCTCGAGCGGCAGTGCCGTCGGCTCGAGCGCCTGACGAACGCGCTCCTCACCCTCGCGCGCGTCCAGACCCGCGCCGAGGCGCCGCGGCTCGAGATCGTGGAGCTCTGCCCGCTGTTCGAGGAGATCGCGCAGTCCCTCCACCCGGCCGCGCGTGTCTCCGTCCAGGTCGACTGCCCGGAGGAGATCGCCGTCTTCGCCAACCGGCCGCTGATCGAGGAAGCCCTCCTCAACCTCGCCGCCAACGCGGTCAAGTACACGCTGCGCGGCAAGGTCACCCTCGCCGCGACCGAGCCCGAGCCGGGTTTCGTCGAGGTCGAGGTCCGGGACACCGGACGCGGAATGACGGCCGCCGACCGCAAGCGGGCGTTCGAGCGCTTCTACCGCGGGGACGACGACACCGAGGGCGGCTTCGGCCTCGGGCTCGCGATCGTCGCCGCCGCCGCCGAGGCGATGGGCGCGCCGGTCGAGATCGACTCCGCTCCGCGTCGAGGGACGACGGTTCGCCTGCGGCTGCGCGCAGCGAAGGTGCTCGCCGCATGAGCGAGCGGATCCTCGTCGTCGACGACGAGCCGGCGATCGTCGACGCGGTCACGTACGCGCTGCGCGCCTCCGGCTTCGAGGTCGACACCTTCGGCGACGGCGAGTCGGCCCTCGAGGCGGCGCGGGCGAACGGATACGACGTCCTCGTCCTCGACGTCCGCCTTCCCGGCCTCTCCGGGCTCGAGATCTGCCGCCGGCTCCGTGACGAGAGCGACGTCCCGATCCTCATCCTGACCGCGATGGACGCCGAGGTCGACCGCGTGCTCGGCCTCGAGGCAGGCGCCGACGACTACGTCACGAAGCCGTTCTCCGTCGCCGAGCTCGTGAGCCGCGTGCGCGCGATCCTGCGCCGCCGCGAGCTCGACCGCGCGTCGAGCGGCGGCGTGCGAAGGGTCGGCTCGCTCGAGCTCGACGTGAACCGGCACGAGGTGCGGATCGACGGGAGGACGATCCGGCTGACGCCGTCGGAGTTCCGCCTGCTCGCGTTCCTCGCGCAGGAGCCCGAGCGCGTCTACAGCCGGCGCGAGATCATGCAGCACCTCTGGGACAGCACGTACGTGGGCGACCAGCGCGCGTGCGACATCCACGTCTCGAACCTCAGGCGGAAGATCGAGGAGACACCGGGCAGGCCGCAGCGGCTCGTCACCGTGCGCGGCGTCGGCTACAAGCTCCTCGCAGTGTGAGCGGATCCCAAGAGAGGCCATAGAGAACTCTTAGGCGAGTCCGGCTAGCGTGGCCGCAATGGCCGTGAACGGAGTCAAGGCGACGACCGCGCAGATCGGAGCCGACGCGTACGTGGTGTCGGTCTCGGGCGAGCTGGACATCGCAACCGCCGACCGGTTCGCCGAGGAGCTCGAGCGGACCGCCGAGCGGGGCGCGCGGCGCGTGATCGTCGATCTCGTCGGGCTCACGTTCATCGACTCCGTCGCACTCGGGGTCCTGACGGAGGGTGCGCGGCGACTGCGGGCATCGGGGGGCACGTGCATCGTGGTCTCGCAGGATCCGCGCATCCTCCGCGTCTTCGAGATCACCGGGCTCGACCGGATCTTCCGGATCGAGCAGTCGCTGGCGGAAGCGGTCGACGGAGTGATCGATGGCGTCGCACGTCGCTGACAGCCGCGACGGACAGGCCGCCGAGCGCGCGGAGCGGCTCTCCGAGGTGGTCGTCGCCCTCGCGGACGAGAACGCCAACCTCCAGCGCGCCCTCGAGACGCGCATCGTCATCGAGCAGGCGAAGGGCGTCTTGGCGGCGCGGCTCGACGTGGACGTCCACGAGGCCTTCCGCGTGCTGCGTCTGGCGGCGCGGAGCAACCGCATCCGGCTCCACGACCTCGCCATGCGGGTCGTCGAGTCGCGCGAGACGCCGCCGGAGATCGAGCAGCGCGACTACTAGGCCTGCCGGCTCTCGAGCTGCGCGCTCAGCCGCTGGTAGAAGAAGCCGCCGAGCAGGAGGACTGCGCCGACGGCGAGGAACGAGAGCGCCCGGGCAACCGAGTTCAGGAACGCGAGGTCGTAGAGGAAGAGCTTCACGAGGCTGATGCCGAAGAGCGCGAAGCCTCCGAGCCGCAGCACGCGCTGCCGGCGGGTGAGGCCAACGTACAGGAGCGCCAATCCGAGCGCGCCCCAGAAGGCGCTGACGCCGGTGTGCCCGCGCTGGAAGTTCGTCTGGACGTCGCCACCCGGGGCGAGCTGAAGGAGCTCCAGGATCGCGAGCGAGAGGCCGTAGACGGCGACGACGCCGGCCGCCCACCCGCTCCAGCTACGCCAGCGCGCATCCCGGAATCGGCACAGGCGCGAGAAGAGCGCCGTCGCCGCGACGACGATCGCCACGCTCCCGATCCCGCTCGCCGGGTGGGTATGGGCACGCAGGAGCGCGCTCGGCGGCGGCGCCTGCTCGCCGATCGTCCATCCGAAGGCGATAACGAGGTAGCCGAGCGCGGCAAGCTGGAGACGGAGCTCGTCCACGCGGATGGCGAGCCACGTCAGAGCTGCCGCGCTCGCGCCCCAAGCGAGCGTGCGCCAGTCGCCCGCGACGAGCACGGCCTCCGCGCCGGCCGCGACGCCGAGCGCGAGCGCCCAGAGGAGCGTGCCGAGGTCGCGTTGACGCCGGAACGCGCCGGCGGAGAGCGCTCCGTACGCGGCCGCGAGGCCGAGGAGCGCCAGCCCGAGGAGGTCGATCCCGCCGGCGTGCCCCTCGACGAGCGTCGTGAGCGCCGAGAGCGCGAGGCCGAGCGGGACGAGGCTGCCGACGACGGCGACGAAGCCGAGCGGCTCGTCGCGCCGGCCGAGGAGCTGGTAGGCGTAGCCGGCGAGGAGGACGCAGGCACCGACGGCGAGGAACGACCACGAGCGAAGCGTCGCGTCGAGCTCGCGGGCGTCGTAGAGGCCGAGCTTCAGGATCGTGACGCCGAGCCACGTGAGCCCCGCGAGCGTCACGGGCCGCTTCGTCCGGCCGAGACCCGCGACGACTGCGGCTAGGCCGACCAGCGCCCACGTGGCGCTGACGGCGACGTGGCCGCGGTCGAACCACGTCTCGACGCCGCCCGCGCCGAGCTCGAAGAGCTCGAGCACCGCGAGCGAGAGCGCATAGACGCCGAGGACGGCGGCGACGCAGGTGAGCGCGGCACGGACGACCGGCTGCACCTTCCGGAGCTCCGCGAGCGGCCGCGCGAGGAACGACAGCGCTCCCTCCTCAGGCTCCGGCTCGACCGCCGGCTTCCGCGCGTACCACCCCGCGACCACCGCAGCCCCGGCCAGGACGGCGATGCTCGGCGCGCCGTGCCCTGGGTGCCTGTTCGGGTCGAAGAGCCGGTCGAGCCGCGCCTCGAAGGCCAGGGCGTGGCCGAGCGCGAGCCCGAGGTAGACGAAGGAGGCGAGCTGGAAGCGCGACTCGGCGATCCGCCAGGCAAGCCAGGCGAGCAGCGCACCCTCGACCGCCCACGCGTAGGTGAGGCTGGCGCCGGAGAGGAGGTCGGCGACCGCGATCGCGCCGACGGCAAGTCCTGTGACGGCGAGGACGACGCCGAGCTGGCGCGCGTCAGGGCGGAGGAAGAAGCCGGCGGCGAGCGCTCCGTATGCGAGCGCCGCGATCGCGAGCACGAGGCCTTCCCGGTCGAACCGGCCCCAGCTCCCGTCGAGCAGCCAGGCGGCCGAGAGGACGGCGAAGCCCGCCGACAGGACGACGAGGTTCGCGGTGAGCGACGCCAGCCGCTCGCGGGCGACACGCAGCTGCCATCCGAGCGCCGCCGCGACGTAGAGCGCCCAGAAGACCGCGGCGAGGGCGAAGCGGCTCCAGCGGAGGCTGTCGGTATCGAGGACGAGGGCCCCGATCTGCGCCAGGCTGACCGCGACGGAGACGACGAGGAGCTTCGGCCACTCCTCACGGGCAGCAGTCGCGGCCGCGGCGGCGAAGACGACGGCGACGAAGGCGGTTCCCGTCGTCGTGAGGCCGCCCTGGAGGATCAGGAACGCCGGCACGGCCATCGCGCCGACGAGCCCGAGCCCGGCCACGATCTCGGACGACCAGACGAGCGACACGGCGAGCCCGAGCCCTGCGATCCCGGCAGCCGCGAGCAGCGCACCCCAGGTCGGCAGCATGTCGTAGAGCGCCGTCGCCGCAAGCAGCGTGGCGTAGCCGCCGGCGATCCCGGCGCCCACGGCCGCGAGCGCGGAGTAGAGGGCGCCGTAGCGCCGCTCGAGCACGAGACCGGCCGCGAAGACGAGGAGCGACGCGGCGGCGCCGAGGCCGACACGCGTCCCGGGCCCGATCCAGCCGCGGTTCACGGCGAGGACGAAGAAGAAGACGACGCCGAGGAGGGTCACGACGCCGCCTGCCCAGGCGAGCGCCTTCGCGCCGAGGAGGTCGGCGAGCTCGGGGAGACCCACGTCGCGCTCCCAGACGGAGGGCCTGGGCTCTTCCGCCGGGGACCCCACGGCGGGTGCTGCGAAGGCCGGCTCCTCGAGCGGCTCTGGACGCGTGCCGCGACGCCACTTGCCGCGCTCGTCCTGCCACCACTCCGCCGCGGGCCGCACCGGCGGACGCGGCGGGAGCGCCGGCTCGGGCTCGGGTCTCGGCGGGGCGATCCGCGCCGCGTGCGCGAGCGTCCGCAGCTCGTGCAGCTCGCCCTCGAGCCCTCGCAGCCTGCGTTCGAGGTCGTCGACGCGCGCGAGCAGCTCGTCGGCGCTCATGGGGTTTCCGGCTCTCCCCGCTGTCGGAGCTCGACGGTCAGCTCGCAGTCGAGCGCGTCGGCGATCCTGAGCAGCGTGTCGATGCGCGGCGGCCTCCCGCCCGCCTCGAGCCGGGCGATCGCGGACTGGGTCGTGCCGACGAGCTCGGCGAGCTCGCGCTGCGAGAGGTTTCGCGCCGTCCGTTGCGCGACGACTTGGTCGGCGATGCGGGCGAAGAACCAGCCGTCGCCCTCGATGCCCGCCAGTCGCGCACGGGCCTTCTCGCCGAGGCGTGCGAGCGGGCGGCGTTCCGCGTCAGCCATCGCAGACGTGTTCGACGGTGAGCTCGACGACCCTCGCCACGTATCGCATACCTGCTATGACTATAGCAGGAACGCTATCGCAGTCAAGCCAGCAGCCGCCGATTGCGCGCGAGAGCGTCGAGCACTCCGTCGACGTCCTCGACCGAGTTGTATGCGTGCGGAGAGATCCGCAGGTTGCCGGCCCGCGAGGAGGTGACGATGCCGTCGCGGTCGAGCGCGGCCACCAGGGCCGGCGCGTCGGTGGAAGCGACGCAGAGGAGCGCTCCGCGGCGCTCCGGCTCGCGTGGCGTCGCGGCCCGGGCGCCGAGCGCGTCGAGGCCGTCGAGGAGGCGCGTGTGGAGGCCGAGGACGTGCTCGCGCGTCTCGGCGATGCCGATCTCCTCCATCAGCTCCATCCCGGCGATGCCGGCGTAGATCGCGGGGATCGGCGGCGTCCCGGACTGGAAGCGGCTCGCCGTCGGTGCCGGCGAGTAGTCGCGGTGGTCCATGGCGAAGATGTCACGGTCGGCGAACCAGCCGGTCGCGGTGGGCCAGACGCGCTCCACGAGCTCGCGGCACGCGTAGAAGAACGCGAGACCGGCCGAGCCGAGCAGGTACTTGAGCACGCCCGCAGCGAGGAAGTCGACGTCGAGCTCCCGCACGTCGACGGGCAGCGAGCCGATCGACTGGTAGGCGTCGAGGAGGACGAGGGCGCCGCGCTCGTGCGCGAGGCGCGTGACCGCCTCGACGTCGAGCTTCGCGCCGTTCCGGTAGCAGACGTGCGTGATCGAGACGAGCAGCGTGTCGTCGTCGATCGCGCGGTCGAAGTGCTCGAGCGGGATCGTGCCGTCGGCGGCCTCGGGGACGTGGACGACGCGCGCGCCTCGCGCTTCCTGCGCGTGCCAGATCTGGCCGATGGTCGGGAACTCCCAGTCGGTGAGCACGACCTTCGAGCGCCGCGCGTAGCGGAGGCCGGAGGCGAGCCCGCTGACGCCCGCCGAGAGCGACGTCGTGACGGCGACCTCGTCTGGTGCGGCGTTCACGAGGCGCGCGAAGGTGGCGCGCGCGGCCTCGCCGCGCTCGACCCAGTACTCCCACGGGGCGCCTTTCTCGTCCCAGTCCGCGAGGTACTGCTCGTAGGCGGCACGGACGGCGTCCGAGAGGGCGCCCTGCGAGCAGCTGTTGACGTAGAGCCGTCGCTCGAAGATCGGGAAGCGGTGGCGGATCCGGTCCGGGAGCGGTGCGGCTGCGAGGGTGCTGTCGGCCGCGGAACGAGTGGCCATGGTCAGATTCTCGCCCAAATCGTGGACACGTCCGGCGGACATGTCCTCCCACCGCAATTCGTCCACCGGCAGCACTTGGAACAAAGCAGCCGGGCGTCCGAGAGCCATCGCCCGGAAAGCCACGTCTTGGTGGCAGCCACCGGGACGTGGCTCGGCCACGGCCGCCCCGAACAGGGCCGCGGACGGCGGCTGGCTAGCGGCCCAGGTAGGCCTTGCGGAGGTCTTCGTTCGCCAGAAGGGCGGAAGCCTCGTCCGCCAGCACGACTCGGCCCGTCTGGAGGACATAGCCGCGGTCCGCGATCGAGAGCGAGACATTCGCGTTCTGCTCGACGACCAGCACCGCGACACCCGACTCGTGCACCTGCTTGATGATCTCGAAGTTCCGCTCGACGAGGATCGGCGCGAGCCCCATCGAGGGCTCGTCCATAAGCAGGAGCTTCGGCTGCGACATGAGTGCCCGGCCCATCGCGACCATCTGCTGCTCGCCGCCGGAGAGCGTCCCGGCGAGCTGCCGCCGCCGCTCCTGCAACAACGGGAAGAGCGAGTACACCCGCTCGAGGTCCTCCCGTTTCGCGCCGCCCTGGAGGTACGCGCCCATCTCGAGGTTCTCCTGGACGGTCATGGGCGCGAAGAGCCGCCGGTTCTCGGGCACGATCGCCATCCCGCGCGCGATGCGGTAGCTCGTCGGCCGCGTCGTCACGTCCTCACCGTCGAACTCGACGCGCCCGCGGCGCGGCTCGACGATGCCGAGGATCGTCTTCAGCGTCGTCGACTTCCCCGACGCGTTCCCGCCGAGCAGGCACACGAGCTCGCCCGCGCGCACCTCGAGCGAGACCTGCTGGAGGATGTTGATCTCGCCGTAGTACGTGTCCACGGCGTCGAGCTGGAGCAGCGAGCCGGCGCCGTTCCCGCTCACGCCTCCTCCTCTTCCGCGCCGCGCAGCCCGAGATATGCCTCGACGACCCGCGGGTTCGTGGCCACCTCCTCGAAGGAGCCCTCCGCGATCTTCACGCCGTGGTCGAGCGCGACGACCCGGTCCGAGATCCCCTCGACCACGTGCATGTCGTGCTCGATGACGAGGATGGTGTAGCCGCCGTCGTCGCGAAGCTTGGCGATCAGCTCCGTGATCTCGTGCGTCTCGGCCGGGTTCATCCCCGCCGCCGGCTCGTCCAGCAGGAGCAGGCGCGGCTCGGTCGCCATCGCGCGCGCGATCTCGAGCCGCCGCCGGTTCGCGTACGAGAGCGAGTACGCAGGCTGGTTCCAGCGATAGCCCATCAGCCGGTCGCCGAAGAAGGAGAGCTTCTCCTCGGCGACCCGGTGGATCTCCCGCTCCTCGCGAAGCGCGCGCGGAAGCCGCAGGATCGACTCGACGATCGTCGCCTTCGTCCGGCCGTACTGCGCGGCCATGACGTTCTCCTTCACGGTCATGTTCAGGAAGAGCCGCAGCGTCTGGAAGGTGCGCGCGATGCCGCGGTTCACGATCGAGTGTGGAAGGAGGCCGACGAGGCTCTTGTCGTCGAAGACGATGTCGCCCGAGTCGGGTCGGAAGATCCCGGTCACGAGGTTGAAGAGCGTCGTCTTGCCCGCGCCGTTCGGGCCGATCACGCTCACGATCTCGCCCTGGTCGACGTGCAGGTCGAGGTCGCTGATCACCTGGAGGCCGCCGAAGGCCTTGCCGACGCGACGAAGCTCGAGCAGCGCCGCCATCAGACGATCTCCACCCGCGCCGTCCCCATCAGCCCCTGCGGGCGCGCGTTCATCAGCCCGATCAGGAGCGCGCCGAGGAGGATCAGCCTGGTCGCGCCCGCGGTCTCCTGGATCAGACGGTTCTCCCACACGAAGGCGACGAGGTAGAGCGTCGGGACGAGCGCGACCGTGCGCCAGATGCCGCGGATCTGCGTCACGAGCAGGATCGCCGCGATCAGGATCACGTAGGCGAAGTCGGCCATCTTCTCCGGATGGCGCGGGAGCAGGACCCAGTGGTCGACCATGCGCGCCGCCAGGCCGGCGCCCTGGCCCGTGCCGGCGGTCATCCGCGGCCAGACCGCGTCCGCGATCCCGCGGAGCGCGAAGCCGAGGCCGACGAGCGCGGCGAGCACCCCGGCGAGGCGACGCCACGGCCGGAGCTTCACGAGCAGGGCGACCACGATCGCGCCGTAGAAGAGCCAGCCGGCCTGGTTCGGCGTCCGCAGGATCTCGGGCGCGCAGTTGACGATGATCGCGCCGAGGACGACGCCGGCCAGGCTCCCGGTCCCGCCGAGGATGACGACGGCGTAGACGGTGATCAGGAGGCCGATGTCGTAGTCGCCCGGGAAGGCGCCCGTGTGGATCGCGCCGTAGATCGCGCCGGTGAAGCCGGCCGTCGCGGCACCGAAGGAGAAGGCGAGCAGCTTGAGCCGGTTCACCGGAATGCTCATCGCCTCGGCGGCGAGCGGGTCCTCGCGGAGCGCGCGCCACGCGCGCCCCGTGCGCGACTCGTTGGCGAAGTAGAGGGCGCTGATCACGACCACGAACGCGCCGAGCAGGAAGTAGAAGTTCTGCTTGGTCGTGACGAGCCGGTAGCCGAAGAAGTCGAGCGGGTCGATCCGGTCGAGGCCGTTCGCGCCGCCCGTCAGATCGAGGTGGCCGAAGAAGGGAAAGTTGATGTAGTTGGCGTTGTTCACGAACGTGACGAACGCCTGGCCGAAGAAGAGCGTCACGATGGCGAGGTAGTCCCCGAGCAGCCGCCGC
>VAXK01000303.1 GCA_005885565.1 Actinomycetota bacterium
CTTCCCCACTCCGGGCGGCCCGGTCACGCCGACGACGTACGCGTTGCCGGTGTGCGGGTAGAGCTCGCGGACGAGCTCGGCGGCGAGCGGCTCGCCGTTCTCGACGAGCGTGATCGCGCGGGCGAGCGCGCGCCGGTCGCCCGACCGGACGCCCTCCGCGAGCTCGCCGAGCGTCCACTCGCGCCGCCCCGCCACGGTCCGGACTCTAGTAGCCCGGCACCACCGGAAGCGGCGTCGCTTCCGGAGCCTCCCGCGCCACGTCGACGCCGCGCGCCAGCGAGAGGCCGAGTGCCGCGGCGAGCGCGAGAACCGCGGCCGCGATCCCCCACACCCACCGCGCGCCGAGGGCGTTCGTGACGAGGCCCGCCGCGATCATCCCTGCGCCGAGGGAGACCGCGGTCGAGCTCATGAGCACCGTGAACGCGCGGCCGCGCAGCTCGTCGGGCGCGCCGCGCTGCACGAGGAGCGCGTTGCAGACGACCGTCGAGCCGTTTCCCGCGCCCGAGACGACGACGCACGCTGCCGCGACCCAGACGTTCGGGGAGACGGCGGCGAGAGCCGTGCCGACCGCCATCAGCGCGAGCGAGCCGCCGTAGACCTCCCGCGTGCGACGGCGCTCCAGGAGCGGTCCCGCCGCGAGGCTGCCCCCGGCGAGCCCGAGCCCGGCCGCCGCCACGAGCAGGCCGAAGCCGAAGTCGCCCGAGTGGAACGAGACCTTCGCGAGGACGACCTCGGCCACGTTCACGCCCGCGTTCGCGAGCATGGCCACGTTCCAGACGACGAGGACGGTCAGGAGCGGCCGCGCGTGCCGGACGAGCGCGAAGCCGGCGCGCAGGTCGCGCAGGTGCCCCCGGCTCTGCGCCGGGCGCGCCTGGAGGAGCCTGCCGGGGATCCGCAGGAGGAGCAGCGCCGAGACGACGAAGGTCGCCGCGTTGATCCAGTACGCCGTGTCCGGGCCGGACGTGCTGACGAGGATGCCGCCGACGAGCGGGCCCGCCGTCGTCGTCGCGTTCTCGATCGTCTGGAGCAGCGAGTTCGCCCGCGGCAGATCTGCGTCGTCGACGAGGTTCGGCAGCCCCGCGTAGACCGCCGGGCGGAAGAAGCCGGTCGCGAAGCCCGCCGCCGCGGCCAGCGTCACGATCTGCGCGGCGCTCGTCGCGAACGGCAGCGCGCAGAAGACGCCGAAGCGCGCGAGGTCGGCGGCGACGGCGAGCCACCGGCGCGAGAGCCGGTCGAGGAGCGGGCCGAAGACGAGGCCGATGAGGATCATCGGCAGGAAGTCCGCGATCAGGAGCGCGCTCACCCATGGGCCGGAATGCGTGCGGTCGAAGACGTCGACGGTCAGCGCGACGAACGCGAGCCACGTGCCGAGGCCCGAGCCGAACGCCGCCAGGAAGAGCATCCCGAAGCTCGGGGACCGATGGAAGAGCTCGAGCTGCCGGCGAACGGAAGGGCGCACGGGCGGCCTGAACGTACCAGCCCCACCTGTCACACCGGGGCAAGCCGGCTGCCCCTTCAGATCGTCAAGGGGCAGCTCCGACGCGAACCCGCAGGCGGGTAAGGGCATCGGCGAGGAAGGCGTTCTCCTCCGGCGTCCCGACCGTGACGCGGATCGCGCTCGGCGCGCCGAAGCCCGCGAGCGGGCGGACGATCACTCCGAGGCGGAGAAGGTCGTCGAAGAGCTCCCGTGCGTCCCCGCCCACGTCCGCGTAGAGGAAGTTCGCAACAGCGGGGCCGGCAGGCGAGAGGCCGTGGGCGGTCAGCGTGCGCTCGAGCTCCACCCGGCCCTCGGCGTTCAGGCGCACGCGCCGGGCGAGCTCGCCCGGGTCCTCGAGGCTCGCGAGCGCCGCGGCCTGCGCGGCGGTGCTCAAGTCGAAGGCGCGCCGCACCTTCGCGACCGCCGTCGCGACCGAGGCGGGCGCCACGCCGTACCCGATCCGCAGGCCGGCGAGGCCGTAGATCTTCGAGAAGGTCCGGAGCACGACGACGCGGCGACCGGCCTTGAAGTACTCCTCGATCCCGTCCGGATACTCCGGATCCTGGACGTACTCGAAATAGGCCTGGTCGACGACCGTGAGGACGTGCCCGGGGACGGCGTCGAAGTACGCGTCGAGCTCGGCGCGCGTGTTCATCGTCCCGGTCGGGTTGTTCGGGTGGCAGACGTAGACGAGCTTCGTCCGCTCGTCCACGGCGTCGAGGAGCGCAGGCAGGTCGTAGCGGTCGTCGCGCAGCGGGACACGGCGCGCCTCGGCGCCGACCTTCACAGCGTCGATGACGTAGCTCGGAAAGGACGGCCAGCCGCAGACGATCGCGTCCCCGGGGTCGAGCACGGCCTGCGAGAGGCAGTCGACGACGCCGTCCGCTCCCGCGCCGAGAGCGATCTCCTCGAAGCGCACGTCGTGCCGCTCGGCCAGCGCGGCCCGCAGGCGGTACGCGCCTCCGTCCGGGTAGCGGTTCAGCTCGTCGACACCGCGCTCGAGCGCGCGGCGCGCGGCCGGGAACGGCCCGAATGGGCCCTCGTTCGAGGCGAGCTTGACGACGCGCTCGAGGCCGAGCTCGCGCTGGACCTCCTCGACCGGCTTCCCCGGCTCGTACGGGACGAGCTCGGCGAGCGACCGCCGGAAGAAGCTCTCCTCGACCTCGGGCACGCCCGAAGCCTATGCGCTGCCCGAGCCCTCCCCGTCGTTTCCACGCCGCCGGAGGAACCAGAGCGCGCCCCCCGCGGCGCCGAGAAGCGAGGCGACGAACGACTTGTTCGGCCGCTTCGTCTCGGGGTCGATGCTAGGGACGGCGCCCTTTGCCTTTCGCTTGGCGACCCGCTTCCCGACCTGCCACACGGTCCAGCCCAGGACGGCGTTGCGCCTGTTCACGATTCCCATTGCCCACGTGCCTTCCCTTCAGAGCCCCGACCGTAACCCGGCCGCTCCGGCCGCGCGCGTGTGCCGGGTGCGACGGATGGAGCGGATGCACCGGGTGTGCGGGGTGGATCGGATGCGCCGGATGGAGCGGATGCGCGGGATGCGCCGGATGCGCGCGCACGTGCCGCGGGGAGATGCGTCTCGGAACGGGAACGACCGGATGACGCCGGCTCGACGTGGAGAACACCACCGGGACGACCGGGATCGGCGCCGGCGCGCGGACCTCCACAGGCGCGTGCCGCTTCTGCGGCCGGAGGCCGCGGACGAGCCTCGTGTGCGTCGCGCCCTCGTAGCCGAGCCCGCCGACGAGGGCGCCGGTCGCGAGCACGGCGGCCGCCTTCGCCGCGACGCCCGTCCCGACCGCCGCGCCGCCCCCGCCGCCGAAGAGCGAGGCGAGCGAGGTCGGGAGCGGAACCGCGGCGAGCGACTTGAAGGCCGACCGCTGGGCGCGCTGGCGCCTCGCGACGGTGGCGCAGTCGTGGCAGGCGCGCAGGTGCGCGCGCAGCGCGCCGCGCTCGCTGCGGGGCAGGCGCCCGTCGAGCTGCTTCGAGATCGCGAGCTCCGCCTGGTGGCAGGTCAGGGCGCCCTCGAGCTGCTCGCGGAGCGCCCGCCGGGCTCGGAAGAGGAGCGTCTCGACGGCGCCGGCCGAGATGCCGAGGATCTCCGCGATGTCGGCGTACGAGCGACCTTCGAGCTCGCGCATCACGAGGGCGGCGCGCTGGTTGAAGGCAAGGTGGCCGAGGGCCCGGCGGATGTCCTGCGCGCTCGGGGCCTCGTCGTCGACGATCCGGTCGGCGACGTCGTGGTCGAGCGAGACCTCGCGCGGGCGGCGCAGCGACTGCCGGAACCGCTGCCGGCAGACGTTGTGGGCGATCGCGATCAGCCAGTTCTGCGCCGCCTTCGGCCGCTCGCCCCGGTCGTAGGCGCGGAGCGCGTTCAGGAAGGTCGTCTGCGTGACGTCCTCGGCGTCCGCGGGGTTGCGCAGGACGGCGAGCGCGTAGTGGTAGACGTCCGCCACATGGCGGCGGTAGAGCCGCTCGAACCCCCGGTCCACGCGCCGTCGCTCCGCGAGAAGCTGCGCCATGCCTATCAGATACCCATGCTGCCCGAAAACTTGCGCCGCGGCCGCAGCCTATGGCACGTGCGGGAGCGTCACGGTCGGCGTCGGCGGGAGCGCAGACGTGACGGGCGACGTGTCGACCGGGAGCGGCGGAGGCGGAGGAGCGGCCACGGTGGGCGTCGGCACCGGCGGCGCCGACGCGGGCGGAGCGCCGGCCGTGGACGTCGCGGCGGAGGCCGTCTGCGTCACCTGCGTCGTCGCGCTCTTCGCGGTCGTCGTCGCCGCCTGCGTGCCGGAGCTCGTCGACGGCACCGCGGACGGAGCCGCCGGGTCGGCCACCGCAGGCACTGCGCCTGCCGTCCCCCCCGATTCGGACGTGGCGGATCCGGGCATGCCCGCCTCGAGCGTGGCGCCGGTGAGTCGCTCGGGAGCGGTGCCGCTGCTGAGCTCGATGCCGCGCTCGAACGGGACGGCGGTGCGCATGCCGACCACGCCTTCGGTGACGACGAAGGTCCGTCCCTGCCTCTTCACGACCACCATGGGCCCTCGAAGCACCCGGATGCCTGCGGGCGCCGTCGCCGCGTCAGTCCGCGGAGTCGACTGCACCGTCAAGGGGCTCAATGCGATCCCGGCAGGCCTACCGTGCCCGGAGACGCTCGCATCCACGACCGGGCCGACGGCGCCGGCGACGACCCCCGCCGCGACGAGGAGCGCCGCCTTGACGAGGAGACCGGAGCCGACGGCGAGGCCGCCTCCCGCGACGGCGCCGCCTCCGCCGCCGAAGAAGCTCCCGAGCGAGGGCGGCAGCTGCACCGAGCCGAGCACTCCGAGCAGCGAGCGGTCGCGCCGGAGCGCGCGGCGGGCACGGAAGATCAGGGTCTCGACCGCCGGGACGGAGACCTCCAGCGTGTCCGCGATCTCCGCATAGGAGCGCCCTTCGAGCTCGCGCATGACGAGGGCGGCGCGCTGATTGAACGGCAGCCGCCCGAGCGCCTCCAGGAGCTCCTCGAGCTTCGGCGTCTCCTCCGCCGGAACCGGGATCGCCGCGATCGTCTCCTCGAACGGCACCTCCTGCGGCCGGCGTACCGCGCGCAGATGACGGCTGCGGCACGCGTTGTGCGCGATCTTGATCAGCCAGTGCCGCGGCCGGCTCGGCTCCTCGCCGCGCAGGTACGCCCGGTAGGCGTTGAGGAAGGTGGTCTGCGTGATGTCCTCGGCGTCCGCCGGATTGCGCAGCACGGCGAGCGTGTAGCGGTAGACGTCGCGCGCGTAGCTGCGGTAGAGCCGCTCGAATGCCTCGTCGACCGCGAGATCGTGCGCGCCCCCCGGCTCCGCATACGCTTGCACGCAGAGAAAACGCCCGCGACCGGCGCGTAGATACTGGCTGCTAGGCCGGAGCTTGGGCGCGCCGCCGCGGCGGCACGTGGATCGGGCGGCCGAGCGCGACGAGCCCGGCCTCCTTGATCGCCTCGGAGAGCGTCGGATGCGCGGCCATCCCGTCGGCCACAGTCTCCACGGTCGACTCGGCGTCCAGCGCGACGACGCCCGCCTCGATCAGGTCGGTGACGTGCGGCCCGACCATCACGAGCCCGAGCAGCTCGCCGTAGCGCGTCTCGTGGATCGACTTCACCCAGCCGACGGTCTCGTTCTGCATCACGGCGCGCGCGTTCGCGACCCACGGGAACATGCCGACCGCGACGTCGTCGCCGTGCTGCTCGCGCGCCTCGGCCTCGGTGAGGCCGACGGACGCGATCTCGGGATCGGTGTAGATGGGCCGCGGGACGCCGCGGTTGTCGACGACGGCCTCGTGCCCGAGCGCGTTCTCCGCCGCCACCTCGCCCTCGCGGAAGGCCGTGTGGGCGAGCTGCCAGTACCCGGCGCAGTCGCCGACGGCGTAGACGTGCGGCACGGTCGTCCGCCGGTGCTCGTCGGCGGCGATCCCCTTCCGCTTGTCGAGCTCGACGCCGATCTCCTCGAGCCCGAGCCCCTCGACGAGCGGGCCGCGGCCGACGGAGACGAGCATCAGGTCGCACTCGACGGTCTCGCCCTCGCCGAAGTGGACGGTGAGCGCGCCGTCCGACTCTTCCACCTTCGAGCACTGCTTCTCGAGGTGGAGGGCGATCCCGCGCCGTCCGAACCGCTTCGCGAGCTCCTTCGCCGCGTCGGCGTCCTCCTGCGGGATCAGCGTCGGCAGCATCTCGACGATCGTCACCTCCGAGCCGAAGCGGCGGAAGATGGACGCAAACTCGCAGCCGATGATCCCGCCGCCGAGGACGACGAGCCGCCGCGGCACCTCCGTCTGGGCGAGCAGGCCCGTCGAGTCGACGCAGCGCGAGGAGTCGAGCCCCGGGATGGGCGGCCGGAGCGGGAACGAGCCGGTGGCGACGATCGCCGACTTGAAGGCGACGTCCTCGGCGCCCTCGACCGCCATCGTGTTCGCGTCCCTGAAGCGGCCGGTGCCCTTCACCCATTCGACGCCATTCGCCTTGAAGAGCGACGCGACGCCGCTGGTCATCTGCTTCACGACGCCGGCCTTCCACTCGTTCGCCGCCGCGAGGTCGAGCCGCGGCTCGCCGACCTGGACGCCGAGCTTCCCGAAGGTCTCTTCGGCCTCCTTCAGCGCGAACGCGGTCTGCACCCAGGCCTTCGTCGGGATGCAGCCGACACGGAGACAGGTGCCGCCGAGCTCGGACTCCTTCTCGATACAGACCGCCTTGGCGCCGAGCTGCGCGGCGCGGATCGCCGCCGTGTACCCGCCCGGGCCCCCGCCGAGGACGGCAACGTCACAGTCCATCCGGCGATCCTAGCTTCGCGACCATCGTCAGCGCGTCGTCGCTCTCGGCGACCCGGCGGAAGCCGTAGCGCTCGTAGAGCGACACCGCGGGGCTCGTCTTCTCGACGCTCAGGCTCAGCGCCTCGTACCCGGCACGGCGGGCCTTCTCCAAGAGGCCGGTCATCAGCTCGTGCCCGAAGCCCTTCCCGCGGCGGCTCGGCACGACGGCGATCGTCAGCTCCGGCGTCGACTCGTCGACGAAGCCGAACCCCGCCTCCTCGCGTGGGAAGAGGCGATACCAAGCCGCCCCGACCGGGTTCGCGTCGTCGAGCGCGACGAGCCCCTCGTCCCCGGGCCGGCCCCAGTTCAGGACGTAGCGGGCCACCGGCAGGTCGCCGCTCTCGCTCATCCGCCAGTAGTAGGCGTGGCGGAGCATGTCGCGGAGGAAGCGGACGTCCTGCGGCCCCGCGGCGCGGATCACGGCTCAACCCGCCGTGAGCTCCTGGGCAAGCTGGACCCGGTTGCCGTCCGGGTCGAACACGTCCAGGAGGCGGATCTCGCCGTGCAACTCGAAGACGACGCCGACCTCGATGCCCTGGGAGCGCAGCCGCTCCGCCTCGGCCTTCAGGTCGGTCACGTCGACGTGCGCCACGCCGCCGTCCTCCTGCGGCTCGCCCTGGGCGAGGCCGATCTCCATCTCGCCGTGGCGGAGCTTCGCCCAGCCGGCCGCGGCGTCGAAGTACGTCTCGGTGAAGCCGAGCGTCTCGCGGTAGAACCGGCGCCCCGCGTCGAGGTCGCGCACGTGGTACCAGACCGTCAAGGGACTCCCGTCGCCTTCCGGAGCGCGGCGTAGACGCGCTCGAAGCGGCGGTTGCAGGCTCCGTGCTCGAAGACCGTGCGGGCGGCGCCGACCTTCACGTACCGCGTGGCCACGTCCGGATTCGTCGCCGGGCAGTCGATCCGCCGGGGGAGCTGCGTGAAGCCCTGGGCGGCTGCGTATCGCCGTAGGGCGGTTACCTTCGCCCGAGTGAGGTGTCGTCCAGCTTGGCTGTTCACGACGACGCGGCCGCCGGGATAGATCTGCGCGCGCAGCGGCACGATGTTCCCGCCCTCGCGGCCGAAGACGAAGCTCGGAGCCGCGAGGACGGCGGCCACCACGAGCGCGGTCACAACGCGAGCCCCGGCTCCTCGAGAAAGGTCTTCAGTGTCCGGAGGAAGTCGGCCGCCGTCGCCCCGTCGACGGAGCGATGGTCGCAGGTGAGGGTCATCGTCATGAGCGGCCTGATCTCGACGGCGCCGTCGCGCGCCACCGGCGTCTCCTGCACCGCGCCCACGGCGAGGATCGCCGCCTGCGGCGGGTTCAGGACGGCCACGAACTGCTCGACGCCGTACATGCCGAGGTTCGAGATGGTGAACGAGCCTCCCTCGAGGTCGGCCTGCTGGAGCTTGCCGGAGCGCGCCCGCTCGACGAGGTCGGCGCGGGCGGCGGCGATCTCCGGGATCGTCAGCCGCTCGCAGCCGCGGATCACCGGGACGAGGAGGCCGCGCTCGGTGGCGACGGCCATGCCGATGTCGGCGCTCGCGAGCAGCCGGACCGCGTCGCCCTCGTAGAGCGCGTTCACCTCGCGGTGGCGCATCAGAGCGGCGGCGCTCACCTTCGTCAGGAGGTCGGAGATGGTCGGCTTCGGCGTGTCGCCTCGCTCGACCAGGCGGGCGCGGATGGCGAGCGCCCGCGTCATGTCGGCGGACGTCGAGATCTGGAAGGCCGGCGCCTGCCAGGCCTCCGTCATCCGCCGGGCGACGGTGCGGCGA
This sequence comes from Actinomycetota bacterium, assembly GCA_005885565.1. GTDB lineage: Bacteria > Actinomycetota > Thermoleophilia > Gaiellales > Gaiellaceae > AC-50. The sequence continues at coordinate 8,564 of VAXK01000303.1, forward strand.
AGCGAGGTGAGCGGGACGACCTCGGCCTCGAACGGCGGCGCGGGGACAGCGGCTGCGGGCGCCGGCGCGGCCGCGGCCCGCTCGACGTCCTCGGCCACGATGCGCCCCTCGGGACCGGTCCCCTGGAGCGAGGAGAGCTCGACGCCGCGCTCCCGCGCGATCCGGCGCGCGAGCGGCGAGGCCTTGATCCGCCCGCCGCCGCGCCCATCCGACCTTGCAACAGTCTGTTGCAAGGTCTGGGCGGCCGGAGCTGCCCGCTTCGCTTCGGGCTTCGCGGGCTCTTCGGGCGCGGGAGCCGGGGCCTCGTCCGGAACGGACTCGCCCTCTTGGCCGATCAGGGCGATCGTCCGCCCGACCTCGACCTCACCCTCCTCGACGGCGATGCGAAGCAGGACGCCCGACGCGTCCGCCTCCACCTCCTGGGTCACCTTGTCGGTGTCGAGCTCGTAGAGCGGCTCGCCCTTCTCGACCGGCTCGCCCTCCGACTTGAGCCACCTGACGATCGTCCCCGACTCCATCCCCTGCCCGAGCCGCGGAAGCTTGATCTCAGTGGCCATTCCGTCCGACGGTTCGGCGGATCGCCTCGAGCACGTCGGCCGCGTGCGGCACGACCCACTCCTCCATCACCGGCGCGAACGGGAGCGGTGTGAACCTCGCGCCCACGCGCTCGATCGGCGCGTCCAGCCAGTCGAAGGCCTGGTGCTGGAGCACGGCGGCGACCTCGGCGCCGAAGCCCATCCGCGTCACGGCCTCGTGCGCGACGACGCAGCGGTTCGTCTTCTTCACCGACGCGACGAGCGTCTCCTCGTCGAGCGGCTGGAGCGTCCGCGGGTCGACCACCTCGACCGAGACGCCCTCGCCCTCGGCCTCTTCGGCGGCGCGCAGCGCCTCGTGCACGAGCCGGCCGGTGGCCACGACGGTCACGTCCTCGCCCTCGCGGTGGACGCGCGCCTTCCCGAGCTCGATCGGCTCGAGCTCGTCCGGCACCTCCTCCTTGATCCCGTACAGCGTCCGGTGCTCGAAGAAGACGACGGGGTTGTCGTCGTAGATCGAGGTGTAGAGGAGGCCGCGGACGTCGGCCGGCGTGGACGCGAAGACGACCTTCAGTCCCGGCACGTGGACGAACCACGCCTCGAGCTGCTGCGCGTGCTGGGCGCCCGGCGACCACCCCGCGCCGCCCTGCGTCCGCACGGTCAGCGGCACCTTGACCTGGCCGCCGGACATGTACCGGTGCTTCGCCGCCTGGTTCACGATCTGCTCGCAGGCGAGCGTGAGGAAGTCCTCGTACATGACCTCGACGACCGGCCGCATGCCCTGCATCGCGGCGCCGATCCCCGCTCCGACGAGCGCCATCTCCGAGATCGGCGTGTTGCGGACCCGCTCGGGCCCGAACTCGTCGAGCATCCCCTGCGTCACGCCCATCGAGCCGCCCATCTCGGCGATGTCCTCGCCCATGACGAACACCTCGTCGTCGCGGCGCATCGCCGTCGCGAGCGCGTCGCGAACGGCCTCGCGGTAGGAGAGCTCAGGCATAGACGTTCTTCAGCGCGTCACCGGGCTCCGGGTCGGTGCCGTTCTTCGCGAACTCCACCGAGGTCTCGACGATCCCCGTCACCTCCCGGTCGACCTCCTCGACCTCCTCGTCGGAGAGGCCGAGCCGCTCGCGCAGCTTGTCGATCGGGTCCTCGGTCTCGCGCAGGCGCGCGAGCTCGTCCTTCGGCCGGTAGACCTGCGGGTCGCCGACGTAGTGGCCGACGAGGCGGTAGGTCTCGCAGAGGAGGAAGAAAGGCCCGCGGCCGCTTCGCGCATGCTCGAGCGCCTGCGCCGTCGCGCCGTAGACCGCCTCCACGTCCTGGCCGTCGACCTTCGTCGACTCCATCCCGTAGGCCACCGCACGCTGCTCCAGATCCCGGATCGGAAGGTGCTGGCTCGCCGGCGTCGACTCGGCCCAGTGATTGTCCTCGCAGACGAAGACGGCCGGCACGCCCCAGAGCTGCGCGAGGTTGAGCGACTCGTGGAAGGTGCCGATGTTCGTCGCGCCGTCGCCGAAGAACGCGAGCGCGACTCGATCCTCGCCGCGCAGCTTGAAGGCGAGCGCGGCGCCGACGATCCCCGGCAGCCCCCCGCCGACGACGGCGTTCGCGCCGAGGTTCCCGCGCTCGACGTCGTAGAGGTGCATCGACCCGCCGTAGCCGCGCGAGCAGCCCTCGACCTTGCCGTAGAGCTCGGCCATGAGGGCGTTCGGCGGGGTCCCGCGCGCGAGCGTGTGCCCGTGCGCGCGGTGGGTCGAGGCCATGACGTCCCGTTCCTCGAGCGCGCGGCAGACCCCGACCGCGACCGCCTCTTGGCCGATCGCGACGTGCAGGAAGCCGGGCAGCTCACCCGCGCGGAACCGCTCCTCGACCTTCTCCTCGAAGCGGCGGATGAGGAGCATCTCGCGGAAGAAGTCCCGCAGGTCCTCCTCCGGGAGCGCCTGCCTCTCCTCGAGCTTGGCCACGCGGTGAGTTTAGAGACGGCCTGCCGTATGCTGCGGCCGTGGCGCTCCTCGAGCAGTGGCGCGAGATCCAGGCGCAGCTCCCGGAACGTTGGGCGACCGCGCGCCTCAGCCTCGTGATCGAGGACGAAGCGGACTGCGACCGCGCCGCCTTCCTGCTCGGACCGGTGAATCCCGGCCGCCGCGGCAAGCAGGTGCGCTTCCAAGCCGGGCGCGGCGGGCGGGGCCCGTCGCCGAACCTCGTCGGGCGCCTGCTGGCGCGCCTGGACGCCGAGCGCGTCGACGGGCATCTCGAGCTCCTCGGGGTCGACGAGCTTCCCGAGGCCGCGCCGATCATCCGGCCGAGCCTCGCCGGGGCCTGGGACGCCGAGGTGGCGCGGCTCCCGCCCGACTGGAGCGACCTCTACTGCGAGGTGCGCCTCACCTCGACCGACTACCTGGAGCGCGCCGCGCTGCTGATGGCGCCGCTGAACCCGGCGCGCTACGGCGGGGAGACCGGCTTTCGCTTTCGCGTGGCCAGAAGCTTCGGCTACGGCGCCTCACCGGAGATGACGCGGCGCTGCCTCGAGCGGCTCGACGAGGAGGGGATCCGCGGCTCCTTCCGCCTCCTACGCGTCCTCGCCGACACGTATCCGAACGCGACCCAGGGTCCCGTCTGGTATGTCGGCGGCAGGTCCGTTTGAGCTCGGACCCCGTCTCCTGGCTCCTCGTCGAGCACGGGTGGAGGGTGGTGGCCGCGGACGGCACGGCGGTCGGGACGGTCGACGAGGTGATCGGCGACACGGGGAAGGACATCTTCAACGGCATCTCGGTCTCGCCGGGCCTGCTGAAGCGCCCGAAGTACGTGCCCGCCGAGCAAGTGGCGGAGATCGCCGAGGGCGAGATCCGGCTCGCGCTCTCCAAGGACGAGTTCGAGCGGCTCGGCGAGCACGAGGAGCCGCCCGCAAGCGCCGAGATACTGCCTCCCTAGCGGATCGCCTCGGCCAGCTCGGCGGCGAGCCGCTTCGCGTCTGCGGCGTCGCGGGCGATCACCAGGCAGGTGTCGTCGCCGGCCAGCGTCCCGACGACGTTCGGATGCTCCGCGCGGTCGAGCGCGCGCGCGATCGCCGGCGCCGCGCCGACCTCCGAGTGGAGGACGACGATGTTCTCCGCCGCCGTCGCGCGGCGGCCGAACTGGCGCAGGATCGTCGTCAGCGCCTCGCGAGGGTCGGTGCGGCGACCGCCCTCGGGGAGCGCATAGCGAGGGCGGCCGAGCGCGTCGTGCGTCTTCTCGAGGCCGAGCGCGCGGATGTCCCGCGACACGGTTGCCTGCGTGACGCGACAGCCCGCCGCCTCGAGCGCGGCAAGGAGCTCGAACTGCGTCCCCACCCGGCGCCGCGTGACGATGCTCGCGATGAGCCGCTGGCGCTCGGGCTTTCCGTAGATCGGCGCGGAATCGTGCATGAGCTCGGAATAGGTATTCGATGTTTGGACGCCCCGCAAGCGGGCTACGACACGGGCATGCTGCGCAAGCTGCTCTGGACCGGCTTGTATGCAGGACTCGGCGCCGGCGCCACCCTGGCGGCCCGGCGCACCGCATCCCGCATCTGGCGGCTCGCGACGGGCGAGGAGCCCCCGACGAAGAAGTGACCCGTCTCGACCAGACGATCGACCGCGCGGCGGACAAGCTCCAGGAGCTCGCCGACAAGGCGGCGGGCCAAAACGGCCTGAAGGGCAAGCTCGCGGAGCCGCTCGCCGAGGACGCGGCGTTCCTGCGCAAGCTCAAGCCGAGCCTCGTCGCCGCACGCGCCCGCGGCGAGGCGCCGACCGACGACCAGCCGGGCCCCGCCACGGTCACGCCCGTCACGCCCGTCACGCCTGAACCGAAACCGAGGCGCAAGCGGAACGGCGGCCCGAACCCGTGGCTCGTCGCGGCGGGCGCCCTCGTGGCCGGCGTCGCGCTCGCCAAGCTGATCGACTGGAGGGGCCATGCCCACCCACGGGACTGACACCAACGGCGGTCTCGGCAGCGCGGCGAAGCAGGTCGCCGAGCACGCGAGCGCGCTCGC
>VAXK01000304.1 GCA_005885565.1 Actinomycetota bacterium
CGAGCGCGAGGCCGCCTCCCTCGACGGCGCCGCCGCTCTGCGTCACCGGGACGTTCGGAGGAGGCGCCGCCGCGGCCGCGGTGCCGAGCGCTCCGGCGCACGCGAGGACGAGGAGCAGGCGGGCGGGGGGCGCGCTCACGCGGGTGCGAGCATACGTCGCAGCAGAGCTACGATCGCGCGGCAGCACGTCGCCACCAGCTCGCGTCCCACACGCGCGAGAAGGGGACGTAGCGCGCGAGCTGATGGACGCCGAGCCAGAAGCGAACGGTGCGCTGGTGCTCGGCCGGGGTGACCGGCCGGTCGCGAAGAGGCCAGAAGCGAACCGACCGGTAGAACGCATAGATGCGCGGCGCGAGCTCCGGGTCGCCGCGGAAGACGGAGCGGCGCGCAGTCGTGATCCAGGCGCGGCGCCCCGGGGGCGTGTAGACGAACGCGTAGCCGTCGAGGAGGCCGCGGACGATTCGACCGACGATCGGACGGTGCTTCTCCTCGTAGCTCTGCGAGACGACCCAGACGGACGCAGCGGACCGCGGCCGGAAGTCGGTCAGCCGCGCGAGGACGTCGACGCCGACCCCGCGCTGAAGCAGCCGCTCGTAGTCGGGCTCGTCCAGCACGACGGCATCGGCGCGGCCCGCCGTGAGCGCCGCGGCCCTGGAGGACGACTCGGCGAGGGCGCTCAGCTTGACGTCGGAGCTCGGGACGCCCGCCCGTGCGAGCGCCACGCGCACGAGCGTGTCCCCGTCGAGCCCCGGCGCGTCGAAGGCGACGCGGCGGCCACGCAACGCCTCCACCGAGCCGATTCCGCGCCGCGCGACGAGCACGAAGTCCGAGGCCATGTTCTGGCCGAGCACGACGCGGATGTGCGCGCCCTCGTCGGCCGCGCGGATCGCCGTCGAGTAGGGCATCGTCGCGAGCTGGACGTCCCCGCGGACGAGCGCGACGACGGCGTTCGCGACCCCGCCGAGGAGCCGCACGCGGACCGCGACCCCCCTCCGGCGCAGTCGCGCGAACGCCATCCGGTCGGCGACGTCGCCCGCGTCGTAGGCGAAGGGGTAGCCGACGTCGATCCTCGGCGCTCGCGAGACGGTGCGCTGGGCGGTCCCGCTCGCACAGCCGGTGAGGGCGGCGGCCGCAGCGGTGAGCGCGAGGACGGGCAGGCGAGCTCGGGGCACCGACCCGGTGAGTCTACGAGCTGGCTTGCCGGCGACTCGCGGCCGCGACGACGTCGAGGACGTGCTCCTCGGCGCCCGTGCGGATCAGGTCGACGACCCTGCGCCCGCCGACGAGCCCCGCGCGCCGGTTCAGCACCTCCTCGAGCTCCCGGCCGTCCAGGCCTGCCTCGCGCGCGGTCCGCATCAGCCGCTCGACGAACGGCAGGGGACGGCCGTTCTCGTCGAACTGCCACGAGGGGTAGAGGTAGTCCTGCTCGCCCGGACGGCGGATCGCGTAGAGCTGCCCCGCGCGCCGCATCGAGTCGATCCGGCCGGACTGCGTCCCGAGCTTCGCGGCGAGCCAGGAGGTGGTGAGCGCGCGATCCTGCACGCGGCCATTCTCTCGGTTCTTTGCACGCACGGCACCCGAAGCCGCAGAATCGGGCGGTGCGCATCAGACGCCCTTCGTCGTCGAGCGGTCCCGCTGTGCGCCGGATCCTCGTCGCGACCGACCGCTCGCAGAGCGCCGACCGGGCCGTCCGCTGGGCGGCGGACATGGCCGAGCGCTACGAGGCGGAGCTCCTCGTCCTCCAGGTCGTCACGGAGCGGGCGGCGGCCGTGCTCCCGGAGCTCACGCGGTTCGCCGAGTCGCTCGGCGCCCGCGCGCTGGTCGAGACCGCCGCCGAGGACCCGTCGGAGGCGATCGTGCGTGCGGCGGCGCAGGAGAAGGCCGACGTGCTCGTCGTCGGCAACGTCGGCATGAGCGGCCGGCGCGAGTTCCTGCTCGGCAACGTGCCGAACCGTGTCTCGCACAACGCGCCGTGCACGGTCGTCATCGTCGACACCTCGGAGGGCCGGCGGTGACGGTCGAGGGCCCGCTCCTCGGCCGCGCGACGCGCATCGCGCGCGTGCTCGCGAAGCACGGGCTCCAGGACCGGCGCTCCGACGAGTCGACCCGCGAGCGGGCGCGGCGGCTGCGGACGGCGCTCGAGGAGCTCGGCCCCACCTTCGCGAAGCTCGGCCAGGTGCTCTCGACGCGCCCCGACCTCCTGCCGCCGGAGGTCGTGGAAGAGCTCGCGTCGCTCCAGGATCGCGTCCAGCCGCTCCCGGAGGCCGAGGTCGTGGCCGTCATGGAGGAGGAGCTCCGCGTTCCGTGGGAGGACGTGTTCGCGGAGATCGACGCGGAGCCGCTCGCGGCCGGCACGATCGCGCAGGTGCACGCGGCGCGGCTCGAGACCGGCGAACGCGTCGTCGTGAAGGTGCAGCGGCCGACCGCGCGCGACGAGATCATGCGCGACCTGGGCCTGTTCCGGCTCTTCGCCGAGAAGGCCGGCGACCGGCCCGCGTTCCGGGACCTGCTCGACCTGCCGCTCGTCGTCGAGCACCTTTCCGCGTCGCTCGAGCGGGAGCTCGACTTCCGCCAGGAGGCGGCGAACATCGAGCGGGTGACCAGGATCGTCGCGCCGTATCGGCGGCTCGGCGTGCCGCGCGTGCACGAGCGGCTGTCGACGGCGCGCCTGCTCGTCCTCGACGAGATCGGGGGCATGCCGGTGCGCGAGGCGCCGGCGGGCGAGGCCCGGCTCGAGGCGGCGCGGGAGCTCTTGGACGCGTACTACCTCCAGATCCTCGGGGAAGGCTTCTTCCACGCCGACCCGCATCCGGGGAACCTGCGCTGGTGGGAGGACCGGATCTGGTTCCTCGACTTCGGGATGGTGGGCGAGGTCGAGCCACGCGTACGGGCGCTCGTGCTGCTCGTGCTCCTCGCCTTCTGGCGCGAGGACGCCGCCTTCCTCGGCGAGCTGTTGGTGATCCTGGCCGGCGAGGACGCTCCGGCCGACGTCGACATGGCCGCCCTGGAGGACGACCTGGCGCGCTTCGTGGCCCGCTTCCGCGTCGGCTCGCTCCGCGACCTCCAGCTCGGGCCGATGCTCGAGGGGCTGATGGAGATCGGTCTCCAGCACGGGATTCGTGCCCCTGCCTCGCTCGCGTTGGCGGGCAAGGCGTTCGCGCAGGTGCAGCTGACGGTGGCGGAGCTCGACCCGACGCTCGACCCCTTCGCCGTCTTCAACCGCCGTGTCGTCCGCGGGCTCGTCGACCAGGCGCTCTCGGGGCTCGACCCGCAGCGGGCGCTCTACGAGGCGCAGAAGCTCCGGCTCCGGCTGACGCGACTCATCGACGCGTTCGAGCGCGTGACCGGTGCGCGACCGGGCCCGCGTCTCGAGGTCCATTTCCGCGGCACGCAGCCCCTCGAGCGGCGGCTCGACCTGCTCGCGCGCCGCCTGGCCCTCGCGGGGACGACGGGCGCGGCGATCATCGCGTCCGGCGTTACCGCAGCGTCGAGCCACGCGGCCTCCTGGGTGCCGACGACCTTCGGGGTCGTCGCGGGCCTCTTCGGCGCCTTACTCCTGATGGACGTGCTGCGCCGGAGCCGGTAGGCACGGCCCCAGCGAAAGAGCCAATTTACAGCGACTTTACCGAGCGCGACACCAGTTTCCGGTTGAACCGGGAACTTCTTCACCGAGGGCTCTCACCCTCAGGCGATGGAAGGAAGGTGTTTTCGATGCGCAAGACACTCGTGCTGCTCGCAGCACTGGCGGCGAGCCTCCTCGTTGTCGGGGCCGCAGGGGCGGCGCCGCGGCAGTCGGTGACGATCTCGCTCTCGCGCCCGAGCGTGGTCTACGGCGGGAGCGTCACGCTGTCGGGCAAGGTGTCCGACCGCAAGGCGGGCGAGACGGTGGACGTGCTCGCCGAGGCGTCCGGGGCAAGCAGCTTCAGCAGCCTCGGGAGCGTCAGCACGACCGCGGGCGGGAAGTGGACGGACGTCGTCCAGCCGACGATCGAGACGGCGTACCGGGCGACGTGGAACAGCACGACCAGCTCGACGGTGACCGTCAAGGTACGGCCCCAGATCACGCTGACGCTGATCAACCTGGCCACGGGCCGCTTCTCGACCAAGGTGACGGCGGCGCGTTCGTTCGCCGGGAAGTTCGTGCTCGTGCAGCGCGTGAGCTCCACCGGCGTGACGACGCTGAAGAAGGTGACGCTCGACGCCGGCTCGTCGGCGACCTTCCGCGTGCGCCTGCACCACGGCCGCTCGCGGCTTCGTGTCGTGATGCCGACCTCGCAGACGGCACCCGGCTACATCACCGGCATGAGCAAGGTCCTGACGGTGAGCCGCTAGTAGCGAGAGGACCAGAGTGCGGCCGCCTTCTGAGCGGCCGCATTCGACTTGCCGTCCGGCTCGTCCGCGAGGACGAGCGCTGATTCGTCCTCGCGGCCGAGGCGGAGGCCCGGTCGCGGCGGTACCGTGGCAGCGTGAACAGAGTGATTCGGATAGCCCGCGAGCGGTTCGGCGACGCCGTCTTCATCGCGCTCGGGATCGGCGCCGAGATCGAGATCGCGGTGACGCACCTGCACGTCGAGAAGCTGCCCGCAGCCTCGCTCGCGCCGTTCTGGGCGCTGCCGCTGCTCCTGCGCCGCCGCTTTCCGATCGGCGCGCCGACGTTGGCACTGCTCGCCATCGCTTCCTCCGTGGCGATCGATCCGAAGGGCAACAACAACCTGAACTTCCCCTTCTTCTGCGCGCTGGGCGCGGTCTTCGCCTTCGGAGGTGTCCTCGAGCGGCGCAAGGCCTACGCGGGCTACGGGATCTCGATCGCCGTGCTCGTCTTCGTCGCCTCGATGCTCCCGAACAAGTCGGTCGGGAACTACCTCTGGCCGCTCGTCCTCTTCAGCGCGGTCTGGGCGGCCGGCTTCTTCCTCTCGAGCCGGAGCCAGCAGATCGCCGAGGCCGCCGAGCGCGCCGACCGCGCCGAGCAGGCCCGTGAGGAGGAGGCGCGCGCCGCGGTCGCCGAGGAGCGCGCCCGGATCGCGCGCGAGCTCCACGACGTCGTCGGCCACAGCGTCAGCGTCATGACCGTCCAGGCCGCCGCCGCTCGCCGGCTGCTGCTTCCCGAGCAGGAGCGCGAACGGCAGGCGCTGCTCGTCGTCGAGCAGACCGGCCGCGAGGCGCTCGCCGAGATGCGCCGGCTCGTCGGCGTGCTGCGGCGCCCGGAGGAGGCGCCGGCGCTCGCGCCGCAGCCGAGCCTCGGGCACGTCGACAAGCTCGTCGCGCAGGCGCAGGACGCCGGGCTTCCTGTCGAGCTGCACGTCGAGGGCAAGCCCGTGCAACTTCCCGCCGGGGTCGACCTCACGGCGTACCGCCTCGTCCAGGAGGGCCTCACGAACGCCGTCAAGCACGCGCGCGCCGAGCACGCCGAAGTGCTCGTCCGCTACTCCGACGGCCAGGTCGAGATCACCGTGCGCGACGACGGGCGCGGCGGGGGCGACGGAAACGGCAGCGGCCACGGTCTCGTCGGGATGCGCGAGCGGGTCTCCGTCTACGGCGGCGAGCTCGAGGCGGGCCCGCGCCCCGAGGGCGGTTACGCGCTGCACGCACGCCTACCGGTGTCGTGAGGCTCGCACAGGAACCTCGGCGCGCTCGACCGGTCATTTCAGACGGACACACGGGCAAAGCCCGCGCGTCCTGACGCGGCGCCGCCGAGTCGGCGCCTTCGGCGGCGAGCTCGAGGCAGGCCCGCGCCCCGAGGGCGGTTACGCCCTGCACGCACGCTTGCCGGTTTCGTCGCCGCAAGCGTTCAGGTTGAATCCGCCGGGCGTGGATCTCCCGACCGGCACCGTCACGTTCCTCTTCACCGACGTCGAAGGCTCGACGGCGCTGCTGCGCCGGCTGAAGGACGGCTTCGCCGAGGTGCTCGCGCGCCACGAGGCGCTGCTGCGGGAGGCGGCCGAGGCTGCCGGGGGCCAGGAGTTCGGCACCCAGGGCGACGCCGTCTTCTTCGTCTTCCGCAACCCGAAGAACGCCGTCGTCGCAGCCGTCGAGGGCCGACGGGCGCTGGCGGCGGCGGAGTGGCCCGAGGGCGTCGAGCTCCGCGTTCGCATGGGCGTCCACACCGGCGAGGCCGCCATCGCCGCCGGCCGCTACCTGGGCCTTGCGGTCAACCGGGCGGCCCGAATCTGCGGGGTCGCCCGCGGCGGGCAGATCCTCGTGTCGCCGACGACGCACGCGCTCGTCGAGGAAGCCGAGCACGACTTCCACGGGATCTCGTTCCGCGACCTCGGCGCGCAGAGCCTGAAGGACTTCGACCGCCCCGTGCCGATCTACGAGGTCGAGGCCGCCGCGCCGACCGAGGCCGGCGCCGATCCCGGCCCGTCGCGCATGCGGCTCCTGATCGTCGACGACCAGGCGCTCGTCCGCGCGGGCTTTCGGATGATCCTCGAGGCCGAGGAGGACATCGAGGTCGTGGGCGAGGCGGCGGACGGGCGCGAGGCAGTGGCGGAGGTGAACCGCCTGCGGCCCGACGTCGTCCTGATGGACGTGCGCATGCCGGAGGTGGACGGCATCGAGGCGACGAGACGCCTGCTGGGGCAGGACGGCGTTACGACGAAGGTCGTGATGCTGACCACCTTCGACATGGACGAGTACGTCTACGAGGCCCTCCGCGCCGGCGCGAGTGGATTCCTGCTCAAGGACGTCCCGCCCGAGCAGCTCGTCGCCGGAATCCGCGCCGTAGCCTCGGGCGACGCGCTGCTGGCGCCGTCGGTGACGCGGCGCGTGATCGAGGAGTTCGTCCGCCGGCCGCCCGACTCGGTGCGCACGCCGCCGGCGGCGCTCGCCGACCTGACCGCTCGGGAGACGGACGTGCTCGAGCTGATCGCGCGCGGCCTCTCGAACGCGGAGATCGCGAAGGAGCTCGTCGTCAGCGAGACGACCGTGAAGACGCACGTCGCCCACGTGCTGATGAAGCTCGGCCTGCGCGACCGCGTGCAGGCGGTCGTCTTCGCGTACGAGTCCGGGGTCGTCCAGCCCGGCGAAGGGTGAGGCGGGGTCGTCCGAAAGGACGACGTCCGCGCCGAAGAAGATCGGCCGCCGAGCCGACCGCAAACCGTTCGCCCGGCCGACGATTTCGCGGCGCCCGCGGCCTAGGTTCCTCCTCGTAAGCAAGCGAAGGAGGAACACGATGATTAACGCAGGCGACACGATCGAGAACCCCGTCACCGGGGAGCGGATCGTCTTCAACAAGACCTCTCGCGAGACGGGTGGCGAGGCGGTCGAGATCGAGGTCTACGTCCGGCCCGGCGGCGTCGTCGCAGCGGCGCACGTGCACCCGCGCCAGACCGAGCGGTTCGAGGTGATCTCGGGCCGGATCGGCATGAAGCTCGGGCGCCGCAAGCTCGAGGCGGGCCCGAACGACATCGTCGTCGTCGAGCCCGGGACGCCGCACAGGTTCTGGAACGCCGGCGACGACGAGCTGCACTTCGTCACCGTCGTCAAGCCCGCGCTCCAGTTCGAGAGGCTGCTCGAGACGATGTTTGGCCTCGCCGCCGACGGCAAGACGAACCGCAAGGGGATGCCGAACCCGCTCCGCCTTGCGGTGATCGCGAAGGCGCACTTCGACGACGTCCGGCTGCCGTTCCCACCGGCCTGGATGCAACGTGCGGGGCTCGCGCTCGGCGCTCCGCTCGGCCGCCTGGCCGGCTACGAGCCGACGTACGTCCCGGCGGGCGATCCTGCGGCAGCGCTCGTCTGAGGCCGCCCCAGCCAGCGAGACGGCCGCCAACGGGCGGCCGTCTCGCGCTTGACGTGCCGTCGAGGGCGTCGGAGAATCGCCGCATGAGAACCGTCGTCCTCGCTGCCGCAGTCGTGCTCTTCGCCGCGACGCCGGCCTTCGGCGCCGGCGCGACGTACACCGTCGGCCCGATCGCCGACGTCAGCGCGTCGTGCGCCGGCCAGAACGCCGAGGTCGAGGAGGCGACCGACCCGAGGCTCGGGTACGTCTACGAGTCGTGGATGGGCTGCCGCGGGATCGCCTTCGCGCGCTCGACCGACGGCGGCGCCACCTTCGGCACCGCCATCTCGGTGCCCGGCTCGGTCGGCTCGAACGTGAACGCGTGGGACCCGGCGGTCGCCGTCGCGCCGGACGGCACCGTCTACGCGGTCTTCATGATCTCGAAGTCGAGCCAGTGGTATCCGATCGTGGCCGCGTCCTTCGACCACGGCGCGACGTTCTCGCAGGTCACGTTGCTCGTCCCGCCCGACGCGAAGAACTGGGGCGACCGGCCGTTCGTCGCCGTCGGCCCGGACGGAACGGTGTACGTCACGTGGGACTACGGACCGGAACGGACCTCGGTCACCTACCTCTGCGCGACGAACGGCAGCTGCGCGTTCGCGACCGGCGACCTCAACGTCGTCATCCAGAAGTCGACCGACCGCGGCGCGACCTTCGGCGCCATGACCCCGATCAGCCCGGGCTTCCCGGCGAGCGG
>VAXK01000328.1 GCA_005885565.1 Actinomycetota bacterium
GGAGGAGATCCTCTCCAGCCGGCCCGCGGAGCTGCGCGCGCTCGTCGAGGACGCGGCGGGGCTCGGCGTCTTCAAGCGCCGTCGCCACCGCGCGGAGCTCAAGCTCGCGCGCGTCGCGACGCAGGTCGAACGGGCGCGTGACGTGGCGGGCGAGGTGCGGTCGCGGATCAGGCCGCTCGCCCTTCAGGCGACCGCGGCCGAGAGGGCCGAGAAGCTCTCGGCGGAGGTCGCGGCGCTGGAGTCGCGCCTCGCGGCGCTCGACGCGGCGCTGCTCGAGGAGCGGCTCGCCGAGCTCGAGGAGCGGCGGACGGCGGCGGGGCTCGCGCGGCGGCGGAGCGACGAGCGACTCGAGGCTCTGCTCGTCGAGCGGCGGGCGGCGGAGGACGAGCTCGAGGACGCGGCCGGCCGGCGCGAGGCGGCGACCGCGGCGCTCTACCGCGTGCGAAGCGGCGCCGAGCGGCTGGCGGTGCGGAGCGAGGCGATCGGCCGCCTCGTCGACCCGCTGCGGCGCGATGCCGACGAGTCGGAGCGCGCCGCGGCGGAGGAGCCGGCGGGGCCGTCGCGGGCCCAGCTCGAGGCGGCGGCCACGGCCGCGCGGGCGGAGCGGGACGCGGCTGCTGGAGCCGAGCGCGTCGCGCGGGATCGCCTCGCCGCGCTCGAGCGCGTCCTGGAGGAGCGCGAGGGGTTGCCGCCCGCCGCGCGCGCGCTCGCGGAGCGCGGCGAGCGCCTGGTCCTCTCGGAGCTCGAGGTCGCGCCCGGCGACGAGCGCGCGCTCACGGCGGCGCTCGGCACGCGTGCCTCGGCGCTCGTCGCGTCCGATCCGCAAGCCGCCCTGCGCCTACTGGACCAGGCGCGCCAGGAAGGGCTCGGCGGCCTCACGGTCGTGCTCGAGCGCGCGCTGCGCCAGGACGTGCGGATCGTCGAGCGGGACGAGCTCCTCGATGTCGAGTCCGGCCTCGCCGCCACCCGCGACGGGTACGCGTACGACCCGGCGCGCGGCGAGCTCCGTTTCGCCGGCGAGCCGGCGGAGGCGCTCGTGCTCGAGCTCGAGGCGCGGCGGAGGGCGCTCGCGGAGGAAGTGGAGGCGGCGGGAGAGCGGGCTGCGGCCGCCGCTGGTGCCGCCGACGGGGCGGAGCGAGTCGCACAGGAGGCGTCGGCGCGCCCGATTCCACGGCGGCTCGGCGATCCTCGGCTCCTGCGCGGCCTGGCCGCGCTCGCCGAGCGAGCCGATGCGGAGCTCGCCGCCGCGGCCGGCCTCGCGGCTCGGCTCGAGGCGCCGCTTCGTGCCCGCGTCGACGCGGGCGCGGTGCGCGCAGGGGAGATCGGCGCCGAGCTCCGTCGGCTCGGAGCGGCCGAGGCGGAACTCCGTCGGGAAGCCGCCGAGGCCGGCGAGCGCGCGGCCGCGCTCGAGGTCGAGCTGGTCCAGCTCATGCGCGAGCTCGCAAGCCTGCGGGAGCGCGCGGGCGAGATCGCGCCGGACGAGGGAGAGGACCGGGACGAGGTCGCAACGCGGCTGGAGCGGACGCGCCGTCGCCTCGAGGGCGTCGGGCCGGTCAATCCGCTCGCGAAGCAGGAGGTGGAGCAGGAGCGGGAGCGGCTCGCCGAGCTCGTGTCTCAGCGCGAGGACCTCGAGCGGAGCCTGGACGAGCTCGAAGGTCTGCGCACCGAGCTCACGGAGACGGTCGAGCGGCGCTTCGAGGAGACGTTCACGGCCGTTCGGGACGGCTTCGCCGACGTGGCCGCGACGCTCTTCCCGGGCGGCGAAGGTCACCTGCGGCTGAGCGAGCCCGAGGACGAGGACGAGGCGCCCGGCGTCGAGATCGAGCTGCGGCCGGCCGGGAAGAAGGTCACGCGCCTGTCGCTCCTCTCCGGCGGCGAGCGGTCGCTGGGCGCGATCGCGTTCCTCTTTGCACTCTTCCTGGCGCGGCCGTGCCCCTTCTACCTCCTCGACGAGGTCGACGCGGCGCTCGACGACGCGAACATCGGCCGCTTCGTCGAGCTCCTGCGCCGGTACGCCGACCGCGCGCAGTTCGTCGTCGTGACGCACCAGAAGCGGACGATGGACGCGGCCGACGTGCTCTACGGAGTCACGATGGGCCCCGACGGGGTCTCGCAGGTCGTGTCGCGGCGGCAGCCGCGCGACGATGCGGTCGCGCTCGCCTCCTAGGCGTGGGCCGCGCTACCGTTCGTCGCCGTGGCGCGGAGCTGGGCGGAGTTCCTGGGCGAGGACGGCGCGGCGCCGGAGAGCGAGGAGGAGCGGCGCGGGCTCTTCGGGCGGCTGCGCGAGTCGCTCGGCAAGAGCCGCCGCGCGCTCACCGAGCAGCTCGCAGCGGCCGCCTTCGACCCCGGCGACGAGGCAGCGTGGGAGCGCCTCGAGGAGGCGCTCATCGCCGCCGACGTCGGGGTTCGCGCGACCGCGGAGCTCGTCCAGCGGCTCGAGGCGCGCCCCGACATCCCGGATCTGAGCGAGGCGCTCGCGGACGAGATCGCGCGCCTCCTCGGCGAGCCGGGCCGCCTCGCCGTCGGCGCGCATCCGGCCGTCTTGCTCGTCGTCGGCGTCAACGGCACGGGCAAGACTACGACGATCGGAAAGCTCGCGTTTCGCCTCGCCGAGCACGGCCACTCGGTCGTCGTCGGCGCCGCCGACACCTTCCGCGCCGCCGCGGAGGAGCAGCTCGAGATCTGGGCCGACCGCGCGGGCGCCGACTTCGTGGGCTCGGCGCGCGGCGCCGATCCCGCCTCGGTCGCGTACGAGGCGATCGACACCGCGCAGGCGAACGGCCGCGACGTCGTGATCGTCGACACGGCCGGCCGCCTGCATACGCAGACGAACCTGATGGACGAGCTCGCGAAGGTGCGGCGCGTGATCGCCGGGCGGCTCGAGGGCGCGCCGCACGAGACACTGCTCGTGATCGACGCGACGACGGGCCAGAACGGCCTC
>VAXK01000329.1 GCA_005885565.1 Actinomycetota bacterium
CGTCCCCTCGACGCTCTACGCGGGGACGATGATGACCGAGAACGCGTTCTATCCGATCTTCGTCTGCGCGGCGCTTACGCTCGTCCTGTGCCTGGAGCGGCCGACGCTCGTCCGGCAGCTCGTCCTCCTCGCGGTTTGCGGGCTCGTCTACGCGACGCGGGCACAGGCGGTCGCGCTCGTGCCGGCGCTCGTGACGGCTCCGATCCTGCTGACCTGGTGGCGGCGTGAGCCCTGGCGCAGCCTGCTCGCCTTCCGTTGGCTGTACGGGATCCTCGGCGGCGCCCTCGTCGTCGTGTCGGCCGGCGAGCTCGCACGCGGGCACTCGCCGGTCGCCGCCCTCGGCGCCTACGAGACCGCCGGCCACCAGCACTACGCGGTCGGCGCGGTGCTCAAGTGGCTCCTCTACCACGTCGCCGAGCTCGACCTCTACCTTGGTCTGCTGCCGTTCACGGCGCTCGTCCTGCTCGCGGCGCTCGGTCGCCGGCTCGACGGCGCCGCGCAGGCGTTCCTCGCCGCCGCGGTCGCCCTGAGTGTGTGGCTCGTCCTCGAGGTCGCCGCCTTCGCGTCGCTCCCGACGGTGCACCGCGTCGAGGAGCGGAACATGTTCTACCTCGCGCCGCTCTTCTTCACGGCGCTTCTCCTGTGGGTCGAGCGAGGGCTGCCGCGGCCGCCGCGGCTCGCCGTCCCCGTGGTCGTCGCGGCCGTCGTGCTGCCGACGCTCCTGCCCTACCCCTCGCTCCTCGGCGTGCAGGTGCAGTCGGACACGCTCGAGCTCCTGCCGTGGTGGTGGCTCCAGGACCACGTGATCTCGATCGGTGAGATCCGCTGGGTCGTCCTCGGCTGCGCGCTCGTGCTCGGCGCCGTCTTCCTGCGGCTGCCGCGGCGGCTCGCGCTCGTCCTCCCGGCGTTCGTCCTCGCCTACTACGCCGTCACGCTGGCGCCGATCGAGAACGGGCGGCACGGCGTCCGCAACGCCTCACTCGGCGCGCTCTTCCAGGGGATCACGACCGGCAAGCGCGACTGGATCGACGCCACGGTCGGTCGCTCGGCGCGCGTCGCGTACGTGCGCTCGGGCCGGGCGGACGCGATGACGCTCTGGCAGAACGAGTTCTTCAACCGCAGCGTCGGGCCGGTCTACGAGCTCGCGAGCCCACTCGGCGGCGGCCTGCCGGCGACGGAGGTGCGGGTCGACCGCCGCGACGGCGCGATCCTCACCGGCCGCCGCCCGGTCCGCACCGGCTACGCGCTCACCGACGGCTCGGTGCCGCTCGCGGGCCGGGTGCTCGCCTGGGACCGGACGAAGGGGATGTTCCTCTACCGCACCGACTCGCCGCTCCGCGAGACCCAGCTCGTGGACGGGCTCTACCCGGACACGTGGTCGGGCCGGCACGTGACCTTCACCCGCTTCCGCTGCCGCGGCGGCCGCGTGAGCGCGCTCGTCGAGACCGACGCGCACCTGCTGCGGCGCGCGCAGGTCGTCTCGTCGGGCGGCGTGCGTGTGCGGCTCGCGCCGGGGGCGAGCCGGAGGATCACCGCGCCGCTCCGGCCCGGCCCAGGCGCCCGGTGCACGGCGCGCTTCACGGTCGCGCCGACGAAGGTGCCGGGGAAGGGCGACTTCCGGCGCCTCGGCGTGCACTTCCTGAGCTTCCGCTACTCGCGGTGAGGATCGTCTTCGACGTCAGCGCCCTCTCGCACCGGCGCACGGGGGTCGGCAACTACGTCCGCGGCTCGCTCGCCGGCCTCGTGGACGCCGCGGCCGGACGGCACGAAATCCTTGCCTGGGCGCCCGCGAGCCGGGCCGGCGCGCGGCTGATCCGCGAGGCGCTGGACGGGATCGACACCGAGCTCCGGCTGCCGATCCTCCCCCTCGCGCACGCGTGGCGCACGGCTTGGAGCCGTCTCGGCCGGCCGGCGCTCGAGCGCGTCGCCGGCCGCTTCGACGTCTTCCACTTCGGCGACTGGATGTACCCGCCGCAGCAAGGCGGCGTGCGCGCGACGATGATCCACGACCTCGTTCCGCTTCGCTTTCCGGAATGGGCGCACCCGCGCACGGTGCGGATGCATCGCGCGAAGTACCGCAACGCCGCGCGCACGTGCGACGTCCTCTTCGCCAACTCGGCCTTCACGGCCCGTGACGTGACGGAGCTCCTGGGCGTGCCGCCGGAGCGGCTGCGCGTCGCGCATCCCGGCCTCGAGAACGGCTTCGTCGCCAAGGGGGAGCGCGCCGACCTCGACCGGCCGTACGCGCTCACTGTCGCGACGTTGGAGCCCCGCAAGAACCTCGAGACGCTGCTCGCAGCGCATCGCCTGCTCGGCGACGGCCTCGCGCTCGCGGTCGCCGGTGGGGAGGGCTGGCGCGAGCGGCCACGCCTCGAGGGCGAGGACGTCCTGCCGCTCGGCTTCGTCCCGCACGAGCGGCTGCCCGCGCTCTA
>VAXK01000330.1 GCA_005885565.1 Actinomycetota bacterium
CTCCGCGCCCACGAGCTCCGACGAGTACGGCTCGATCGCCGGCGGGTCGTGGAACTGGCTCGCCACTGCGCCGCTCTCGCGGGTGAAGAGGTTCTCGCCGACGAGCGGCTTCCACGGCTCGAGCTCGTAGCCCGCGAGCTCCCGGACACGCGCCGAGACCTCGCGCACGCGCTCGAGTCGCAACCGGGTCTCGATCCCGTAGAGGCCGCGCAGCGCGAGCGCGACCTCGGCGAGGCTCGCGTTTCCCGCCCGCTCGCCCATGCCGTTGATCGTCCCGTGGATCCAGCTCGCGCCGGCGCGCACCGCGGCGACGGCGGCGGTGGTCGCGAGCCCGAAGTCGTCGTGCCCGTGGAAGTGCACGGGTACGCCGAGCCGCTCCCGCGTCCGGCCGACGAGCTCGGCCACGGCCTCCGGCGTCGCGACGCCGAGCGTGTCGACGACGACCACCTCGCGCGCTCCCGCCTCGACCGCGGCCGCGTAGACGGCGTCGAAGAAGCCCGGATCGGCGCGCGTCCCGTCGACGCCGAAGTAGGCGACCTTGACGCCGCGCTCGGCCGCGAATGAGACGGCGCGCCGGATCCGCTCGAGCATCTGCTCGCGCGAGACGCCGAGCGCCTTCAGCTTCAGGTCGGAGATGGGCGACTCGACCACCGACGCACGGAGGCCGAGCTCCACGAGGGCCTCGACGTCCGCCTGCACCGCGCGCGAGAACCCCCACACCTCGGCACGCAGACCTGCGTCGCGGACGAGCTCGATCGCGCGCCGGTCGTCGGCCGAGACCCGCGGAAAACCGGCCTCGATCCGCTCGATGCCAAGCTCGTCGAGCGCCCGCGCGATCTCGAGCTTCTGCTCGGGGTCGAGGACGACGCCGACGGTCTGCTCTCCGTCCCGAAGCGTCGTGTCGTAGAAGCCGACCTCCGCGGCGAACGCGAAGGGCTCGTTGATCGCGCCGGTCCAGAAGCTCATCGGAAGTCGTCGGGCCACGAGGAGAGCTTCTGCGCCGATCCGTCGGTGACGACGTAGTCGTCCTCCAGGCGCAGGCCGCCGCCGCCCTCCCAGTAGATCCCCGGCTCGATCGCGAGCACCATCCCGGTCGCCATCGGCCGCTCGTCGGCCTGGTGCGCGTAGGGGGGCTCGTGCGCACGGGCGCCAACGCCGTGCGCGACCGGGTGCGACGGCTGGCCCGGGTAGCCGCCCCCGGCGATGCGGGCGCGGATCAGCCGGTCGAGCTCGGCGAGGCTCGCGCCGTCGCGGCAGAACGCGACCGCCTCGCCGTAGACGCCGAGCAGGAGCTCCAGCAGCTCGACGTACCGGCCGTCGAGCTCGCCCGGGCACATGTTCTTCGTCAGGTCGCTCCAGTAGCCGTCGGCGCAGACCCAGATCTCGAAGAGGGTCGGCTCGCGCTCGGCGATCGGGCGGTCGCCTGTCGCGGTGAACGTCCGGATCCCCGGCCCCGACCAGACGAGCGCGAAGCCGCGCGCCATCTCGACGCGGCCCTCGTAGCCGACGCCGATCGCGTGCACCGCGCCCTCCCACATCGCGGCCACCTCGGATTCCTTCATCCCCGGCCGCAGCCGCTCGTGGACGTGTGCGAGCGCCGCGTCGGCGATCGCGTTCGCGAGGCGCATCCGCTCCAGCTCCTGCTCGGTTTTGAGCGCGCGGCAGGCGTTGAGGAGAGGGGTCGCGTCGGCGGCGCCGTCGAAGGCGTCGAAGAAGGCCTTCGTGTAGGTGGTCGGCTCGCCGACCATCCGGTCGGAGGCCTGCGTGCCGAGCGAGAGCTCGAGGCCGACGCGCCCGTAGCCCCGCTCGCGGACGACCTCCTGCGCCCGCGCGAGCGCGCGCGCCGCCGGCGGGCGAGGGTCGGCCGGGTCGTAGCCGAGGACGACGCGGTGGTCGGCGGTCCAGGCGTTGCGCTCGGCGTCGTCGACGGACGGCTCCATCACGACGAGGGTCGCGTCGCCCTCCCGCGGAAAGATCGCGATCTCGTAGCCCTTCATGCCCCAGTAGTTCGTGAGGTAGAGGACGTTGTCGGGCGCGCGGACGACGACCGCGTCGAGCTCCTGGTCGGCGAGCGCGGCGCGGACGCGGTCGAGCTTGGCGTCGTCGCGCGGCCAGCTCACCGCGCGCACCTTTCGGCCCACAATCGCCACGAGCGCGTGCGGAAGCGCGCGCTACCGTGCGCTACATGCCCCGGGTGGGTGGGGGTTTGGGATGGGACCGCCCCACGCCGCGCCCAACTCACCAGCGCACCCTCGCGGGCGCCGGCCCCCCGTGCGCCTCCTGCCACGACACGACCGGGTTCCGCAGGACTCCGACCCCCTCGATCTCGGCCTCGACCACGTCGCCCGGCCGCAGGTAGAGCGACGCGGCGTGCTCGCTGAAGCCGGCTACCCCGCTCACCGTCCCCGTCGAGACGACGTCACCCGCGCTGTACCCGAGCGGCGAGTAGTGCGCGAGGATCTCCGGGATCGTCGGGGACATGTTTCGCGTGGACGAGGTCTGCCGCACCTCGCCGTTCACGCGCAGCTCCATCGCGAGGTCGTGCGGATCGTCGAGCTCGTCCGGGGTCACGATCCACGGCCCAAGCGGGCAGAAGGTGTCGATCGCCTTGCAGAACGAGAAGACGCCCGACCGCATCTCGCGCCGCTGGATGTCCCGCGCGGTCACGTCGTTGAAGATCACGTACCCGCCGACGTAGTCCGCCGCCTCGACCGCGAGCTCAAGCTCGTAGTCGAGCTCCTCCGTCAGGTGCTCGGGGTACACGATCGGCTCGTCCGGCCCGACGATCGCGTCCACGTTCTGGAAGAACACGATCCACGGCGCGATCTCGTGCGACCAGTCGACCCGCTTCGACTCGTCCTCGTGCTCGCGGAAGTTGCCAGCCGTGTGGAAGAACTTGCGCGGGACGATCGGCGCCCGCAGCCGCACGTCCGAAAACGCCAGCTCCCGCCCCGTCGCCCGCGGCACCTCGGCGCGCTCGAAGTACTCCCGCATCGAAGGCACGTCGAGCTCGACCACCTGGTCGCCGCGCACCTCGCCCACGAGCCCGCCGTCGAAGGTGACGAGCCTCACGCCTTCACCCCGCAGATCCGCGCGGCCACGAGCGCGTACACCTTCGCGACACGCACGAGCCCTTCGATGTCGAGGTTCTCGCCGAGCGCCGGGTCCGGGAGGCCGCTCGAGGTGCCGTAGTTGACACTCTCGATCCCGTACCGCGTCAGCGTCGACGCGTCCGAGAACCACCGCACGGTGTCGCGCTCCGGCCTCGTGCCGAACACGGCCTCGTGTCCCTCGTCGATCGCGGCCACGAGCGGATGGGACTCGTCGATCTCCGACCCGGGCGCGGTGACGTAGACCTCCCACTCGATCCCGTGGTCGGGGAACCGCTCTCTCAGGCCGCGCACGAAGTCGCCGAGCTCGGCCCGCGCCCGCGCCATTGGCAGGGTCGGCGGCACGCGGACGTCGAGGAAGAGGTCGGTGCGGTGCGGCGTCCGGCTCGCGCGCCACGCGAAGCCGCCGTTGATCGCGCCGATGCCGACGATCCCGCGGTGCCCGCCGTACTCCGTCCGCTCCTCCCAGCCCGGGATCCACTCGCGTACCGCCGCGAGCACGTCCTGCATGCGGACGATCGAGTTCTCCGCCATGCGACCGTCGAAGAACGCCGTGTGGACGAACGGGCCCTTTGTCGAGAGGCGCATCCAGATCGCCCCGTAGTGACCGAGTACGACTCTCTGCTCGGTCGGCTCCCCGAGCACGCACATGTCCGCAACGCCCCCGTGCGAGGTCAGGAAGCGCGAGCCGGCCGCGTAGCCGCGGTACTCGTGGCCCACGAAGTCCGGGTGCCACTGCGTCTTCTCGATCTCGCCGCAGACGGCCGCGACGAGCACGTCGCCGCGCAGCCGCACCCCCGCGTCCTGGAGCGCCTGCACCGCCTCGACGTAGCAGGCGAGCGCGCCCTTCATGTTCGAGATCCCGAGCCCGTAGATCCGGCCGTCGCGCACGAACCCCTCCGGCTGGAACCCCGGGATCCCGGCGAGCC
>VAXK01000305.1 GCA_005885565.1 Actinomycetota bacterium
CTGTACCTCTACAAGAGGGTCGAGAGCTTCACGGAGAGCATGGGCGAGTACGTCCGGCAGGCGCTGCGGGAGGGCCTCTTCGGTTGGCAGGTCACGGACTGCCGCGTGACGCTGATCAAGTGCAGCTACAGCGTTCCCGACGGCTCGCCCTCGAGGCGCGGACCGCTGAGCACCGCCGCCGACTTCCGAAAGCTCACGCCGCTCGTCATCGCCCAGGCGCTCGAGCGGGCGGGGACGGCGGTCTGTGAGCCCGTCGTCCGAGTCGGCCTCGAGATCCCGACGGACACGATCGGAGCGGTCGTGCCCGCATTGGCGCGGCTCGGTGCTGCCGTCGAGCCGCCGTCCCTGCAGGGGACGCTCGCCACGATCGTGTCGGTCTTGCCGGCGTCGCGGGCGCAGGACCTCCAACGGCAGCTGCCGGGGCTGACGGGCGGCGAGGGCGTGCTCGAGTCGACCTTCGCCGGTTACCAGCCGGTGAGCGGCGACCAGCCGACGCGCGTCGCGCGAGATGGGCGCATTGGCTGAGCTCTAGCGGCCGATTCCGTCGCGGCAGTCGTGGCAGCGCAGAGAGCCGAGGAGCACGAGAACCTCGGCCATCTCCCCTCCGCAGTCGACGCAGCGCGAATCCTGGGCCGGAAGGGCGTGCGGGGACCAGCGCCTGGCGTCGCGGTCGTCGGCGAGGTTGGCATTCGCCAGCCTCGCGGCGAGGATTCGCGCGCCCTCCAGGAGGTTCATGCTCTAAGCGAAGCGCGCCGGTCGGGTAGGGGCACTAACCGTCCGGCTGATTTCGCCTAGACCGAAGCCGGTGCGGCGTCGACCAGGCCGTGCCGGTGCGCGAACGCCACGGCCTGGGCGCGGCTCCTCACTCCGAGCTTGCCGAGGATCCGCTGGATGTGCGTCGCGACGGTCTTGGGGCTGATCACGAGCTGCTCCGCGATCGCCCGCTGGTCGAACCCCGCGGCGAGGAGCTCGAGGATCTCCTGCTCGCGCCGGGTCAGCCTTGCTCCGTTCCCCGCGTTCGTGCTGCGCGGAGAGCGCGAGAGATGACGGCGCACTCGCGCGAGCAGCTCGGCTGACTCGAAGGGCTTGACGACGTAGTCGTCGGCGCCGATGAGGAGCCCGCCGACGAGGTCGAGCTGCTCCGTTCGCCGACCGGAGACGAAGACGATCGGCAGGTCTTCTCCGTAGACGTCGCGGAGCGCGCGGCAGACCTCGTAGCCGCTCATCACGGGGACGTCGACGTCGAGGAGGACGAGGCTCGGCCGTTCGGCGAGCGCCACCTCCACAGCCTCGTCGCCGCGGTCGGCCTCGACGATCGTGTAACCGATCCGGGCGAGCAGTGAACGGACGAGCTCGCGGAAGGTCGCGTCGTCGTCGACGATCAGGATCGGGCCGCAGTCGGTTTCCAGGACTTCCTTCCGCCGAAGAACCCCTGCAAGCATCGAACGTTGTCCACATGCTGTCAATGATTGGTCGTAATGCGATGGTACGGGTGCCTAAAGCATCGGCTGTAGGCGCCGGATCGGGCAATCGCCGTCTGTTGAAACCCTCCTGCGGGTCCTAGACTCGTCCGTGAATGGCCGTGCCTGCGGCACGTAGCTCTGCGGCTGGAGAGGGGCTTCGCCGCCCGGACCCCTTTACCGAGACCTGGACCCGGTCCCGGCTCCTCGTCGCCCACCACGTCGACTGAGGAAGGGACACAAATGAAGAACCGAGCTTTGAGCGGAGCGAGGATCACGGCGGTCCTGGGAGCGCTTGCCGTCGGCCTGCTGCTGACGACGTCGGCTGCCGGACGGACGAGCCTGCGCTCGGCGCCGAGCGGGAGCGGCGTGGCGTCGGCGAAGACGCTGCTCGCGGCCGACCCCGCGCAGATCAACTTCACGCTCGAGGGCTGTCGCAACGACGGCTCCATCACGCTGCCGATCGCGGGTAAGTTCGTCTGTCCCGACACGGCCTACACGACGGGCAACCTCGGGAAGGGCTGGAACGAGCTCGACCTCGTCCCGCACCGGGTGACGCTCGGCGACAACGACGGGAACCAGACCTACAGCTTCATCGTTGCCGGCGACTACAAGAACGGCTCCGGCACGGGAACCGGCTGGGACGTGATCAGCGACCTGACGCTGAACACGGCGAAGTCGTCCGCGAGCTGCGGCGCCGCGACGATGGGGCCGCAGACGATCACGCCTTCCGGCGGCGGCGTCGGCGGGGCCGACCAGACGATCTACCGGCTCGTCACCGTCACGCAGGTGGCCGGTTCGACGTGCGTCTACGACTATTACCAGCGGCTCGCGCTCGGAGCGCACAACTTCAGCGGCTCGTCGCTCCAGTCGAACCTCTGGAACCAGAACTTGAGCTCGAACGGGATCGGCCAGAAGCGGCTCAGCCTCCCCGTCAAGGAAGTCCTGCCGCAGAGCATCTCGAAGGACATGAGCGCGACGCAAGGCTCCGCCCACACCTGGGGGATCCTGAAGAGCGCACCCGCGACGCTCGGGTTCGGAAACACGTGTGACCCGGCGAACCGGTCGAAGCCGGTCGCCATCACCGTGACCTGGACGAAGTCGGCCACGGCGCCGAACGGCGACATCACGATCACGACACACATCACCGCGACGAACCCGGCGAGCCGCGTGGTCACCGTCGACGTCTCCGACGTCATCTACGACGGCGCGACGCAGACGACGCAGTCGACGCCGACGAGCGGGACGAACCCCGCCTCGTCGGGACCTGTCGACATTGCGGCGAACACGACGCAGATCGTGTACACGCACACGATCACGGTCGAGTCGGGGTCGAGCTTCAACGACGTCGCCACCGCGACCTACACCGACAAGGTGACCGGGCTGCCGGTGCCGGGGAACACGCAGGCGACGGCCTCCGCCACCGTCGACTCGTCGGGCACCCCGACGAACGACACGGCGCTGATCGAGGACGTCGAGAGCATCACCGGCGCGAACCTCAGCTACTCGGTCGACTCGGCTACCGGTGCGGGCGCCACAGGTGGGAGCTTCAACGGCTATGTCCTCGGAACGCACCCGGCCGGGACCGTCACCTGGGACTCGGCCACGCAGACCGACGGCAGCTCCGTGACGTTCAACAAGACCGTCTACGTGGCCCAGGCGAGCAATACGAACGGCACGCTCTCCGACACGGCGACCGTCAACGGGTCGGATGGGTTCACGACCTCGAGCTCGGCGAGCGTCTCGCTCCAGCCCTCCGCTCAGGTGAGCCTGGAGATCGACAAGACCATCCCGAACGTGCTCCAGGGAGCGGAGACGCAGACGTTCACCTTCCACGTCTTCGACTCGAGCAACACCGAGGTCGCGACGCCGACGATCACCTTCGGCGCCGGCGAGACCTCGAAGTCGACGACCGTCTCGAGCCTCGCGCCCGGGACCTACACGGTGAAGGAGGACACGGCGTCCGGCTGGGCGCCCGAGAGCGACCAGCAGACGTCGATCGACCTCCCGTCGTGCAGCGGCTCGGTCAGCTTCGCGAACACCCTCAACCCGGCGAATGCAGCCGCCGTCAAGGTGACGCAGCCGGTCGGCTTCGAGCAGGGCTGGGACGTCACGCTGAACGGGCCCGGGGCGGGCGTGAACGGGGAGACCCAGACGACCGACGCGAGCGGGAACGCGTCCTTCACGACCCAGCTGCAAGAGGGCAGCTACACGATCACGGAGACGCAGAAGGCCGGCTGGGAGCAGGCGCCCGGCTCGCCGAGCGGTGAGTGCAGCTTCACCGTGAGCTACCCGGCGAACGCCGGCCACCTCTACACCTGCACCTTCACGAACCGGAAGCTCGCGAAGATCGTCGTCAAGAAGGTCACCGACCCGGATCCCGATCCGACCGACACGAGCTTCGGCTTCACGGCCGGCGGCGGGCTCAGCCCATCGAGCTTCAGCCTGAAGAACGGGGACTCGACGACCTACTCCGGCCTCAGCCCGACGAACGGCTACAGCGTGGCCGAGAACACGCCGGCCGGGTGGGATCTGACCAGCTCGACGTGCGACGACGGCAGCCCAGCCTCGAACATCGATCTGAGCCCGGGCGAGACCGTGACGTGCACGTTCACGAACACGCTCAAGCGCGGGACGATCATCGTCAAGAAGGTCACGAACCCGAACCCGGACCCGACGTCGACGAGCTTCTCGTTCACGGCCGGAGGCGGGCTCAGCCCGACGAGCTTCAGCCTCGCAAACCAGGGGCAGAAGACGTACTCGAACCTGCTCCCCGGAAACGCCTACAACGTCGCCGAGACGGTTCCGGCCGGTTGGGACCTGACCAGCGCGACCTGTGACGACGGAAGCCAGGCGAGCGCGATCGACGTCAGCGCGGGCGAGACCGTGACCTGCACCTTCACGAATCGCGCGAAGGGCAAGATCATCGTCAAGAAGGTCACGAACCCGGACCCGGACCCGACGAACACGAGCTTCTCGTTCACGGCCGGCGGCGGGCTCAGCCCCTCGAGCTTCAGCCTCGCGAACGGCGGCTCGCAGACGTACTCGAACGTCACCCCGGGGAACGGCTACAGCGCGGCGGAGACCGTGCCCGCCGGTTGGGACCTGACGAGCAAGACGTGCGACGACGGCAGCCCGGTGACGAACATCGACGTCGGCCCGGGCGAGACCGTCACCTGCACCTTCACGAACACCGCCCGCGGCAAGGCGAAGGTGATCAAGACCTTCGGCGGCGCCGCGCCGAGCGGGACGCAGAACGTCACCTTCCAGCTCCGGAGCGGGGCGTCGGCGCTCGCGGCGGGGACGATCCTCGAGAGCCTGACCGCGAACGCGGGGACCGGCGGCGTCCTCAACTTCACGACGTCGCTGACCCCCGGGTCGACGTACCAGGTGTGCGAGGTGCTCGGCCCGCTCGGACCGGGATGGACGACGACCCTCGGGCCGCCGCTCTACTCGGTCTACAACCCGAGCGGCGACAACAGCACCGTGTGCACGGACTTCACGGTGGCGGCCGGCGCGACGAAGACGTTCGCGATCGACAACAAGCCGCCGCCGGGCGGGCTCGCGTTCACGATCGGCTACTGGAAGAACTGGTCGTCCTGCACGGGCGGCGGCCAGAAGCCGGTGCTCGACCAGACGCTGGCGAAGGCCGTGACCCTCGGGAAGACGATCACGCTCGGCAAGCTCGCTCTGAACCCGAGCGTCCTCGGCGCGAGCACTGCGTGCAAGGACGCGGTCGCGATCCTGGGCAAGTCGACGCTGAGCGGGAAGAAGATGTCGAGCGACCCGCTCTTCAACATGGCCGCTCAGCTGCTCGCGGCCGACCTGAACGTGATCGCCGGCTCGGGCCAGTGCATTGCGGCGGTAAGCGCGATCAACCAGGCGCACGCGCTCCTCACGAAGTACAACTTCGACGGGAACACGTACTCGCCGAAGCTGACGACGGCGGACGCGAACCTCGCCAACAGCCTCGCGACCTCGCTCGACAAGTACAACAACAACAAGCTCTGCTGATCTGACGAGAGGGGGAGGCGTGCCTAACGCCTCCCCCTCTCAGCTCAGGGAAGGGCCCACGTGTCGAGGAAGAAGTCGCGAAGGCCCGCGACGGTGCGCGGATCCGGCACGTCCGGGTTGATGTACGCGGCCTCGCTCTGCGCGGCCGGGGTCCCGAAGAGCATCCGGTAGTCGTCCGCGAGCATCTCGTTCTTCGACCAGCTGAAGGTCGAGTCGACCCGCGGGTCGCCGAGGATCCCGCGCGCCTGGAGCCACAGGCTCCAGTCGCCGTGGTGCGACATGTACAGGTGGTAGAGGCCCCAGACGCAGCCGTACTCGTGCGCCATCACGTCGTCCGGCCGGACCGGAAACACGGTGCCGGAAGCGGCGTCCAGGTAGATCGTGCCGTGGAAGTTGCCGTAGACGCCGTTCGTCTGGGAGACGCCGACCGAGCTCGACGAGGCGTAGGTCGTCTGCACCTTCACCGTCAGGCTCGGGCCGATCCGCGCGAGCTCGAGCGCGTTCGCCTTCAGGAGGTCGTAGACCTGCTGCGCCGTCCAGCCGGTCACGCCGGTGGAGACCTGGATCGTGACGCCCTCCGGCGTGACGAGCTGCTCCGCCACGCCGGGCGGCAGGCCGTTCTGGACGGTCACGGCGACGCTCGCGGTGGCGACGTTCCCCGAGCTGTCGGAGACCCGCACCCAGATCGTGTGCGCGTCGTTCGAGAGCGAGCCGGTGGCGAGGGAGTAGCTCCAGGCCGTCGTCCCCTGAGCCGCGGAGAACGGGCCGCCGTCGGCCGCGACGGCGACGCTCGCTACCTGCGCGTTGTCGGACGAGCTGCCGGGGACGGTGACAGTCCCGGTCAGCGTCGCTCCCGCGGCGGGGCTCGCGATCTGCACCGTCGGCGCCGTCGTGTCGGCGTTCCGGACGGTGACGCCGACGTTCGCCGTCGATGCGTTCCCGCTCGTGTCCAGCGCTCGCGCGGTGATCGTGTGCGGGCCGTTCGAGAGCGCGCTCGTGTCGAGACTCTCGCTCCAGGACGCGGTTCCGGCCGCTGGCGCGTAGGAGCCGCCGTCGACGCTCACCGCCACGCTGGCCACGCCTCCGGAGTCGGAGGCGTTCCCGGAGACGGAGATTGCCCCGCCGACGGTTGCTCCGGCGGCAGGGGCGGCGATCGACACGGCCGGCGGCGTGGTGTCGGCGTTCGAGACCGTGAAGCTCACGCTTGCGGCCGAGGCGTTCCCGGACGCGTCCCTGGCGCGGGCCATGACGGTGTGCGTGCCGTCCGCGAAGAGCCTCGTGTCGAGGCCGAAGCTCCAGCTCGTCGTTCCCTGGGCGGTCGCGTACGCGCCGCCGTCGACGCTGACCGCGACGCTCGCGACCTGGACGTTGTCGGTCGCCGTTCCGGAGACGGTGACCGTCCCTCGCATCGTGGCGCCCGCGAACGGGCTCGAGACCGCGACCGACGGCGGAGAGGTATCGGGCCGAGGCTTGCCGCCCTTGCCGGCGCTCGCGGTCCCCGCGGAGGCGAAGACGAAGAACGCGATTCCCGCCGCGACGAGCCGTGGCGCCCGACCCCTGGTAGCTCCTGCGTACACGCTGGCGAACCTCCGCTCGGAGGCCGGGACGTGGCCGCGACGCCTCGGGAGTGGACCCCGAGGGCTATCGGCGGAGGCGGTTCTTCACGGCATCCCCCGATCAGGGAGCGGCGAGCGCCGGAACGCTGCTGCCCTTGAGATGGGCGTGCAGCGCCGCCGCGTCGAGCAGGCGCCGGTGGTGGTCGACGAACGGAACGGCCGCGGCTTCGACGCCGAACCACTCGTACGTCTGGAGCACGAGCTCGTACGCTGCTCCCTCGGCGAAGTCGTCGCCCCACTCGACCGTGCGCGGCGGGAAGTCGTGCGAGCCGGCCGGGGCGGCGTGCGCCTCGCTCTCTATGTAGACGCGCGCGCGCCCCGCGAGCTCGAGGTTGCGGAACCCGCTCCGGAAGGTGAAGCGATCCGGCGGCGGCTCCATGAACTCGCGCACGGTTGCGACGGTCAGGCCGAAGTTGAAGACGAGCTCGGTGAGGCCGACGCCGTTCAGTGCGGGATCGCGGAGGAACTCCACGGGCCGGCGCGGCCAGCCGAGGAACTCGACGCAGCTGGCGACGAACGTGAGCGTCCCGCCCGTGAAGAGCGCGAGCCGCTTGCGGTAGCCGTTGGCGACGAAGGCCTTCTTCCCGGGGACGTGACTCGCGGTGTCGAGCGTCCAGAGATCCCAGCCGAGGGTCGGCGGGCGAAGCGTCGGAGGCTCCTCGAGCACCTCGACGACGCCGTGCGCCTCGAAGAGAGTCGGAATTTCCACGCGCTCGACCGGCGCCGCGGTGACGTAGAGGCGCGGGTCGCTTCGCATGAAAGGAGCGTACGCCGCCGCGCAAGCTTCCCCTGCGCCGCTCGCCAGAGGTCCGGGCGCACCTAGACCTCTGACCGTTTGAGCCTCGGCCGCTCCCTCCTAGCTTTCGATTCGGCGTCACGGAAGGGATGGGCAGGTGGGGGAGAGCAGGTCTTGCGGCGACATGACAGTTAGCGACGGGACTCCGCGAACGGCGCAGCCGGCCGACGAGGCCGGCTTCGGCGCGACCTGGGAGGACGCTTCGGCGTGAGTCCCGCGCCGCACAAGGGAAAGAGGCCCGCCCGGCTCCTGATGGGGCTGGCTTTGCTGTTCGTCGCGGGCCTCGTCGTCGCGGGCGCGTTCGGCGACGTCGGCGGCGGCCTGATCAGCTCCTCCTCGGGGAGCACCGCGACGACGACCGACACGTCGGCCTCCTCCGAGACGGCGACCGACACGACGCCGACGACGAACGCGACGACGACCACGCCGGACACGA
>VAXK01000306.1 GCA_005885565.1 Actinomycetota bacterium
ACAGGACGTAGAACGCGAAGCCGGCCGCGAGCCAGCTCAGGCCCGCGTAGCGGGTGGGCGCGTCCTGTACGACGACGACGAGCCACGCGATCCCGGTGCCGAGGCCGCCGAGAATCGCGAAGAGCGGCCAGTCGACGCCGCGGTAGCGGATGTTCGGCCGCGCCCGGAACGTCAGCTCCTCGTCCCGTTGCCGATGCCGGAGCGCGACGACCGCGGCATGGGCGACCGTGAACGACAGCATCGCGCCGAACGCGTACATGCGGCCGATGAAGTCGACGTTGCCCGGCAGGAGGAACACGATCGGCGCGACCCCGGCGAAGACGACGAGG
>VAXK01000307.1 GCA_005885565.1 Actinomycetota bacterium
TCTCGACCAGGCCGAGCACGGGGTCGTTCTTGAAGCCTCCGCCGCCGTGCGCCCCGGGGTTCTGGCCCAGCTTGGTGAAGAAGTGGCCGTGCGAATCCCGGTGCACGGGCAGCGCCGACAGCGCGATCCACGGCAGCGTGAAGTAGATGGCGAAGACGGCCACCGCGACCCATGTGATCGACCGCGGGATCGCCCGGCTGGGGTCCCGCGCCTCCTCGGCGAGGTTCGAGACCGTCTCGATCCCGGTGTAGGCGATCATCGCCACCGGGATCGCGAGCGCGAAGCTCCTCCATGTGGGCGCCGTGCCGAGGTGGATGTTCGAGGCAAGGACGTGCGGGCTGAAGATGAGCACGAAGCCGATCAGCACGAGCAGGAGCTGGGTCGCGAAGTCGACGACGGCGAGGAAGACGTTGAGGCTCGCCGCCTCCTTGATCCCGACGACGTTCAGGAGGACGAGGAAGGCGATGACCATCGCGCCGCCGATGACGTCCCACGGCGTCGTCCGCAGCGGCTCCCAGAAGATCGAGAGGTAGTGCGGCACGAAGAACGCCGAGATGGCGACCGTGATGACGTAGTTGAGCATCTGAGCCCAGGCGGCCCCGAAGGAGACGACCTCGTTGAAGGCGTGCCGCGCGAAGCTCGACGAGCCGCCGGCCTCGGGGTAGCGCACGGTCCCCTCGGCGTAGGTCGCCGCGGTGGCGGCGAAGATGAGCCCGCTGACCATGAACACGACCGGGGTCAGCCCGAGGGCAATCCCCGCCGTGACGCCGAGCGCGTAGTAGATCGAGGAGCCGACGTTGCCGTAGGCGGTGGCGAAGAGCGCAGGAGTGCCGAGAACCCGCTCGAGCCCTTGCTGCCTGCGCCTGCGCGGCACTCGGCGAGCCTAGCGGCGTCGCCGGTTACCCGTGAATGGAAACGATCAAGGGGATGATCAGGATCGCGACGATGTTGGTGATCTTGATCATCGGGTTGATCGCAGGGCCGGCGGTGTCCTTGTACGGATCGCCGACAGTGTCGCCGGTCACCGCGGCGGCGTGGGCCTCGGAGCCCTTCCCGCCGTAGAGGCCGTCCTCGATCAGCTTCTTCGCGTTGTCCCAAGCGCCACCGCCGGAGGTCATCGCGATGGCGAGGAAGAGGCCGGTGACGATCGTCCCGATCAGCAGGCCGCCCAGCATCCGCGCGTTGATGATCCCGACCACGATCGGGAAGGCGATCGGCACGAGCGCGGGCACCAGCATGCTGCGGATCGCGGATCTAGTGACGATGTCGATCGCGCGCCCGTACTCGGGCCGCGTCGTCCCCTCCATGATCCCGGGGTTCTCGCGGAACTGGCGCCGCACCTCCTGCACCACCTCGCCGCCGACGCGGCCGACGGCCATCATCGCGAGCGACGCGAAGAGGAAGGGCATGAGCCCGCCGAGGAAGAGGCCCGCGATCACCCACGGGTCGTTGAGGTTGAACACGGTGCGCAGTCCCTGGTCGGCGAGCCCGCTCGTGTACGAGTCGAAGAGGACGAGCGCGGCGAGCGCCGCCGAGCCGATCGCGTAGCCCTTCGTGACCGCCTTCGTCGTGTTCCCGACGGCGTCGAGCGGGTCGGTGATCGCCCGCACCTCCGGCGGCAGGTCGGCCATCTCGGCGATCCCGCCCGCGTTGTCGGTGACGGGCCCGTACGCGTCGAGGGCGACGATGAGCCCGGTCATCGAGAGCTGCGCCATCACGGCGACGCCGATCCCGTACAGGCCGGCGAAGTGGTTCGCGACCAGGATCCCGGCCGCGATCACGACCACGGGCGCGGCCGTCGCCTGCATCCCGACGGCGAGCCCCTCGATGATGTTCGTCGCGTGGCCGGTCTGCGAGGCGGCCGAGATCGACTTCACGGGGGGCCAGCGCGTCCCGGTGTAGAACTCCGTGATCGCGACGAGGAGGAAGGTCACGATCAGGCCGACGAGCGCGGCCAGGTACAGCTTCCAGAAGCTGAACGGCCCGTCGTCGAAGCACGTGGTCACCGGGATGAAGCCGAGCGCCGAGAGGACGGTCGCGACGATGACGGCGCGGTAGAGCGCGTTCATGATCCCGCCGCGTGGGCCGACGCGAGCGAAGAACGTCCCGACGATCGAGGCGAGGATCGAGACCCCGCCGATCGCCAAGGGGAAGAGATAGAGCTTCGAGTCCGGGAAGCGGAGGATCGCGATCAGCATCACCGCGACCGCCGTCACGGCGTAGGTCTCGAAGAGGTCGGCGGCCATCCCGGCGCAGTCGCCCACGTTGTCGCCGACGTTGTCCGCGATCACCGCCGGGTTGCGCGGGTCGTCCTCGGGGATCCCGGCCTCGATCTTGCCCACGAGGTCGGCGCCGACGTCCGCGGCCTTCGTGTAGATGCCGCCCCCGAGTCGCGCGAAGACGGAGATGAGCGAGCCGCCGAACGCGAGCCCGACCAGGTCGTCCACGGCCGAGCGCGGCGTGTGGTTCAGCCAGTCGGTCAGCGCCCAGTAGTAGCCGGCGACGCCGAGGAGGCCCAGGCCGACGACCAGCAGGCCCGTGACCGAGCCCGCCCGGAAGGCGACGTTGAGCGCCGGCGGCAGGCCGTGCCGCGCCGCCTCGGCCGTGCGGACGTTCGAGCGCACCGCGACGTTCATCCCGATGAACCCGGCTGCCGCCGAGAGCAAGGCGCCGATGAGGAAGCCGACGGCCGTCCCCCAGCCGAGCTTGTTGTAGAAGCCGAGCAGGAGGAAGGGCACGATCGCGACGACGGCGATCGTCGAGTACTGGCGGCGGAGGTACGCGGCCGCGCCTTCCTGCACCGCGCGCGCGATCTCCTGCATGCGCGGGTTGCCGGCGGGGCGCGTGAGCAGCCAGCGCGTCAGCCCGAGCCCGTAGACGACCGCCGCACCCGAACAGAGGAGCGCGAACAGCACCGCGTGATCCTGGAACCAGCCCATCCTGCCCCCTCACAAAGTCAGCGCCGAGAGCCCTCGGCGCGGGCGGTTTTCTATCACAAGCGAATCCTGTAGCGTCGCGCCGTGATGGTCGTCGACCCCGACGGCGTCGAGCTCCCGACGATTCGCGAGCTCGTCGACCTGGCTCGCCTCGACGTCGTCGAGATCGGGTGCGGCGACGGGCGGATGACGTTCGGCTGCGCAGAGCAGGCCGCGTCGGTGCTCGCCTTCGACTCGGACGAGGAGCTCGTCCGGGAGGCGCGGCGCTCGACGCCCCGTGCTCTCCGCGACCGGATCCGCTTCGAGGTCGCCGACGCAGCCGAGATCGAGCTGCCGCCCGCAGAGTTCGACTTGGCGCTCTTCTCCTGGTCGCTCTGATGAATTGACACCGAGGACGTCGTGCACGTCCTGCGCCACGTCCACCGGGCACTGCGACCGAACGGCCTCCTCCTCGACGTCCACCCGCTCGGCCTCGAGTTCGCCGTCCGTGCCGGCCGGCGCGGGCTCGGCTTCGTCGACACGCGGAAGTTCGTCCGGATCCTGGAGGCGATGAACGACGCCGTGGAGCGGAGCGTCTCCGAAGGGCTCTTCGAGGAGGTGAGAACCCTCCGCCGACACGTGGCCGAGCGGTTCGACGACGCAGCGGAGGCGCTCGAGGAGGCCGACAGCTGGGAGAACCTACGGCTGCCGGCGGCGGTCCGGCGCCGCCTGCGTCAGACCGACGAGACGCCGATCGAGTTCGTCGACACCGTCCGCTACCGGTCGCTGCGGAAGCTCTGAGCCTTCGGCTAGGTCGTCTCCGGCTTCCCGCGCGCGAGCCGTGCGGCCACGAACCACCCGCAGACGGCGAACCCGATCAACGCCTCGAGCGCGAAGACGAGCGGATGCGCCAGCACCGACGTGTGACCGACGGGGACTTGCCCCACGCGCCCGAGCACGAGCTGCGCGAGAGGCTCGACGAGGAAAGCCGCCCCGACGGCCAGTCCGGCGGCGAGTGAGCGTCTCGCCCTCCACCAGTACCCGAGCGCACCACAGACGGGCCCGGTGACCAGGCCGCCCACGAGCACGGCGACGTCGGTGCTCACCGTATGCGAGTTCACCAACGAGAAGACCAGGGCGTAGCAGACGTAGAAGCCGACGACGCTGAGGACGGAGGTGGCGGCTCCGAGCGCCGCCGCCGCCGCGAAGCTCCGGCGCGACCAGCCGGCGACGAACGGCAGCACGAGCCAAGGCGCGCTGAGATTCCCGACGATCGTCCGCGCCCCCCAGTCCTCGCCCTTGAACAGCGCGGCAGTCACACCGAACATGAGGCCGAGGAGCAGGAACAAGAGCGGAGTCGACCGAGCGCGCTTGACGGCGATCACAGATGCGCCTTCTCGCCCGAAGGTCGTCTCCCTGCCGTGCACAGGCCGATCAATCACGTAACGCGTATGCGACGTCGATCCGGGACGCGGTGAACGCGGGCACGGCGCCGCCCAGCACTGCGGCTCCGATCGCCGCCGCCAGCCCGGCGATCGCAGCACTCCAGGGGAACGCCGGGTCGTTCAGGGCGCGGGCAGGATCGAGCAGGTGCGGAATCACCAACAAGACGGAGGCGAGGGCGATCGCGACGGCGACGAGGCCGGACAGCACGCCGATGGTCACAGCCGACAAGAGGACGAGCCCGAATACGCGCGCTCGGGTCGCGCCGACGGCCCGGCGGATCACGAGCTCGCGCGACCGCTCCCGCACGCTCGCCAGCCCGATGTTGAGCATCCCGATCACCGCCACAGCGAGGGCGATGACTGCGACCCCCAGGAATGCTCTCTGCGTGGCCCGAAGGTTTGCGAGCAGCTGCGCCACCCGGTCGTAGCGGTGGGGCTCGACCTGCGTCGGGTCGACGCTGAGATCGGTCTCGATGTTGTCGATCAGCCCGTGGATCGCGCTGTCGGGGGCAGTCGGATGATGGATGAACAGGTCGGGAGCATCCCCGCTCGAGAAGACGACCGGCCGGAAGGCCAGAGCCGTCGTCAGCGAGGCATAGACGTTCGGAGTGGTATCGCCGTCGGCGATCACGCCGACGATGCGCGCCTCGTACGGTGGCTGGTGCAGCGTCGGCTGGATCTCCAGTGAGGTGCCGAGGCCGCCGTAGAGGCCGGCTCCGGCTTGGTTGACGAGCAGCTGCGCCGGGTAGATGGCCTTGTCGGCGGAGAGCCAGCGACCCCGGAGGACGGGCAGCCGGCGGACACCGTCGAGCCGGCCGGCGATCAGCGTAATGGTGGCGTCCGGCAAGCCGGCGGATCCGATGAGCTCTGGATGGCCGACACGGCCGGCGACACTCGAGACGAGCGCGTAGGCGCCGCCCTGAGCGACGACCCTTCGTTCCAGGACGGCGATCACCTGACGCGTGCGTTGCTGGGAGAGGACGCCGAAGGGCATCGTCGCCTCGAAGGTCACCGCCCGTCCATCCTTTTGCTCTTCGGTCGCGACGAAGATGTCGCGGACGACGGCGCCGGCCGTATAGATGAGCACGATCGAGAGCACGCCGATGAACAAGCTGATCGCCGTCAGCGCGGCGCGGACGCGGTTGGCGCGCAGGTCGCGGAGAGCCTCGCGCGTCAGACGGATGCCAGGTCCCTCCCTGCATGGAGCAGGCCGTCCTCGAGGACGAGCGTGCGGTCCGCCCGAGCGGCCACCACGGGGTCATGGGTGACGAGAACCAGCGCCGTGCCGTCGTGCTGCGCGGCCTGGACGAGCGCGTCGAGCACGTGCTCGGCGGTGGCAGTGTCGAGCGCCCCGGTCGGCTCGTCGGCCAGAACGACGATCGGAGAGCGTACGAGCGCCCGGGCGATCGCCGTACGTTGCTGCTCGCCACCCGAGAGCTGCCGCGGCCGGCTGTGGGCGCGATGGCTTATGCCGACGAGCTCCATCGCCCCGCCGACTCGCCGCTTCGCTTCGACGCGCCTGAGAGATTGTCCCTGGAGGAGCGGCAGAGCGACGTTCTCCGCTGCGGTGAGGTGGGGAATCAAGGAGTAGGACTGGAAGACGAAGCCGATTTGCTCGTTCCGAAGCCTGGAGCGCTTGCGGTCGCTCAGGCCGTCGACGTCGCCGTCTTTGACGCGCAAGCGGCCTGCTTCGTGAGAGGTCAGCAGGCCCAGGACGGCGAGCAAGGTCGTCTTACCGCTGCCCGACCGGCCCGCGATCGCAACCGCCTCGCCCTCCTCGACGACGAGGCTGGCCCCACGAAGCAATTCGAGTCGATCACCGGACGGCAGGACGACGTCTTTGCGCAGCCCCTCGCCGCTAATGGCGGTCATCGAAACTCGTTGAGCTGCGGCGGCTGTGCCAGGACTCGCTGACCGACGCGAAGCCCGCGCTTGATCTCCACAACCGAGCCGTCGGTGATTCCCAGCGCGACGTTGCGGACGTGGATCGACCCGTCTCCATCGACCAGCGAGACCTCACCGGTCTGAGCGCTGCCGGCGACTGCGCTCACCGGGAGCGTCGGCACGTGGTGACGCTCGGCACTGGCCACCGCCACGAGGGCCCGCAACCCTTGGACGGCGTGGATCGTCATGGGCACGGCGCACTTGATGATCGGCCCCGGCCCGTCAGTGCCGCTGGCGACACCGTGGGGATCGGGCAGCGGCGGCGCCGTCGGCGATTGCAAAACGACGCAGCCGAAGGGTCCCGGACCACTAATGATCTGCGCCCGCGCCGACAGGCGATGGGAGAAGATCCGATAGGCCGCCTCCGGCGGTAGGGCGGCGACGACGGCGAAGCCGCCGTAGGCCACCTCCGCGACCGGAACGCCGGCAGCGACCCGCAGATGGTTCGGCACCAACCAGCGAACGAAGGTGCCCGCGACCTGCGGCCGCACGCGAGCTCCGGCCTGAGCGAAGAGCCAGCGCTTCGGCATCACCGCTCCGCCCGGCCGCACACCTCGCCGGCGAGCGACGCGGCCGGTGGTCGAGGCGGGAACGGCGAAGTGCGGCGTCGCCTCGAGATTGCCGTCAAGGGTCAAGATCGCCGTGATGTTCCGACGCATGACCGGGATCGTCGCTTCGCTGGCA
Source organism: Actinomycetota bacterium (assembly GCA_005885565.1). Classification (GTDB taxonomy): domain Bacteria; phylum Actinomycetota; class Thermoleophilia; order Gaiellales; family Gaiellaceae; genus AC-50. Next base: position 6,989 of record VAXK01000307.1, read on the forward strand.
TGCGCGGTGTCGACCGGCCGCGGCGCCGAGTCATGCCCGCGCAGGACGAGGAAGAGCCCTAGACCGACAAGGAGCGCGATCGCGCCGAAGCCGACGATCGGCCGCCGCCACAGCGGCCGCTCACCGGTCACGCCGGCTTCGGGCAGTTCAGCTGCACGTCGTTCTGGAGCGGCCCCGCATCGCCGAGCCCGGCCCGGGTTATCTCGTCGTCGTAGAGATGCCGGTCGTGCGGAAGTGTCGCCCCTTGGTACAGGAAGGTCCGCTTGATGGTCCACAGCTTGCGCAGCGCGACGGACGACCCGCGATCGCCCAGCCACCGTCGAGCCCAGGAACAGAACCAATACCGGTCGGCATCGCGCTTGCCCGAGCCGGCCTCGAAGTAGACCGCCGCTCCCTGGTACGAGCCCGCTATCGGCGCTCGAGCCGGCCAACGAAAGCCCGGCGCCAACTGCAGCTTGTGGGTCTCCCGGAAGTACTCCCCGTTGTACTGCTTCCAATTCAGCCCGTGTGGATCACTGGCCGCACCACGGTGTCCGCCGCAGCCGGTAGCGGCGACTGCGAGAAGCGCAGCCACCGCTACCAGGAGTACCGCGCTGGACGATCCGCGGACGCTCAGTTCCGATCACCTAGATCCGCGGATCCGACCAACTCAATACCACTCCTGCCCATCCCAGCTATACGGGCTGTTGTGCGCGTTCGTCTCGCGGAACTGGTTGTGGAAAACCGTTCCGTTCAGCACGCCGGTGGCGAAGATCTTCGTCACGCCGGTCTGCGTGCTGCCGAACTGCAGCGTCGAGCCGAACTGCTGCCCGTTGTTCGCGTTGAGCAACCTGATCGTCAGGCCGCCGCCCGGAGATGAGTTGAGGTAGGTCTTGATCGTGTCGTTCGGCGTCGTCACGTGCCGGTCGTTGGTCGACGTGAACCAGCTACCGTCGCTGTAGCAGACGCCGCTGTAGTAGTTCCACTGCGCGGCGGCCGCCACCGCCGTGAAGACGAGCGCGGTCAGCAAGCCGGCGCCGACCACGGTGAAACGCCGGGAGAACCGGCGCCTCTTATGTGTCGAGACTTCGTCGTGCCGCTCGCGAAGCCGCGACGGGTGCAACCAGTGCATCCGTACCTCCTTCCATGGAGGCGCAGGTGGGCTTCAGCCACGCTGCCGGCGGATCATCGAACGGTCTGTCTACAACGGCGACGACACCCTCCCCTGCCTCCCAATGGGACTTGAACGTCATTGACGCTACGCCGACCATCGGCGGGTGTCAAGTGGCAGGACCATGGAGTTACAAAGGTGCCCATGGTCGTTTATCGTCGTTGTCGGGTAAAATCGCCCGATCGGGCCGGCGTGCCTCCCTGGGACTTGAACATCAGGGCTTACCGCCGGCCCGTTTCGTGGACCTGGGCGCGGTCAGCCGCCTCCGCCGAGCTCCTCGTCGTCGACCGGCTCGAGGTCCTCCCGCTCGGGCCGCGGCTCCTCCGGTGCCGGCTCCTCGGCCTGCGGCGCCTCCTTCACCGCGGCGGCGTACGCGAGCTGCATGTTCGCGACCACCTGCTCGAAGTCGCGCACGACCTCGGCCGGGGCCTCGTCCTTCAGCACCGGCAGGAGCGCCCGCAGCGAGTCGATCGCGAGGCGCGCCTGCGGCAGGTCACGATGCTCGGTGCCGAGCTTGTGGTAGCCGAGCGACGAGAGCGTGTAGAGCGTCTGGACGAGGACGTCCGAGATCTTGACCCGCTTCAGCTCCTCCTCCAGGCGGGCCGCGAACTCGGCCTCCGACTCCGGCGCGGCGCCTTCTTCGGGCGGGCGCTCCTGCTCAGCCACCGACGAGCTCCCGGGGCGGGACGGAAGCGAGGCCGGCGTAGATCTGCTCCATCGTCGAGCCCTCGTCGTGGCAGGCCCGCTGGCGCTCGGCCGCGTTGGCGGCGGGCACGGCGAGGTACGGGGCGGCACCGATCTCCTCCGCGACCGGCAGCACCCACTCGATCAATGCCTCGAGCCGCGCGCGCGCCGGCACGACCACGCCGCGCTCGAAGTCGATCAGGCCCCCCGAGAGGCCGTAGCGGATCGCCCGCCACAGGTTCTCCTCGATGAGCCGAGGCGGCGGCTCGAGGAGCGGCTCGCCCTCGTCGAGGGCGCGCGCGATCCGGGCGCCGAGCGCGTACATCAGCGCGGCGAGCGACTGCGCCTCGGCGAGGTCGGGCTGCGCGTCGCAGATCCGCACCTCGACGGTCGGGAATGCAAAGTGCGGCCGCACGCTCCACCAGAGCTGGGTGTGCGCCGTGATCGACCCCGTGTCGTAGAGGAAGCGGACGTAGCGCTCGAACTCGGCCCAGTCGGCATAGGCGTCGGGGACGCCGCAGCGCGGGAACATGCGCGTGAAGATCTGCGTCCGCGCCGAGTGCAGGCCCGTGTTCACGCCTTCGACGAAGGGCGAGGAGGCCGAGAGCGCGAGCAGCTCCGGGAGGAAGGGGCGGAAGCCGTTCGCGACGCGGACGGCACGGTCGGCGCCGCGGATCGCGACGTGGACGTGCATCCCGAAGCTGTTGTTGCGCCACACGACGTACCGGAGGAGCTCGTCGTTCTCGCGGTAGTGCGGCGTGTCGATGATCCGCTGGTCCTGCCACCGGCTCCAGGGATGAGTGCCGATCGACGCGAGCCCGAGGCCGAGCTTCGCGGCGAGCGCGTGGAGCTGCTCGCGCCGCTCGACCATGCGCTCGGCGGCCTCGCCGAAGTGCTCGCACCGGCCCGTCTTGACCTCGACCTCGGAGGCGATCAGCTCGCCGACGAGGTGCGCCTCGAGCTCCGTGCCGACGGAGGCCGCCTGGAGCTCCTCGAAGCGGTTCGTCAGCTCGAGGGTCTCCGGGTCGAGGAGCGCGAATTCCTCCTCCACCGCGACGGTGAAGTCGGCCGTCGACTCGAACCCCTCCCGGGCGAACGCGATCTGCTCGTCCGGGCTGAGACGCTGCTCGTCGCCCACGCTCCTACAGTAATTGAAGGCGTTCCGGCGCTAGAGACGGGCGAACGGAAAGAGCGGATCGCTGCGGGCCCACTGGCCCCCGCCCGCGTGCGGGCCGCGCCAGAAGTTGAAGGCGAGGAGAAAGGGGGCGCCGTGCTCGTCGTCCGCCTCGAAGTAGAACCCCTCGTAGCGCCAGCCGGTGCGATCGTCGTCGGTCCTGGCTTTCGGGTCGATCCCGCGGAGGATGCTCGGCGCCGCATGCGCGAGCTGGAGGTAGTGCTTCGTGCGGACCACGATCCTCGGCGCGAGACGGCGCGGGCGCAGGAGGCGGAACGAGACGACCTCGAAGCGGTAGCGGCGCGCCGCCGCCTCGAGCCGCCGGCGCAGGACGGTCGGATCCAGGTTGTCGAAGCGCTGGCGGGGCGTCTCGCGCGCCCGCTTCCGCAGCTCCGCCTGCCACATCCTCGAGGCCGAGCGGACGTCGCGCCTTGCCTCGTGGGCGCCGATGACGTGGACGGTGCGAAGGACACCGGACGTCACTCCCTGGTCGAGGACGGACCGCTTTCCGCCACAGCTGCTCGCGAGGAGGGCGAGCGCGAGGAACGGCGCGAGCAGCCGCTTCGCGACGCTCGCCCAGCTCCAGCGGGCTACGGCGGCGCGGCGGGCGGCGGCGCCGAGCTCGCGCCGCTCCTCCGGCGGCAGGGCGAGGAGCGCACGCAGCTTCGCCCGCAGGTCGTCGACGTCGCCGGTCGCGAAGCCCGCGAGCCCTGCGTGGCGCTCGGGGTACTCGGCCTCGAGGCCGCGCGCCACCTCGGCGAGGCCCGAGTGGCGGGCGACGAGTGCCGGGCACCCCGACGCCGCGGCCTCCGCGGCCACCATCCCGAATGCCTCCGGGAAGATCGAGGGCACGACGGCGACGTCCGCGAGCGGGAGCAGGTGCACGAGGTGGCGGTGCTCGAGGGGGCCGGTGAAGAGCGTCCGCTCCGGCGCCGCCGCCTCGAGCTCGCGCCGGTAGTCGCCGAAGCCGACGATCGCCGCGC
>VAXK01000338.1 GCA_005885565.1 Actinomycetota bacterium
CACCTACCTGGGTCGACTAAGTCCGTCGTCCTATCGCGATGGACTCGCGACGGCAAACTCAGGCGATTCGGGCGGCTCTCTTGGCGACCGTCGGCGAGAGCTCGGCCCACCGGGCTTCGTAGGGCGCGGCCTCCTCCTCGCGGCCGCGGTCCTTCAGGAACTGCGTGAACGTCAGAAGCGGCTCGATCGCGAAGAGCTTGAACGACGACGCGGCCTCGACGGCCTGGCGCATCAGCTGCTCGGCCTCCTCGTCCCGGCCCTGGGCCGCGCGGACGACGCCCAGCGCCATCGTCGTCGTGATCAGAGACGTGGCGTCCTCGGGGCCGACCGTCTCGAGGGCGCTCAGCGCCAGCCGCTCCGCCTCCTCGACCCGGCCGGTTCGGACGAGGAGCTGCGCCAGCCGACGCTCGACCTCGCAGAGGAACGCGCGGTCGCCCATCGGCCGGAGGATGCGCATCGCCTCCCGGAGCAGCCGTTCGGCCGTGTCGTCGTCGCCGCGCCGCTCGGCCACCCGCGCGAGCATCATCCTGGTGTGCGCCGCGTACTGGGCGACGCCGAGCTCGTCGAAGAGTCGCCGCGCCTCCGAGTAGGACACCTCGGCCTCGTCGATCGCCTCGCGCAGCAGGTGCAGTGAGCCGTCGGTCGCGAGTGCGGACGCGCGGGCGCGAATGCTCCCGCTCTCCTCGGAGAGCGACAGCGCGCGCCGGACGAGCTGCTCGGCGCGGTCGAGCTCGAGCCGCGTCAGGTAGCTCATGGCGAGTCCCTGCGCCGCGAGCGTCTCGAGATCCTTGCGGCCGGCGACCGTCGCGACCATCAGGGCCTGCTCCATGTAGCGCAGGTCCTCTTCGGACTCGCCGAGCCAGCCCGAGACGTGCGCCCGCGTCGAGAGCGCCTCGAACTGTGCGAGCGCGTGGCCCTCGTCGGCGAGCTTCTCGAGCGCCTCGTCGGCGAGCTCGCGCGCGCGCACCGCATCCGCCGCCTGGTTCAGGGCAACCTCGGCGAGCGCAGTCAGAGCGCGGCCGTGAAGCTGCCGGTCGTGCGCCTCCGCGGCCGCGGCACGCACGTCCTCCATCTCGACGGCGACGGCCGGGTAATCGGCGAGGCGCCAGGCCGCACGGGCGGCGAAGTAGCGGCGCTCGAGCGTCGGGGCGAGCTCGACGGCCTGGAGGAGGACTCGGCGCGCCGTCTGGAAGCTCTCGCGCGAGAGCGCACGGCGCCCAGCGGCCTCGAGGGCCTCGGCCGCGGCCTGCGCCAGCTCGGGCGGGCACGAGCCGTCGAGCTCGAGGTGGATCGAGCACGCCTGCTCCAGATGGTACGCGCGGATCTCGAGCAGCTCCTCGCCGGCCCGGTCGGCGAGCCAGTGGGCGAACGCCTCGTGCAGCTCGGCGCGGGCCGTCTTCGCGAGCGTCGAGTACGCGACCTCGCGGATCAGGACGTGCTTGAACCGGTACGCGCGCTCGCCGGAGATCGTCGACCGCGGCTCCTCGAGGACGAACTCGCGGAAGAGGAGGTCGTCGAGGAGCCGGTCGAGCCCTTCGAGGTCGGGGGCGAGCCGCTCGACCGCACTCGGCCAGAAGATCCGGCCCATGACCGACGCGCGCTGGAGGAGCGTCTTCTGCGGCGGCTCGAGCCGGTCGATGCGCGCGGCGATCAGCGCCTGGAGCGTGTCGGGGATGAGGCCGGCGGGACGCCCGTCCTCCTCGACGAGCATCCGGATCGTCTCCTCGACGAAGAGCGGGTTTCCCTCCGTCTTCTCGAGCACGAGCTCGCGGACGTCCTCCGGCAGCCGGTGCGCCGAGAGCAGCGCGTCGGCGAGCTCCTCGCTCTCGGCCGGCGGCAGCGGCTCGAGCTCGATCGCGGTCGCGCGGAGGCGGCCGCCGCCCCAGTCGGGCCGAACCTCGAGCAGCTCGGGCCGCGCGAGGCAGACGAGCAGGAGCGGCGCGTCGCGCACCCAGGCGGCGAGGTGCTCGACGAGTTCGAGCAGCGGCTCCTCTGCCCAGTGGATGTCCTCGAACACGAGCACGAGCGGCTGCACCTCGGCAACGCTCTGGGCCCACGCGCGCGCCGCCCAGGCGAGCTCCTCGCGGCTGCGCTCGCCCTCGACCGCGGCGAGGATACCCGAGGCGAGCCCGAGCAGGTCGGCGACCGCCTCGACCTCGCAGCTCGCGCGGAGCTTCTCGAGCGCCTCTTCCGAGTCGTCGTCGTCGTCGATCCCGGCCGCCGACTTGACCATCTCGGCCAACGGCCAGTACGTGATCCCCTCGCCGTAGGGCAGGCAGCGACCGGCGAGCACCGTCGCGCCCTCGAGCGTCGAGGCGAACTCACGCGTGAGCCGGCTCTTCCCCACGCCGGGGTCGCCGTAGATCGTGAACAGGTGCGCGCGCCGGTCGCGGAGGCAGCGCCCGAAGGTGTTCTCGAGCAGGTCGAGCTCGGCGTCGCGGCCGACGAGCGGCGCCTGCACCTTCGGCCGCGCCGCACCGTCGGTCGCGCACACGATTCGCCAGGCCCAGAGCGGCGTGTCCCGCCCCTTCAGCTCGAGCGGCCCCACGTCCTCGGTCACGACCCGGCCGATCGTGAGTCGGTACGCGCCGGGGCCGACGAGAATCTCGCCGGGCTTCGCCATCTGCTGGAGTCGCGCGGCGATGTTCACCGCCTCGCCGGTCGCGAAGGTCGAGTCGGAGTCGTCCGCCACTACCTCGCCCGCCTCGAGGCCGATCCGCGCCTCGACGCCGAGGTCGCCCATCGACTCCTGGATCGCGAGCGCGGCCTTCACGGCCCGCTCTGCGTCGTCCTCGTGCGCGCGCGGGATGCCGAACGCGGCCATGACGGCGTCCCCGGCGAACTTCTCGACCGTGCCACCGTGGTTCTCGATGCAGCGCGCAACCTGCTCGAAGAAGCGCGTCACCCGCCGGCGCACGATCTCCGGGTCGGCGGCGCCGACGAGCCGCGTCGACTCGACGAGATCCGCGAAGAGGACGGTGGCGAGCTTCCGCTCCACCCGCCCAATTCTATGGAGAGGGAGGGGCCGCACCGCGCGGCGCGGCCCCTCGCCTCGCGTTTTAGAAGCCCGCGCCGAACGTGGAGCGCGGGACCTTGCCCAGCACCTGCTGCTGGTAGTAGACCGGCCCGCCGCCGTCCGCGGTCACGCCCGCACCCGGGTAGTGGGTCGAGACGGACAGCGTGTAGATCGTCGTGCCCGAGATCGCGAGCCCGAAGTAGTCGCCGATGAAGCCGCGGCCGGTCGGGCACGGATCGTTGTGACCGGCGCACGGATACTGCGAGATCCCGTCAACCTTCTGCGCCGGCTGGTCCGGATCCCATGCGTACTGCGAGACCCTGACGTTGCCTCCGACGGGAACCGCACCCGCCGCCGTGCCGCTGTCCTTGTAGGGCTGGAGCGAGACGTTGATGCACGTGTTCGCGTCGCCCTGGTGCGCCGGGATGATCGACGCGTCGGACGGGCAGGCCGCGCGGCGGTCGTAGAACGCGACCGCGACGGCGCCGCCCAGGCCCGCGGCCACGGAGGGCTGGAACTGATCCGTCGCAGCCGTGTTCGCGTCGTCGTTCACGAGCGCCGGCGCCGACCACGTGAGGCCGCCGTCGGTCGACTGCGTGAAGTAGACGTCCATGTGGCCGCCGACCGGGTCGTAGTTCTCGTACGTCAGGTAGACGTGGCCCGGATAGGTCGGGCTGGCGGCGAAGTTCTCGATGATCCCGTCACGGAAGTTCGTCGGCGGCAGGTAGCCGTTCGGGTTCTCGATCGGCGAGGCCGCGAGCACGAACGGGCCCCACGTCTGACCGTCGTCGACGGACTTCGCCACGTAGACGTGACCGACCTTGTTCTTGTTCAGGTCGTACCCGCCGATGAAGGCCACGTAGACCGTGCCGTCGGGGCCGATCGACGGATAGACGTACGTGTTCCCCGGGGTCGTGGCCGAGGGCGTCGTGAGCTGCACGGCCTTCGAGAACGTCTGGCCACGGTCGCGGGAGATCGCGACCATGATCTTCCCGTTGCCGTTCGCCCCGTTGAAGGTCGTCCACATCGCGTAGACGTGGTCGTGATAGACGCTGAGCGGGAAGTGGTTGACGGCGATCCATTGCTTGTCTTCGACGTGGCCGAA
>VAXK01000339.1 GCA_005885565.1 Actinomycetota bacterium
CGGGCCTCTCGCCCGTCGGCCTCTCGGGGCAGGTCTCGGGGGCCGACCCGATCGAGCTCGAGGACGTGCCGGTGGCGCGCCTGTCGCGTGAGCGGCTCGCGCCCGGTCTCCGCGCCGCCGGGCTCGGCGGGATGAAGCGAGAGAACGCGCTCGTCCGGGAGGCCCGCGGCCTGTACCGACTGCTGCGGCTGGCGCGGCTGACGGCCGCCCTCTACCGCACCGGCCGCACGCTCGGGCGCTTCGACGTCGTGCACGCGAACGACCTGGACACGCTGCCTGCCGCGTGGCTGCTGGCCCGTGCGTCGCGCGCGCGGCTCGTCTACGACGCGCACGAGCTCTACGCCGACCAGGAGCCCGACCCGCCGCGGCTGCACCGCGCCGTCGCGCGGGCGCTCGAAGGCGTGCTCGCGCGGCGTGCCGACGCCGTCGTGACCGTGAGCGAGCCGATCGCCGACGAGCTACGGCGCCGCCTGCGTCTGCGCAAGGCGCCGTCGGTGGTGCTGAACGCGCCGGAGCGCGACGACACCGAGCCTCCGCCGCGCGCGGACGGGCCGCTGCGCGCGATCTACCAGGGAGCGATGGGCCCGGGGCGGCCGCTCGAGGACCTGCTCGTCGCGGCGGAGCACGCGTCGGAGGTACGGTTCACGTTGCGGGTCGCCGGCGCCGACCCGGTCGCCCTGCACGAGACGGCCGCGCACCTGCCGAACGTCGAAGTCGTCGAGCCCGTCCCGCCCGACCGGCTCGTGGAGGCGCTGCGCGGCTACGACCTCGGCCTGATCGTCAACCGTCCCGTGACGCGAAACGACGAGCTCGTCTTCCCGAACAAGCTCTTCGAGTACCTGATGGCGGGCCTCGCGGTGGCCGTGCCTCGGCTGCCCGGGATGGCGCCGCTCGTCGAGGGCGAGCGCGTCGGCGTCACCTACGAGCCCGGGCGGCCGGAGCTCCTCGGAAAGGCCCTCGCCGAGCTCGACCCCGCCGCGGTGGGGGAGATGCAGCTTCGGGCGCGTGAGCTCGCAGTCTCGCGCCTCAACGCCGAGGCGCAGGCTGGCGTGCTCGAGTACGTCTGGCGACCTTAGACGCGAGGCGGCGTGCCTTGGCCGCGACCGAGGCGTCCCAGTGGCACGGGTGGACGAGCACGATCGTCCGCTTGCCCGGCTGGAGCGGCAGGTCGGCGGGGTGGGCGCGCCGCCCGTGCACAAACGACGAGTCGGAGAAGTACACGTCGTGTGGCACGTGGTACGCCTCGTACTCGAGCCCGAACTCCGCAGGATCGAGCTTCTGCGGCACCTCGGTCGACGGGAACCCCGGCACCGGCTCGTCCCAGCCCGCGAAGACGTAGTTGTTGTGGAAGCCGAGCCGGTGGCACCACGGCGAGCCGTGAGCGGCCGCGCCGGTCACCTCGATCCCTGCTCCGCGGAGGCGGGCGAGCGCCTTCTCGAGTGCTGCCCGCGCATCGCCGCCGTGCACCCGCTCGAGCGTCACGAGGTCGTTGTGGAACCCGACCTCGTGGCCGAGCTCCTGGATGCTCCGTACGCGCGGCACGAAGTCGTCGTCGTTCCAGTACGGAGCCGTGTGGAGGACGAAGTACGTCGCCCGGAGGCCCCGCGCGTGCTCGAACTCCGCCAGCCGTAGGGCGCTGTCGAGGCGAGAGTCGACGTCGTGCCGCAGCGCGAGGTCGCCGGCCCCGTGCGCGAACTCGCGCAACGGCACGACCTCACGGCCGGCGAGCCGGTCGAGGAAGCGCTCGTACTCGGCGTAGGTGAATCGGCGCTCCGTCCAGGGGAAGAGCAGGCGGCTCGAAAGGGGCTCCCGCACGCCTCTGATCCTTCACGATTCCCGTACTCGCGGCTGCGATCATGAGCGACCATGTGCGGGATCTGCGGGATCGTCGGGCCGGGAAGGCCGCCCGAGGCCGCCACGGTCGAGCGCATGGCCGCCGAGCTCGACCATCGCGGGCCCAACGGGCCGGGCTCCTTCGCCGCCGAGGGCGTCGCGCTCGGCTTTCGCCGGCTCGCGATCATCGACCTGAGCGACGCGGGCGACCAGCCGTTCGCGAGCGAAGACGGCACGCTCCGGCTCGTCCACAACGGCGAGGTCTACAACTACCGGGAGCTGCGCCGGGAGCTGGAGGCGCACGGTCACCGCTTCCGCAGCGCGACCGACACCGAGGTCATCCTCGCCGCCTACCGCGAGTGGGGCGAGGGCTGCGTCGAGCGCTTCAACGGCATGTGGGCCT
>VAXK01000308.1 GCA_005885565.1 Actinomycetota bacterium
GAGCTCGATCGCGTCCGCGCGCTCACGCGCGAGCCGCGTGGAGACGTTCCGGTAGAACTCGGGCGAGTCGGGCGACACGGCCGCCGGGCAGACGACCACTTCCGCTCCGAGCGCGCGCAGGATGCTCCGCTTCTCCTCGGAGACCTTGTCGGGGCAGGTGAAGAGGCACCGGTAGCCCTTCTGCTGCGCGACGAGCGCGAGCCCCACGCCGGTGTTCCCCGAGGTCGGCTCGACGATCGTCGCCCCGGGGCGCAGCGTCCCGTCGCGCTCGGCCGCCTCGATCATCCAAAGCGCCGGCCGGTCCTTGACGCTGCCGCCGGGGTTCAGGAACTCGAGCTTCGCAAGCACCTCCGGCTCGAGCCCCGCGGTGATCCGGCGCAGGCGCAGGAGCGGCGTCCTGCCGATCAGGTCGAGCAGCGACTCGCAGACGTCCATCAGCTCGTCACCGGCAACGGGCTCGCCGGCCCGCCGTCGAGCCTGCGGTAGGCCGAGATCCACGAGAGGCTCGTCTTCACCTCGACGAGCACGGGGCCGTCGTGGGCGAGCGCGTGGCGCAGCGCGGGCTCGACGTCGCCGGGCTCGCTCGCGGTGAGCCCGAGCGCGCCATAGGCCTCCGCCATCCGCGCGAAGTCCGGGTTCACGAGGTCGGTCGCGATCGAGCGGCCGGGGAACTCCTGCTCCTGGGCCATGCGGATCGTGCCGTAGCTCCCGTTGTTCGAGAGGACGACGACGAGCGGCAGCCGGCGCGCGACCGCCGTTGCGAGCTCGCTCCCGTTCATGAGGAAGCCGCCGTCGCCGACGAACGCGACCACCGGGACGTCCGAGCCGCGAAGCAGGGCGGCGACCGCGGCGGGGACGCCGTAGCCCATCGCGCTCGAGGAGACGCCGAGCAGCGTTCCGCGCGGCCCGAAGCGGAGGTAGCGGTAGACCCAGCTCGTGAAGACGCCGGAGTCGACGGTCACGACGACGTCGCCGCCGGTGAGCCGGTCGAGCGCGGCCACGACCTCGCCGAAGACGATCCCGTCGCCCGCGTCCACCGGCCGCCAGACCGCCTTCTCGGCCTCGTAGCGGTGCAGCTCCCGCGCCCATGCTTCCCGCTCGTTCCGGAGCGGCGGCCCGGGGCGATCGGCCAGGGCCCGGAGGAGCGCGACCGGATCGCACGCGAGCCCGAGCGCCGGCCGGTGGACGACGCCGATGCGGCCCTCGTCCGGGTAGACGTGCACGAGCGCCTGGTGCGGCTCGGGGGCCGCCGGAAAGAGGCCGCCGCGGGTCGTGACGTCGTCGAGCCGCGTCCCCACCGCGAGCACGAGGTCGGCCCGGTCGAGCAGCGCGAGCTGGCCTGCGGGCGTCGCGTTGTGCAGGTGCCCGGCGTAGTGCGGATGGCGGTTGTCGAGCGCCGACTGCCGCTTGTTCGCCGTGCACACGGGCACGACGTGCGTCTCGGAGAACGCTCGGAGGGCTGCGCGCCCGGACGGCGACGTCACGCCGGCGCCGGCGAGCGTGAGCGGCCGCCGAGCCGTCCGGAGCAGGAGCTCGACGTCGTCGACCGCGGTCTCGGCCGGCGCCGCCCACTCGCGGCGCCGCGGCTCCTCGCCGGCGTCGCCGGCGAAGGGCTCGCCGAGGACGTCCTCCGGCAGCACGAGCACGGCCGGGCCTGGTGTCCCCGACTCGGCGGCGCGGACCGCGCGCGAGACGAACTCCTCGGCGCTGCCCGCGTCGTGCAGCACCCAGATCCCCTTCGCGAGGCGGCCGAACATCTGCAGGCAGTCGAGCTCCTGGAAGACGTCCTTGCCGATCTGCGCCCGGCGCACGTGGCCGACGAGGAGGAGGAGCGGCGCGGCGTCCTGCGCCGCCGCGTGGACGCCGATGCTCGCGTTCGCCGCGCCCGGGCCGCGGTTGACGAGGCAGACGCCGGCCCGGCCGGTCAGCTTCGCATCCGTCACGGCCATGAACGCCGCCGAGCCCTCGTGGCGGGTCGTAACCACGTCGATCTCCGGCGTGTCGTAGAGGACATCCAGGACCGGCAGGTAGCTCTCGCCGGCGACGCAGAAGATGCGGTCGACGCCTCTCCGGGCGAGCGCCGCGACGAGCCCGCGCGCGACCGTCGAGAACGCGGCGGGCGCGATCGCCTCGGCGAGGCTCAAGCGAGCTCCGCCGGCGTCTTGTAGGGCCGGGTCATGCGCTCCGGCGGATAGACGTTCGCGGCATCGTCGAACTTCTGGCCCACCTCCTGGTACTGCCAGATCACGAGCTGCGGGGAGTCGTGGTGCCAGAATTCCTCCCCGCGCTCGAAGCGGACGGGACCGCGCCAGATCACCCATTCCCGGGACTCGAGCGCGTCGATGAGGTCGTCGCGGTCGTCCGACCCGGCGACGTCGAGTGCCTGGGCGACGAGCGTCACGTCGGTGAACGAGTTCAAGATCGTGTCGGGCGGGAAGTCGTTGTACCGCTCGACGTAGCGGTCGATGCACCAGCGGCCGATGTCTGTCAGCCCAGTCCAGGACGGCCGGTACTGCGTCGCCGGCCACAGGATCCCGATCCCGGCCGGCCCGGCGAAGTGCCAGAAGTCCTTGGAGCGCATCGGAAAGCCGAAGGGGACCATCATCGGCACCGACGGGCGCAGCCCGAGCTCGGCCGCCTGGTTCAGGAACAGGTAGTTGGTGCGGATGAGCCCGGCGTTGATGATCGCGTCCGGCGCCCATTCCCGCACCTGCTCGAGCTCGGCCCGGATGTCGGTGACGCTCTCCTGCGAGAAGTCGAAGCGGAGGAACTCCATGCCGCGCTCGGCTTGTCCGTAGCGCTCGAGCTCGTTCGCCGTCGACAGCCCGAACACGGTGTCCCCGGCGAGGATCGCTATCCGTCGCAGCCCGACACCGGCGAGGAAGTCGATCATCAGCGGGGCGCGGTCCGCGATCGTGAAGTACGTCCGGAAGACGGTCCGGCGGCGGCGCGTCGCGTCGCTGTCGCCGTTCTCGATGAACATCGGCAGCCCGAGCTCCTCGGTCCGGGCCGAGACTGCGCCGCTCGTGCGCAGGTGCCACTGTCCGAGGACGGCCACGACCCCCTGCTCGTTCAACCAGTTCAGCCCCCTAACGGCCGAGACGGCCATCGTCCTGTCGTTCGCGCCCTCGAGGTCGTTGACCAGCAGGAGCTCGATGTTGCGACCGCCGAGGATGCCACCGTGCTCGCGGACGTACTCGGCGCCGATGCACGCTCCCCGGGTCTCGAGCTCGCCTGCGGTCGGATCGCCGGGCGGCGTGAGCGGCGTGAGGATACCGATGCGGACGGGATTCGGGCCGGCCTCGCGGTTGACGGCCTCGACGTCCCGGCGCGCACGGTCTTCATGGGTCTCCTCGACGGGAGCTTGCGCCTGCACGGTCATAGTTCGAACTCCTTCCTGTAGTCGCCGAGCCGTTCCTCGAGCTCGGCGCGGCTCACGCCGAACTCCTCCGGCGTGTAGCGATGGCGGCCGTGGCGGCCCTTCGGGTTCCGCTCGAGGAAGCGGCGGACGCGTTTCTCCGCTGCGCCCGTCCAGCGGATGCCCGCGAACTCGCAGACGGAGGCGACGGCGGCCAGCGGGTCGCCGACGACGTCGTCGTAGCGAAGGTCGAGGACGGGCAGGCCGTGGACGTCGCCGCTCCGGCGGGCCGGCCCGATCGCCGCCTCGGCGCGCTCCGTCCAGTAGCGACCGATCTCGGCTCGGTCGACCTCGGCCGAGCGAGCGGAGCGGACGACCGCGGTCAGGCTGCATGCAGAGGTGATCGCCGCCACCGGGTCACGATGCAGCCGCACGAGCCGCCCGTGCGGGTAGGTCGCCGCGAGCGCGTCGAGGTGCCACAGGTGCGTCGGGCACTTGAGCGCGACGTGCCCGCCGGGATCGCGCCAGAGCAGGCAGCGGAGCAGCGTGCGGTGGAACGCGTACGGCCGCCGCATGTCCTGCCCGGCGAGCCAGTCCACGTAGCTCGGGATGCGATATCGCAACGGGTAGATGTCGCTGGTGAAGGTCGTTGCAATGAGCCGATGGCATTCCTCCGGGAGCTCCGCGTCGAGGTAGTGGATGGCGCGGAAGGCGGGCGCAGCTCGGTAGTAGGCCTGCACGTAGGCCTGGGTCACGCGGATCAGCCGCGCGCGCTCGGCGGCCGAGCCGTCGCGGGAGATGGGATGCATCAGCTCCCAGAGCTGCGGCACCCGGACGTCGGGATGCTGCGCGAGCAGGTTCTGGAGGAGCGTGGTGCCAGTTCGGAAGAGCCCGACGACGACGAGCGGCCCGTCGAGCGGAAGCCGCTCGATCTCGGGGTGCCGCTCGAGCAGCCGGTGCAGGCGCAGCTGGAGCACGAGCGCGGAGACGAGCGCGCGCTGCGTCGACCGGCGCCCGGCTTCGGTGAGCCGCGCCTCGTCCGAGATCGCCGAGCATAGGCGGTCGAGCGCCGGCAGGAACCGAAGGCCGTCCCCGTCGGGTGCGTGCGTCAGGACGCCGCCGACCAGCTCCGCAGCCTCGAGGCGCGCGCCGCGCGGGCTCGGCGCCTCGGCGAGCACACCTCCAGCGGCGGTCATCGGCAAGACAGCTCCGCTGGGATGGGTTCCCTCATCGGCGGCGCTAGCCTACCAATTGGATGGATCAATGTACATCGGCGTAATGGAGTTCATGTGCCGATAGTTTTCACCGATGTTAAGCTCACGCCGTCGTACGAGTGAGGAGGGAGACGTGACGAACGAGATCGTGGCACCGGCAGAGGCCCAGCAGCCGATCGGCCCGCCCGCCGACTATCCCATCTGGCACGGGTCGTTCCCGATGAGGCCGTTCATCGCCGGAAGGCTCCGAGCCGACCGCTTCCTCGTCGCGGGCGAGGGAATCCGCGTGCGCGACGCCGGCGGCCGGTGGTTCCTCGACGCCCGCTCGTCGTGCTGGAACCTCGGCCTCGGCTACAGCGCCGACGAGGTGAAGGAGGCGATCCGGCGACAGCTCGACGAGCTGCCGAACGCGACCCTGCTCGCGTACGACCGGCCGGCCGCCGTCACGCTCGAGTACGCACGCGCGCTCCGCGACGCGTTCGACTCCCGTCTCCCGTACCTGCGGTTCGGCAACAGCGGCTCGCAGATGACGGAGACGGCGGTCCTGCTCAGCCGCTTCGTGCGCACCCTGGAGGGCACGCCGGAGCGGACGGCGATCCTCAGCTTCCAGTTCAGCTACCACGGCCTCGGCCCCGGCGCGAGCGCGTTCAGCGGGCTCGCGGCGAACTTCAACGCCTGCGGGCCGCTGCTCCCCGACGTCCACTTCCTGCCGGTCGAGGGCGGCTGGGCGGCGAACGTCTCGCGCGCGCTCGACGAGCTCGGTCCCGAGCGGACGAGCGCCGTCATCGTCGAGCCGCAGATGGGCAGCCGTGGATTCGTCCCGGAGCCGGACGACCTCGTCGCCGTCGCCGACCTCTGCCGTCAGCACGGCGTCCACTTCGTCGCGGACGAGGTCACCACCGGCTTCGGCCGCACGGGCGCGATGTCGCGCTGCCTCGACCTCGGGATCGAGCCCGACATGATCGTCCTCGGCAAGAACGTCACCTCGGGCTACGTCCCGATCGGCGTGCTGCTCCTCTCGGACGAGCTGTACGAGCTCGCCGCCGCGCCCGACCCGCCGCGCATCCTCACCGCCGGCTCGGCGACCGACGGCCATCCCGTCGCGGCTGCCGCGGGGCTCGCCGTCCTGCGGGTCTACGAGCGCGACGGGATCCTCGACCACGTGCGCTCGGTCGGCGCGTTCCTCCAGGAGCGGCTGCGGGCCCTGCACGCGGAGGCGATCGGCTCCGGCGACGTCCAAGGCGCCGGGCTCATGCAGCTCTTCCCGCTCGTCGACGCCGAGGGCAAGCCGTGGCCCCCGCCCAAGCTCGACCAGCTGCGGCTCGCGTGCGAGGACCACGGCCTTCTGCTCAGCATCGCCCTGAGCGGCCTCTGGATCGTGCCGCCGCTGATCTCGACCGAGAGCGACTGCGTCGAGATCGTGGAGGCGCTCGAAGCAGCCCTCGCCGACGTTCGCGGGGCCGGCGCGGAAGCGGTCGGCGCCGGATCGACCCAGGAGGCTCGGCCATGACGACGAGCGCCGACGGAGCCGTCGCCGATCGCGTCCTCGCCGCGCTGCGCACCGCGCTCGACGACGACGGGCTCGGCACGGAAGACGACTTCTTCGCCGAGGGCGGGGATTCCGTCGCCGCGGTGCACGCGCTCCAGCTCATCCACCAGTCGACGGGAGTGCAGCTCCCCGTCGCCGTGTTCTTCACGCACCCCTCCGCCGGCCAGCTCGCGGAGCTCGTCGGCGGACGGAGCGAGACCGCGGAGTGACCAACCCCCTGACGGCCGAGGCGCCGGCCGCGCAGCCGGCCGACGACCACCTCGTTCCGTTGGGAGGCGGCCGTTTCGGGGTCTGGAAGCACGTCCTCGTCCGCTCGCCCGGCTTTCCGGCCGAGGGCGTCGCGCGCCTCGCCGCCCCGAGGCTCGCGAGGCGAGCCGACGAGCTCGCTGCGGCCGAGGACGTCTCGGACGACGAGTGGTCGTCCTTTCGTCGGTCCTTCGCCGACGACCTCGGGGCGCTCGAGGGGCAGGTGCAGGAGATCGCGCGCGACGGCCGGTTTCAGGCTGCGGTCGCATGGCAGAACCACCACGCGCTCCGGCGCGGGATCTGGCCGCTCTTCGACCGGACGCCCGGGGAGGACGCACGCAACAGCAAGTACCGCCAGCGCGAGCAGCTCGTCACCGCCTACTGGCAGCGGTACTGCGTCAAGAACGACTCGATCGGCTTCTTCGGGCCCGTCGGCTGGGTGCGGCTCGACAACGGCTCGCCGACGAGGCTCGAGCCGGCCGACCGGCTGCTCGAGTCGGCCGAGATCTTCTTCGAGTACTGGGCGATCGCGAGGCTCGCCGAGGCGCTCGCCGCGCAGGAGGGTATGGCCGACTGGCTCGCGCCGTGGCGGGCCGGCTTCGTGCGCGTCGACGGCGACCGGGTCGTCCTGCCGAGCCAGACGGCGGTCGAGGTTTCCCCGGCGGTCGCGGAAGTGCTGCGCCGCTCCGACGGCATCCGCCCGGCGCGGGAGATCGCGGGTGCCGTCGTCGAGGCAGGCCTCGTCGCCGGCGCCGATGAGGTCAGCGCGATCCTCGCCGATCTCCGCAAGCGCCGGTGGATCTCGTGGGGCCTCGGCCTGCCGCTGACACCTCGCCCGGAGGAGCCCCTCCGCCGCCGCCTCGAGAGGATCGGCGACGCCGAGCTCCGCGACCGCAGCCTCGCCCAGCTCGACCGCCTGGAGCACGCGCGTGCCCAGGTGGCGGAGTCGTTCGACGACGCGCCGTCTCTCGTCGAGAGCCTCGACGGGCTCGACGAGACGTTCAGCGCGATCACGTCGGCGGCGCCGACCCGGAAAAGCGGGAAGATGTACGGCGGTCGGACGCTGCTCTACACCGACTGCCGGCGCGCCCTCGACCTCGAGCTCGGCTCCGAGATCGTCGAGGCCCTGGCCCCGCTCGACCTCCTACTCCACAGCGGGCGCTGGCTCACGTGCCAGGTTGCGAAGGTGCTGCGGGAGGAGCTCGTCGCTCTGCATCGGCGGCTCGTCGAGCGCGACGGGGCGCCGCTCTCGCTGAGCACGCTTTGGTTCGAGGCGCTCTCGCTCCTGCACGGGACGGCCCTCTCGAAGTTCGACCGCGTCGAGTCCGAGCTGCGAGCGCGCTGGGCGCAGAT
>VAXK01000347.1 GCA_005885565.1 Actinomycetota bacterium
TGACGCGCGCGCGCTACGACGGTCTCGCCGACTGGTACGAGTCCGTCCTCCTCGGCGAGCCGGTCGTCCCGGACACGGCTTCGCGGTTGCTCGGAAGCGGGCCCGGCCGGCTGCTCGACGTCGGCTGCGGAACCGGCTTCCACACGGTGCGGTTCGTCGAGGCGGCCTGGTCGGTCATCGGCGTCGATCCGTCCGACGACCAGCTTCGGCTCGCACGTCGGCGCGGCCTGGAGGTCGTCCGTGCACTCGGGGAGGAGCTGCCCTTCGGCGACGGCGAGTTCGATGCCGCCGTTTCGCTCTGGACGCACACCGACGTCGGCGATTTCGCGGCCGTCTGCCGGGAGACCGCGCGTGTCCTGAAAGCCGGCGCGCCGTTCGTCTACGTCGGCACGCATCCGTGCTTCGTCGGCCCGCACTCGCTGTTCGCCGCCGGGGAGGGCGTCCCCGAGCTTCACCGCGACTGGTACCGCCGCGCCGGTCGCTACGAGGACGCGCCCGGGGTCACGCCGCACGGCCTGCGTGCGCGGGTCGGCGCGACGCACCTCCCGCTCGGGAAGTTCCTGCAGGCGTTCCTCGACGCAGGCCTCGTGCTCGAGCGCGTGGAGGAACCGGGCTCCCGCGACTATCCGATCGCGATCGCCCTCCGGTGCCGCCGGTGAGCGTGGCGCCCGTAGCGCTCTGGGACGAGCTCCTTCGGGGAGAGGAGCTCGCGCACGTCGAGACGGTGCCGTCCGCGGCGGCGCAGCTCGCGCCCCTGCCGGCTGAGCTCGACCCGCGCGTGCGCGCGGCACTCGACGCGAAGGGCCTCGACTCGCTCTACGTCCACCAGGCGCTGGCCTGGGAGGCCGCGGCCCGTGGGGAGAACGTCATCGTCACCACCGGCACCGCGAGCGGGAAGACGCTCGCCTTCAACCTGCCGGTGCTCGACGCGCTCGCCCGCGAGCCGAAGACGCGGGCGCTCTACCTCTACCCCACGAAGGCGCTCGCGCAGGACCAGGCGCGCAGCCTCACGGCGCTCCGCGTGCCGCGTGTGCGAGCGGCGATCTACGACGGGGACACGCCGACCGAGCGACGCTGGCAGATCCGCCGCTGGGCGAACCTCGTCCTGACGAATCCGGACATGCTGCACGTGGGTGTGCTCCCGCACCACGACCGTTGGGGCGACGTGCTCGCGAACCTCCGCTACGTCGTCGTCGACGAGGCGCACGTCTACCGCGGCGTCTTCGGCTCGCACGTCGCGAACGTCCTCCGCAGGCTGCGCCGGATCGCGCGCGTGTACGGCTCCGACCCGCAGTTCCTCCTCGCCTCGGCGACGATCGCGAACCCCGGCGAGCTCGCGCGGTCGCTCCTCGGGGCGGAGGCGACCGTCGTCGACGAGGACGCCGCGCCGCGGGCGGAGCGGACGATCGCGCTCTGGAACCCGCCGCTCGTCGACCCCGAGCTCGGCCTGCGGGCGAGCACGCTCGGCGAGGCGTCCCGCCTCTACGCCGCGCTCGTCTCCGGGGGGCTGCGGACGATCTGCTTCGCGAAGAGCCGCAAGGCGGCGGAGCTCGTGCACCGCTTCACGGTCGAGCGCGTCGAGCGGGACGTGGCCGAGCGGCTCGCGCCGTACCGGGCCGGCTACACGCCTGCGCAGCGGCGCGACATCGAGCGGCGCCTGGTCGAGGGCGAGCTGCTCGGCGTCAGCGCGACGGACGCGCTCGAGCTCGGGATCGACATCGGCCTCCTCGACTGCGCGATCTCGGTCGGCTTCCCCGGCACGGTCGCGAGCCTGCGCCAGCAGTGGGGACGCGCCGGACGCCGCGGCCACGGGCTCGCGGTGCTCGTCGCGAGCGAGGACGCGCTCGACCAGTACTTCATGCGCCGCCCCGAGACGCTGCTCGAGCGCCGCGTCGAGGCCGCGATCCTCGACCACGCGAACGTGCGCGTCCTCGACGGCCACGTCCGTGCGGCGGCATACGAGGCGCCGCTCGACGACGCCGACCGGGCGACGCTTGGAGACGTCGCCCTGGAGCGCGCTGCGGTGCTGCCAGAGCTGCAGTGGACGCCTGCCGGCTTCGTGTGGTCGGGGCGGGACTACCCCGCGGCGCGCGTCCCGCTCCGGTCGACGAGCCCGGAGGCGTTCACGGTCGTCGACGTCGGGACGGGCACGGTGCTCGGGCTCGTCGAGCGCGAGCGCGCGTACTCGACCGTCCACGAGGGTGCCGTCTACCTCCACCTCGGCGAGAGCTACCTCGTCCGCGAGCTCGACCTCGGCGCCCGGCGCGCGCTCGTGGAGCCGTTTCGGGGCAACTGGTACACGCAGACGAAGAAGGAGACGACGACGGCGATCGAGGAGACGCTGCGCGGGGAACGGCGGCTCGGCCTCGACGCGGCCTTCGGTCGCGTCGTCGTCACGGAGCAGGTCGTTGCCTACCAGCGCAAGGCGATCGGCGACGGCTCGACGCTCGAGACGTGTCCGCTCGAGCTCCCCGAGACGACCTTCGAGACCGAG
>VAXK01000309.1 GCA_005885565.1 Actinomycetota bacterium
CGGGAGGATGCGGCGCACGTCCTCCATGTTCTTCGCCTCCTGGTAGTCGGAGACGCTGACGACGAGCCGGTGGCGGCCGGCGCCGAGCCCTGCCCGTGGGACGACGACGCGCCCGCGCGCGCGGTCGTACGCGAACCGGCGCCCGCGTCCGTCGACCTTGACGCTCAGGAGCCGCGGATCGACGCCGGACCCGTTGTCGGCCACTGCGAGCACGAGCGGCCCGGAGGCGCTGCGGCGCAGCAGTCGCACCGACGGAGGCGTCGTGTCGGAGACCCAGAAGCGGAAGCGAAAGCGACCGGCGCGGGCGCGGCTCGGCGTGTCGAAGACGACGTCGTACGCCCCCGCGGCGGGCAGGACGACCCCCGCCACCGGGTCGACGTGCTGGAACGAGTCGAGGTACGGATTCAGGTCGAGGGGCAGCGCAGTCTCCCCGACGAGGCGGTTCTCGTCGCCGGCGACGACGATCCGCGGCGTGACCCTCGAGCCGCTCGACTGGCCGACGACGGCGACGCCGAAGTTCGCGACCGGCCTCGTGATCCGCACGCGGTAGACGACCTCGGGTCCGCGAAGCTGCGTCGGCAGCCCGAGCGCGGAGGGGTCGTCGGGGTAGCGGTAGGAGACGATCCTGGACACGCCGCGCCGCGTGTCGTCGCGGTAGGTGCCGGGGCGGCGCAGGACCCGGTGCGCCTCGCCGGCGAGGCGCGGCGCCTCGACGCGGAACCAGTACGGGAGGCGGCGCCGCACCGACCCGCGGGTGAGGACGACGAAGCCGGTCAGCTCGCGCTCCGCGGCTCTCGACCCGACGGCGGCACGGATCGTGAACCTGCCCGGGACGGTCACCGAGGCCGGCACCGTGACCGTGACTCCGGCCTCATGCGACTGCTGGGCGACGGCGGCCGTCCAGGCGCCCGCACCGCCGCCGGCGTCCGTGAGCTTGAGGTTCCGCGAGGCGCTTCGGCCGCGGCGGAGCAGGCCGAACGACAGGTCGGCCGGAGTCGCAAAGACCTTCGGATCGTCCGCCTTTCCGCTTCTCGTCGGTGAACGCAGGATCGCCCGTGAGGACGAGCGCGGACTTGATCTGCGCCACGGTCCACGTCGGATGCCGCTCGCGGAGGAGCGCAGCCGCGCCGGCGACGTGCGGCGCCGCCATGCTCGTCCCGCTGAGGATCGCCCAGCCGTCGCGCGGCTCGGCCGAGAGGATGCTTACGCCGGGCGACGCGACGTCGGGCTTGAGGCGCAGCGACACCGGGGTCGGCCCCGCGGAGGAGAAGTCGCCGATCACGTCGGGTGTTCCGCTTCGCGAGGTCGTGACCGCCGAGGCGGTGATCGCAGCCGGCGCATTCCCGGGCGACGCGACGGTGCCGCGGCCGAACTCGTCGAAGTCGTTCCCCGCCGCGATCGCCGAGACGACGCCTGCCGCCGCCGCGGCGTCGACGGCGCGCACGACGATGTCGCGGCTCGGCTCGATCTCCGGCTCGCCGAAGGACATGTTCAGCACGTCCATGCCGTCCCGAACCGCCGCCTCGATCCCGGCCACGATCTCCGGCGAGTTCCCGTCCGTGCCGAACTGGGGCGTCGGCACGCTGAGCACCTTGTAGTTGCCGAGATACGCCTCCGGCGCGATCCCGTTCACGCTCACGTTGCGCCCCCCGACGCGTGCCGTGGTCTGCGGATCGCCGGCCGCGATCCCGGCGACATGTGTGCCGTGAGACTGCGTCGGATCGAAGGGCAGCCGCGCGTACCGGTACGCGACAAAGGGCGGCGCGAAGGCGCGCGCGACGATGACCTTCGCCGTGGTGTAGCTGCGCTGGCCCTTCGGGAACCCGGCCGGCATCGTGAATCCCGCCGGGCTGAAGAACGGGTGC
The DNA here is from genome assembly GCA_005885565.1 of Actinomycetota bacterium. Classification (GTDB taxonomy): domain Bacteria; phylum Actinomycetota; class Thermoleophilia; order Gaiellales; family Gaiellaceae; genus AC-50. The sequence goes on from VAXK01000309.1 coordinate 1,866, forward strand.
GTCTGGTCGATCCCCTGGTCGAGGATGCCGATCTTGACGCCGCGGCCCGCCGTCGCGAGGCCGGGGCCCCAGAGGGCCGGCGCGCCGATCTGGTTCGGGCTGCGGTCGAGGGTCGGGCGGTACCGGAGGCTCGGGTACACCGCAGCGACGCCCGGCAGCTTCGCGACGCGCGCGGTCTCGTCGGCGGGCACGACGAGCGCGAAGCCGTCGACGACGACGCCGTAGCGCCAGCGGACGAAGCTCTCGGGCACCGCGCGCGTGATCCGCGCCTCCACGCGTCGCTGCGCCGCCGCGAGGCGCGCGAGGTAGGAGACGCTCGCGGGCGCTCGCAGGTCGAGCCGGTTCCGGCGCGTGGCAGTCGTGTAGAGGCGCCGATCCGCCCCGATCAGGGAAGCGAGCGGCGGAGCCTTCAGCGTGACGACGACCTCGGTCATGCGAGGCGGGTCGGTACGGGTCCGAGCCACGGCCGGGGACGCCGCGAGCACGGCGACGAGGGCCGCGACGAGCAGAGAGGCGACGCGCTGCAAGGCCCGTCATCGTACGTAGGCCGTGCTCAGCGCCGGGGCTACAATGCGCGCGCCGGCGGATGTGGCGGAATTGGTAGACGCGCACGGTTCAGGTCCGTGTGGGGGAAACCCCGTGGAGGTTCAAGTCCTCTCATCCGCATAGCCGAATAAAACGCGGCTGTGGTGCCGTCGGCTCGCGGCCGCCGCAGCGTTTGTACGGCGCTACGCAAGCTCGCGTGCGTGCCATCCAGCGGCGCCGGCGAGCATCGTCGTCACGTACTGGTTCAAGCTGACGCCTTCGGCGTCGGCCTGACGCGCGAGCTCGGCATGAAGGCCGCGTGGCAAGCGCAGCAGGAACCGACCGCTGAAAGATCCATCGTCGCGCGGCACGGGAATCTCCTTGCTGTCCTCGAGCGCGACGCTGATCCAGCCGGCCATAGCGTCGTAGACGTTGCGAACTGCATCCTCAGGCGTCTCTCCCTGGCTGATACAGCCTGGAAGCTCGCGCACCTCGGCCACGTAACCCTCGGCGCCCTCGTCGTCGCGATCGTGCGTGACGACGATCCCGTACGGCAAGTCGAGGTACTCGTCAAGCGTTCTCTGCGTCATCTGCCAGCACCTCCTCGATCGCGCGAATCGCCTTGGACACATACGCTGGCAACAATGGGTTGCGGGGGTCGATCGTGAGCGGGAACCGCCGTCGCTCGTGTGTGTAGATCCAGTGGTCGCCCTTCCCGTATCGCCGCTTGAACCCCGCCTTGCTCAGGAGCGCGTGCATGACGTCTGGATGGACGCTGCGCCGCCGCGTCTTGATGGAGGCGAGGGCTTCTTCGATTCCCAACTTGATGATACTAAATGTGGTATCGCGATGGCGAAGAGCGAAATCTTCCCTGGCCCAAGAGATCAGCCGGAACGCGGATTCCCTGTGGCGTCAGCTCGCGCGCGCTGAGCCGGCCGCGCCTCCCGCCGCAGGCGCTCGAGGTGACGCCGGCCCTCTTCCGTCAGGCGGTGCAGCCGTACGACGTCCGGATTCCACCCGGGCGAGTGGACGAGCGGCGGGTCGGAGGCGGCGTACGACCGGAGCAGGCTGAAGACGATCGGCGGCGCTCCCTCGGCGGGCAGTCCGAGCCCGAGCATCGTCTCGCGCGTCTCGCGTTCGATGTCGACGGACGCGGCTCCGTCCAGCCGCTCGACCGCCTCGAGCACGACGAGCTCGATCTCCTCGCCTCGCAGCCAGCGGCCCAGACTCGGATACGAACGCACGTTCGCACCCTAGCATTTTCTCAGCCCAGCGTCTCGAGCACCTGGGCCGCGTGGCCCGCCGGCCTGATGCCACGCATCGCCTTGGCGACCTTGCCCTCGGCGTCGATGACGAACGTCGAGCGCTCGACGCCCTCGTACTTGCGGCCGTAGTTCTTCTTCTCCTTCCAGACGCCGTAGGCCTCGGCGGCCTGGTGGTTCGGGTCGGCAAGGAGCGTGAACGGCAGCTCGTACTTCGACTTGAACTTCCGGTGGGAGGCCTCGGTGTCGGGGCTCACGCCGAGGATCTCGACGCCCTGGTCGCGGAAGCGGTCGTAGGCGTCGCGGAACTCGCACGCCTCGGTCGTGCAGCCCGGCGTGTCGTCCCGCGGGTAGAAGTAGAGGACGACGGGCTTCCCGCGCAGGGCGGAGAGCGTCACGGTCTCGCCCTCGTCGCTTCTGAGCTCGAAATCGGGGGCGGGCGCGCCTTCTTCGACCACTGGAGCCTCCTGGATAGGGTGCCCCGGCATGCTAGTCGCGCACCGCGTAGTGGCCGTCGCCGTGCTCGCGGTCACGGCGATCTCGGCGGCCTGGGCCTGGCTCTTCTACCTGCGTCGCCGGCCCGCGTCGCGCCTGCTCGCGCACCTGCTCGCGCTGGCGCAGATCGTGCTCGTCGCGCAGGTCGGGCTCGGCCTGCTCCTCCTCTCCGACCACCGTCGGGCCGCGCACAAGCTCCACTACGCCTACGGGACGCTCGCGCTCGCCGCCGTCCTGGCGCCGTGGCTCTACGCCCCGGAGGAGCCTCGCCGGCGACTCGCGTGGTTCGGCGGAGCTACCCTTGTCGCGGCGGCCCTCGCCGTCCGCGCCTACCTGACCTCGTCGTGAGAGACGTCTTCTCCCGCATCAACCCGACGCTCCGAGGCTTCCTCCTCATCGGGGTGATCGCGCTCATCGTGGTCGTGCTCAAGCTCCAGGTGACGCTGGTGGCGCTGTCGATGATCCTGCGGATCGCGTTCTTCCTCGCGATCGCGTTCTTCGTCTTCCTCATGTGGCGCGAGCGGCGGAGCGACATCGACACGTGGTCGCGCCGCTCGAAGACCGTCTTCTACGGCGCGGCGCTGCTGATCGTGGCCGACGTGTCGGCCTGGATCCTGCACGGGCTCTCGACCGGGCCGGACGCGCTCGCGTTCGTCCTCGTGCTCGGCCTCAGCGGGCTCGCGATGTGGCGCATCTGGCGCGACGAGCACACGTACGCGTAGGCGTCAGGCCTCGACGCGGGACGAGAAGCCGTCGAGGGCGTCGAGCGCCTCGCGGATCTCCATCGCCTGGCCCACGAAGATGGGCGTGTCGCGCTCGGTGTAGCGGCTCGCCTCCGACTCGCGCAGGGTAAGCATCAGGTGCATGAAGTCGGCGGGCTCCTCGCACTCGAACGCGGTCATGAACTCCTGGTCGTCGATGCCGAACGAGTACGTGGTGTGGTTCTGGATCGTCTCGAACTCGGCGCCGATGCGCATGTGCTCGTCCATCGCCTGCTGGCGCTCCTCGGGGGACAGCGCGTACCACGGCCTGACCTTCACGAACGGGTAGACGACGAGGTACGGCGCGCCCCGCGGGACGACCCGGCGCGGCCGGCGCGCCTTCGTGTACTGCGAGGCCTTCGTCGTCGCGAGGTACGAGTACGGCGTCGAGAGCCAGCCCGCGAGCGGGGTGGCGTTGAGCGCCGCGCCGAGCTCGCCGAGGTCGGCGTAGCGCTCGGTGATCTTCCACAGGAAGAAGTCGCAGTCCGGGCGCACCCCGGCCGTGGAGTAGGCGCGAAGCGCCGCCATTCGGGCGGCCCAGTCCTCGACCACCTCGGCGAACGCGTCCTTTCCGGCCTGCCGCTCCTCGACCGGAAGCCGCCGCCAGGCTGGGTCGGCCTTGTAGAACGTGTACGCGACGTACTGTCCCTGCTCCAAGCTAACTACCGTAGCGGAGCCAGTCGGAGAGGCGTCCGCTCGCCTTCTCGACCTCCTCCTGAGCCGCCTCCGCGATCCGCTTGAACCGGCGCGCGTAGTGGTCGACGGCGTCGCTCGCCGCCGCGCGCGGGTCGACGTCCTCGCCGCGCTTCGGGTAGTCGCCGCCGATGATCCGGTCGTACTCGCCCGAGTGCACCCACTTCGTCAGCTCGTGGACGCGCCGCACCGGGAAGTCGTGGGTCAGCCGGAGCTCGACGAAGAAGCGCGAGAGGCGGTCCCAGCCCGAGTCCCACTCCTCGTACTCCGCGGCCTGGGCCAGGAAGGCGTCGAGGTTCAGCTTCCGCGAGCTGGCGCCGCCGGCCATCACCATCAGCGTCCGGCTCGTGACGAGCGGGTCGCGGTTCACGAGCGTCGCCGCGCGGTCGCAGCTCAGCTCGGTGGCGCGGAACCACTCGAGCAGAGCCGTCTGGAGCGCGAGCAGCGGGAACGTCGCGATGCCCACCCGAGGCACGCTCAGCCGGAGCAGGAGGAGGAGCGCCGTCGTGTACATGACGTGGTCGGACAGGATGTGGCCCGCCTCGTGCGCGAGCACCGTCTCCACCTCGGCCTCGTCCAGGAGCGACACCGCCGAGGAGGCGAGGACGATCATCGGCTGCTTGGAGCCGATCGTGGCGGCGTTCGTGAGCGGGTACTGCGTGACGTAGAGGTCGTACGTCTCGGGCATGTCGAGGGTCGCGAGCACGTTCTCGTAGCGCTTCCAGACCTTCGGCAGCTGCCGCGGCCCGAGCTTGACGGAGCTCGCGAGGAAGCTCTGCCGCAGGGCCCGCTCGTACTGGAACTCGATCAGCTTGCGGACGACGAGGTCGAGCTTCGGGATCCGCTCGAGCGCCGCCGTCGCCGCGCGGTCGGCCGGGTGCTGGTACGCCTTCGGCGAGATGTCGGCGAGGCGGTGGCGGATGACGTCGGCGCCGGCCACCCTCGTAGCTTAGGACGTCAGAGGACGCGGAAGGCCGCGCCGAAGAGCGAGCGCGACGGCCCCACGTTGACCGACGCGACGACGCGTACCGTGAAGCGGTAGCGGCCGGGAGCGAGCGTGCGCGGTGCGAACAAGACGCGAAGCGGCTTGCCGCCGACGGCCACGCCTCTCGTGACCATGACCGTCGAGTGCTGCGGCAGCTTCTCGAGCCGCGCGCGGTACGTGCAGTCGATGTCGCAGCTCAGACGGAAGCTGAAGCGGGGGTTTCGGGCGGAGGCGCGGTCGAGCTTCGCCTTGACGGGGAGCCGGAGGCCGGCGCAGCGGGCGACGATGCCGCGCTTCGCCGCCAGCACCGCCGTGCGCGTGGGCGCGAGGCTCGCCTTCGGCGTCCCGTCGGCGTAGTAGAGGCCCGACTGCCAGCGGTCGAGGTCGGTCTCGTCGACGCTGTGGAAGAGGAAGAGACCGCGGATGTTCGGCTGGCAGAAGGTGAGCGCGATCGCCTGCGCGTAGTACGCGCCCTGGGTCGCCGGGTCGACCGGCTTCGTGGTGGTCGGCTCGCGGCCGTTGTAGAAGGTCGCCTTCGCCTCCGGGATCTGCGTCTCGACGCCGTACTCGTCGTAGACGATGGGGAGAGTCGAGCCGGCCTGGGCCGTTCCGTCGAAGGCGCTCCCGAGCAGCGCGACGAGCTTGTCGTAGTCGCCGAGCCCGATCGAGGTCGAGCCGGGGTGCTGGAAGTCCGGCGGCTGGCTGGAGTTGTCGCCGTACGGGTGGAAGGCGAACTCGTCCATGATCGGGATCGTCCGCGCGCTCGCCTTGTACGCCGCGCCCATGTCGGTGATGAATGCGGTGGGGGAGTGCGTGTCGCGCCCGGTGTTCGGCCGGTCGATCCCCCGCGGCGAGACGGCGCCCCCGAGGACGATGATCTTCGGGGACACGGCCTTCAGCGCGTCGTACGTCTTCGCGAGGAGCGACTCGTACGCGGGCGCGGCCAGGTCGCTTCCGTCCAGGCCGAACTGGGGCAGCCAGTAACGGTTCAGGTTCGGCTCGTTGCCGACCACGTAGTCGCGCACGTACGGGAGCGCCCGCGCGACGTTCGCCGCGTACGTGGCGAAGTCCGACTGGTCCTGGTCGGAGAGCGGGGTCGTCCGGCTGCCGTGGTTCGTCACCGAGAGGATCACCTGCACCCCGTCGAGCTGCGCCGCGGTGACGGCATTCTTCAGCGCGTCGAAGTCGGCTCCGCCCGGCTCGGTCTGGCCCGGAGCCCACTCCTGCGTGATGCGGACGCCGCGCAGGCCGGCCAGCTTGAGCCGGTCCATCTGGGCCTTGGCCGCGACGAGATCGGGCTGCTTGACGATGTCCTCCGTCGCCCCGATCGTCATCGTCGGGCCGCCCGCGAACGCCGTCGGAACGGCTGCGAGAGCCACGATCGTTGCGGCCAGGACCCGTTTCGACATCGGCTGAGAGTACCGCGGCTAGGCTAGGAAACTGTGAACGAAACGCTGGAAAATCGGCTCCGGACGCTGCCTGCGAAGCCGGGCGTCTACCTCCTTCGGGACGAGCGCGGCGAAGTCCTCTACATCGGGAAGGCCAAGTCGCTCCGCCCCCGCGTTCGCAGCTACTTCCAGCAGGCCGGGCCGGGGCGAGCCACCATCCGGCAGCTGCCGGAGCGCGTCGCCGACGTCGAGGTGATCGTCACCGGGAGCGAGGTCGAGGCGCTCCACCTGGAGCAGAACCTCGTGAAGCGGCACCGGCCGCCGTTCAACGTCCGCCTTCGCGACGACAAGTCCTTTCCGTACATCGCCGTCACGGTCGAGGACGAGTACCCGCGGGTCATGTTCACGCGGGAGCGACACCGGCGCGGGGTCGTCTACTTCGGCCCGTACGCGAACGCGAAGAAGGTGCGCGAGACGCTCGACGTCCTGAACCGCGTCTTCCCGTACCGGCCGTGCGAGGGGCCGAAGCCGGGCCGCCACTCGGGGATCCCGTGCCTCGACTTCCACATCGACCGCTGCCTCGCTCCGTGCGTCGGGTACGTGTCCGAGGAGGACTATCGGGCGATCATCGACCAGGTGATCGAGTTCCTGTCGGGGGAGACGACGCCGATCCTGCGCAGGCTGGAGGAGAAGATGCGCGAGGCGGCGGCGGCGGAGCGATTCGAGGAGGCGGCGCGATACCGGAACCGCCTCTTCTCGGTGCAGCACCTCGCGGAGCGGCAGGCGGCGGACAAGCGCGCCGTGGGGACGATCGACGTGCTCGGGCTCGCGGTCGAGGAGGACCGCGCGACGGTGCAGGTCTTCCCGCTTCGCGACGGCAAGCTCATCGACCGCTACTCCTTCCACCTCGAGAACGTGGCCGGACAGGACAGGGCCTCGCTGCTCGAGACCTTCTGTCTCGAGTACTACGGCTCCTCCCCGAGCGTGCCGCCGCAGATCGTCGTGCCGAGGGACGCGGGGGACACGTCCGCGTTGGAGGAGTTCCTGTCGGAGCGGCGAGGCTCGCGGGTCGAGGTGCGTGCGGCCGAGCGAGGGGAGAAGCGGCGGCTCCAGGAGCTCGCGGAGCAGAACGCGCGGCTCGCGCTCGAGTCGGAGGCGGTGCAGGCCGAGCGGACGCGGCTCCGGCGGGTGGAGGCCCTCGAGGAGCTTCGGGAGGCGCTGAACCTCGAGAGCCTGCCGATCCGCATCGAGTGCTTCGACGTCTCGACGATCCTGGGCGAGTCGCCGGTCGGCTCGTTGGTCGTGTTCCAGGACGCCGTGCCGAAGAAGGCGCACTACCGGAAGTTCGGCGTGCGGAGCCTCGACGGCCAGGACGACTTCGCGGCCATGGCGGAGGTCGTCTCGAGGCGTTTCGCACGGCTCTCCGACGACGGGACCGGCGACGACTGGGACGAGTCCTTCGCGGCCACGCCCAACCTCGTCGTCGTCGACGGCGGGAAGGGGCAGCTCTCGGCCGCGCTCGCGGCGATGCAGGCCTTCGACCTGCCGCGCGTGGCGGTGATCGCGCTGGCGAAGCGTGTGGAGGAGGTGTTCCTGCCGGGGCGATCGGAGCCGGTGGTGCTCGACCCGCACTCGCCGGGGCTCCAGCTCCTTCAGCGCATTCGCGACGAGGCGCACCGGTTCGCGATCGGCTTCCACCGCCAGCGCCGCGACACGCGCTCGTTCGGCTCCATCTTCGACGACCTGGAGGGCGTAGGCCCCGCGCGGCGCCGCGCCATCCTCCAGCACTTCGGCTCCTCCGAGCGCTTCCTGGCCGCGACGCAGGAGGAGCTCGAGGGCGTGCCCGGCGTGCCGGCCAGGACGGCGCGCTCGATCTACGCCCAATTGCACAAGGCCGGCCGAGCCTAGTCCCGGTGGCAGCCACCGTCGCGAAACTGTGGCGCGAACGTCACGGAAGTCGCACGTATGGCTCTCGAAGACCGATCGCCGGCGGGTCGGTCCGGCCACGTCCGGTGGCAGCCACCGTGACGGAACACGCGCTAACGAGGCACGGCGAGCGAGGCGGCGAAGGCCGACTCGTGGAGGCGGCCGCCGGTCGGGCGGCGGGCGAGGACGAAGATCGGCACCGCGCGGCCGCCCGCGAACGAGGTCGAGATGTAGTCGCCGACCATGAGCCCGCCGCTGGTCGCGGCGATCCAGCTGGACGAGACCGGCTGCGCGCTCAACCGCTGCGGCTTCGTCCAGGTCGCGCCGCCGTCCCGCGAAGAGACGAGCCAGACGTCGAGGCGCGTCCCGCTCACCGTGTAGTAGGCGAGCGCGAGCCGCCCCGTGGCG
>VAXK01000006.1 GCA_005885565.1 Actinomycetota bacterium
GACGGAACGCGGTCTCGTCGGAGTACGACGACCTCTACGACGCGTCCGCCCACGCACGCGACGAGCGCGGCCGGCTGCCGATCCTGCCGCCGGAGGCCGCACGCGCCTACCTCAGGGACGTGCGCGAGGCGGTGCTCGCACGCCTCGCCGAAACGTCGCTCGACGAATTCGTCGTCGGCATGGTCGTCCAGCACGAGCTCCAGCACGCCGAGACGATGGCGCAGACGCTGGCGCTCGCGGGCCTGCCGGGGCCGGAGCCGCGGCGCCCTCCGGAGGTCGAGGCGAGCGGCGACGTCGTCGTCCCCGGCGGCTCGTTCACGCTCGGCGCCACGGATCCGTGGGCCTACGACAACGAACGGCCCGCGCACGCCGTCGATCTCCCGACCTTCCGGATCGACCGTGCCCTGGTCACGAATGCGGACTACGCGGCGTTCGTGGAGGCCGGCGGCTACCGCGACCGCGACGCCTGGAGCGACGAAGGCTGGGCGTGGCGCGAGGCGGAAGGGGCGGCTGCGCCGCTCGGCGTCGACGGGCTGCCGCCGCGCGAGCCCGTCCAGCACGTCTCGTTTCACGAGGCCGAGGCGTACGCGCGGTGGGCCGGGAAACGCCTGCCGACCGAGGCGGAGTGGGAGAAGGCGGCGAAGACGGTCGGCGAGGAGCTCGAGCACGTGCGGGGTGCCGTCTGGCAGTGGACGGCGTCTCCCTTCGACGGCTATCCCGGCTTTCGCGCCTTTCCGTACCCGGAATACTCGGAGCCCTTCTTCGGCGAGGAGTACAGGGTGCTGCGCGGCGGCTCGTGGGTCACCGATCCGCTGGTCGCCCGGCCCACGTTCCGCAACTGGGATCTCCCGCAGCGGCGGCAGATCTTCTCCGGCGTCCGCTGCGCGCGCGATGTCTAGAGCGGCGACGGAGTGTGGCGTTCGCGTGGACGTGGCCGACGGCCGCCCGGCCCTGTACGAGGCGACGCTCCGGAACTTGCAGGCCGAGGTGAAGGAGCTGCCCGCGGTCTGGCTCTACGACGAGCGCGGCTCACGGCTGTACGAGGAGATCACCCGGCTTCCGGAGTACTACCTTCCGCGGCGGGAGGGCGAGATCCTCCGCGCCCGGGCGGGCACGATCGCAGGGCGCACTCAGGCGCGCACGCTCGTCGAGCTCGGCGCCGGCGGCGCAAGGAACACCCGTGTTCTCCTGGATGCGCTCGACATCGAGCGCTTCGTTCCGCTCGACGTGAGCGCGCAGACCCTGCGAGCGAGCGCGCAGGCGATCGCGGCCGCGTATCCGCGGATCTTCGTCCATGCGATCGTCGGTGACTTCGAGCGCGATCTCGACACCCTCCCCGGGCGCGGCCCTCGGCTGATCGCGCTCCTCGGAAGCACGATCGGGAACCTCTATCCCGTGCAGCGGGCGCGGTTCCTCGCGACGCTGGCGAGCGCGCTCGGCGAGGAGGACGCCTTCTTGGTCGGCGTCGACCTCGTCAAGGACGTCGCCCGTCTGGAAGCGGCGTACAACGACACCAAGGGCGTGACCGAGGCGTTCGTCCGCAACGCCCTCGACGCCGTCGACGCGGAGCTCGACGCGACGTTCGACCAGCAGCGGTTCGTGTACGAGGCGCGCTGGGATCCGGAGCACGAGTGGATGGACATCGGCTTCCGCGCGCGGCAGGCGCACAGCGTCTCGATCCAGGGTCTCGAGATCGACCTGGCCTTCGAGGAGGGCGAGCCGCTCCGAGTCGAGATCAGCTCGAAGTTCCGCCGCGAACAGCTCGAGCTCGAGGCCGGCCGGGCCGGGCTGCGGGTCGAGTCGTGGTGGACCGATCATGCGGGTGACTTTGCGGTCGCCCTTGTGTTTGCCGACGGAAAGGACGTGTGACGTGTCAGCGAGCTCCCCTATCTGCAGCCACCTCGACCAGATCGAGCTGACGGCGCTCCCGGAGAAGATCGAAGGCTGTGAAGAGTGCTTGAAGATCGGAAGCGGCTGGGTGCATCTCCGCATGTGCATGACGTGCGGGAAGATCGGCTGCTGCGACTCGTCGCCGAACAGGCACGCGACGGCACACGGACGCGAGAGCGGCCATCCGATCATCCGCTCGGCCGAGCCCGGCGAAGACTGGATCTGGTGCTACCTCGACGAGGTCGCATTCACGCTCGCGCCGCAGTAGGCAAGCCCGCGGCCGCAGTTAGCGTGTCGAGGATGAACGGCAAAGACTCGGGCTCGCTCGGTGACGTACGAGGGGCTCGCGGCCTGTTCCCAGCGACCGGCAAGACGGCGTACTTCAACACGGCTGCGGTTGGCTTGGCGAGCCGAGCGCTGGTTGCCGCCTATCACAGCTACGTGGACGATTGGGCGGAGAGTGGTCTGGACTATGTCCGTGGCGAGGCCGCGGGCGAGAGCGCGAGGACTGCGGTGGCCGCGCTGATGGGTGCCGACCGGGGCGACGTCGCCTTGATCGCGTCGGTGTCGGCGGCTGCCGGCTTGGTGGCTGCGCAGCTCGGTCCTGGGAGCCGGGGGCAGAACGTCGTGATCGGCGAGCGCGAGTACAGCTCGAACCACTACCCGTGGCGACTGCTTGCGAAGAAGGGGTACGAGGTTCGGCAGGTTCCGTTCCGAAACGGCGGGCTGGAACCCGAGGACGTCGCCGAATGCGTCGACGGAGGGACCGTGGTGGTCGCATTCAGCGGCGTGCAGACCGCGACAGGACACCGTTCTGACCTCCGAGCGATCAGCGCGATCGCCCGCGGAGTCGGCGCGATCGTCTTCGTCGACGGCTCTCAGCTCGTAGGCGCGTTGCCGGTAGCGGGGGATCTCGGCGCCGTCGACGTGCTGGCGGTTCCTGATCACAAGTTCCTGTTGAACGCGGGTCGTGGTCTCGGATACTGCTATCTCTCCCGCGAGGCGCAGGATCGGTTTGTGCCGCTCAACGCGGGCTGGAAGGCCGGACGCGTCCCGCTCGAGAGTTTCTTCGGACCGACGATGGACCTGTCACCGACCGCATCGCGTTTCGACAACTCGATCAGCTGGCTTGCGGCGATCGGGAACGAGGCAGCCCTCTCCGTCTTCGACGTCTTCGGCGCCGACGCCGTCTACGGCCGGAATCGCGAGTTGGCCGAGATGCTCCGCGCATCGCTCTCCGAGGCCGGGTGGACGCCGGTCGACCTGCCCGAGGCGAATCGCAGCAGCATCGTGTCGGTACCTCTCGGTGACCGCGAACCCGTGCACCTCGTGGCGGAGCTGAAACGGCGTGGCATCGTATGCTCGGCCCGAGCAGGCAACCTGCGTCTGGCGATCCACTTCTACAACGACGAGGACGACATCGCTCGGATCACGAGCGCGCTCTCCGAACTCTGAGCTCGGCCCCGTACTCCTCGTCGCTGACGTGGTCGCCCCAGGTCGGGCCGTTGCCTTCGTCGTCGATATCGAGCATCGCGAGGTGGGTCAGTCAGAGCTCGATCATCACCTTGATCGCCTCGCGATCGTCCATCGCCCGGTAGCCGTCGGGCACCTCGTCGAGGGGACCGACGCGATCGAAGACTCGGCCGGGCTCGATCCGGCCTTCGAGGACGTCCGGCAGCAGCTCCTCGATGTACGCGCGCGCCGGTGCCGGGCCTCCGGCGATGGTGACGTTGTCGAAGAACGTCGGCTGCGCGTCGGGAATCGACTCCTCCTGTGGCACGCCGACGCGGCCGACGGCTCCACCCGGTCGGACGATGGTCAGGGCGGTGACGGTCGACTGCTCGAGGCCGACGCACTCGAGCGCGGAGTGCGCGCCGAAGCCGTCGGTGAGCTCGCGCACGCGCTCGACCGCCTCGTCGCCTCGCTCGCTGACGACGTCGGTCGCGCCGAACTGCTTCGCGAGCGCAATCCGGTCAGGATGACGGCCGAGGACGATGATCCGCTCGGCGCCGAGGCGTCGGGAGGCGATCACGCCGCACAAGCCGACGGCGCCGTCACCGACGACGGCCACCGTCTTGCCGGGACCAACCTCGGCGCTCCGAGCTGCATGATGGCCGGTCGCCATCACGTCGGAGAGCGTCAGGAGCGACGGCATCAGCGCGTCGTCCCTTTCGACCGGCAGGACGACGAGCGTGCCATCCGCCTGCGGGACACGGACAGCTTCGCCCTGGCCGCCGTCGACGCCGTCGAAGCCGTACCGACCTCCGTGGAGGCAAGAGGTGTGCAGACCTTCCCGGCAGAAGACGCAGGTGCCGTCGGACCACACGAACGGCGTGACGACGACGTCGCCGGGCTTCACCGTCCGTACCTCGTCGCCGACGGCTTCGACGACGCCGATGAACTCGTGGCCCATGCGACGGCCGGTCTCGCTCCGCTCCATCTGCTTGTAGGGCCAGAGATCGCTGCCGCAGATGGCGGAGCGGGTGACGGTGACGAGCGCGTCGGTGGGTTCGACGAGGCGGGCGTCGGGGACGGTCTCGACACGAACGTCGCCCGCGCCGTACATGACGGTTGCACGCATGGGCACCAGTGAAGCATGGGACTGCGCCGAGTGTCCGACGACGTCGAGCGGGCGCACCTCTTTCGGTAGCGTGGACGGCAGGTGACCAGATTCGTCGTCGACTGCGGCGTCGTTCTCCACCTGGCGAAATGAGGGGATCGACGTCCGGGCCGAGCACGAGCTTCTTGCGCCGACGCTCTTGCGCTCGCAGACGCTGTCGGCCGTGCACGAGGCGGTGCACGGCGGCGAGATCGCGCCGGATGTCGCTTTCGACCGGCTCACCCGCATCTGGGCCATGCCGATCCGCCTCCTCGGCGACGCCGTGCTCCGGCGTCGGGCCTGGAACCTCGCCGAGCAACTGGGGTGGGCCGAGACCTACGACGCCGAGTACGTTGCACTCACTCAGCTGCAGGCGGACGCGTTCATAACCCTGCACGCAGAGCTGGCGCGCCGCGTGGAGGGGATCGTCCCTACGGCGACGATCGAGGCGCTGCGAACGGTCTGAGTCTTCCCGGGACGTCCGTGCATCGGCTGACGAAGGCGCAGGCTCGGCGGATCGCGGTGCGCGCGCAGATGCTCGACGCCCGCCGGCCGACCGAGTTGCTCGCGGTCGTGCGGCAGCTGACCCTGCTGCAGATCGACCCGACCGCCGCGGTCGCGCCGACTGCCGACCTCGTGGCCTGGAGCCGCCTCGGCTCTACGTACGGACCCGCCGAGCTCAAACAGGCGCTGGAGCACGACAGGACGCTGTTCGAGCTCGGCGCGCTGGTGCGGCCGACGAGCGACCTCGGCCTGTACCTCGCCGGTGCGGCCGATTGGCCGAGCTACGACCGGCAGCGCGCCTGGCTGCGCGACAACGACCGCTTCCGGCGCGACATCCTCGAGCGGCTCGGGAGCTCGGGCCCATTGAGCTCGCGCGACATCCCGGACTCCTGCGTGGTGCCGTGGGCATCGAGCGGGTGGACGAACAACCGCAACGTCACGCAGATGATGGAGTTCCTGATGATGCGGGGCGAGGTCGCGATCGCCGGGCGCGTTGGGCGGGAACGGCTGTGGGACCTGGCCGAGCGGGTCTATCCGCCGGACGTCGTCGTCCCGTCCGTCGAGGAGGCCGAGCGCAGGAAGAACGAGCGGCGGCTCGCCTCGCTCGGCATCGCCCGCAAGAAGACCAGGGCGACACCCATCGAGCCCGTGGACGTCGGCGAGGCCGGCGAGCCCGCCGTGGTCGAGGGCGTCAAGGGCGACTGGCGCGTCGATCCCGCCGCGCTCGGCGACGACTTCGAGGGACGGACGGCGCTGCTGTCGCCTTTCGACCGGCTCGTCCACGACCGTGTCCGAGCCCAGGAGCTGTTCGACTTCGAGTACACGCTCGAGATGTACAAGCCCGCCGCCAAGCGCCGCTGGGGCTACTTCGCCCTCCCGATCCTCCACGAGGACCAGCTGGTCGGGAAGCTCGACGCCGCCGCCGATCGCAAGGCCTCCGTGCTGCGGGTCAACGCAATCCACAGGGACGTGAAGTTCCCGCGCACGATGACGAAGGCCGTGGAGGCCGAGTTGGACGAACTGGCGTCGTGGCTCGGCCTGAGCGCGATCGTGTCGAGCTAGCGCGAACCCCGGGTCGCGATTCCCCGGCAGCCGCTCGGCACCGATCGCTCGAAGCTCGCCTGACCACCGCAAGCGGCTGTTGCTGATCGCATCCCTCTCCGTCGTCTATGCCGCCGCCTTTCCCATCTACCTGAGCAAGCTGTACAACCTGCTGCGCGGCTACAGCGATCGGGCGCGAACCCTCGGCTCGTTGGTGCTGATTGGCGGAGTGCTGCTTGCATAAACGCCCTGCTGTCGGTTGCCACGCGTTGCGACCACTAGGCTCCATAAAGGCTCCATCCTTGGCCGCGAATCTCTGACGGCCACGCCCGGTCTCCAGTGGGGTCCGTATCGTTCCTCCGCTACTGCGCAGCCGTGAACGCGAGCTGCGGTTCGAGGACCGGTGCGATGAGTTTTCGGGCCGCCGCCGGTCTCATTTCGTGGATCCCGGTAGCGTCCGATCCGACGATGGATTCGGCTCGCACGGGAGAGCCCGAGTCGGACTGGAGGGAGACGAGATGACCGAACACAAGATCGGAACCCGCGAGGAATGGCAGGTGGCCCGAGACGAGCTCGCCAAGGTCGAGACGGAGCAGGCGGAGCGAAACGAGGAGATCAAGAGCAAGCGTCGCGATCTCCCCTGGGTCCCGGTCGAGAAGGAGTACGAGTTCGACACCGAGGACGGCAAGAAGACCCTCGCCGAGCTCTTCGACGGGCGCTCGCAGCTGCTCGCCTACAACATCATGTTCGGCCCCGATTACACGCTCGGCGCCTGCCCAGGTTGCACCAGCTTGGGCGACGGCCTCGACGGCTCGATCGTCCACCTGAACCATCGCGACGTGACACTGCTCTGCTTCTCGCGGGCGCCGATCGAGCGGCTGACCGCCTACAAGCGGCGGATGGGCTGGCAGTTCCCCTACGTCTCCACCTACAACACCGACTTCGCGTTCGACTTCGGTCTCGCGATGAACGAGCAGCAGGCGCAGCAGGTTGCCGAGGTCAAGGAGATGATCGACAACCCGCCCGATTGGCTCGAGGTGTGGTCGCGTCAGGTTGGGGCTGAGCTGAAGGATGGTCTGCGCGAGAACCCGAGCTGGATCGTCTTCGCGCTCGAGGACGGGACCGTCTACCACACGTACACCGTGTCGGCGCCCGACCCGTTCGTCGCACCCTATTTCAGCTTCCTACTCGAGCGAACGCCGAAGACCCAATCCGCCGAGCCCCTTACTTGGCGGAAGGACGAGTACCCGGACTGATGCCGTCGGTGATGAATGTCACGCTGATGGTCGCCGCGACCGCGATCGTGCTTGCGCAGAAGCTGCTGCCGCCGCGGCCGTTCCTCGACGCCACGCTGGCGCTTGGGATCTTTGCGTTCGGCGTTCTCGTCGTCGTCGTGCCTTCGGCGTTCCCGGTCTGAAGGTCTCTGAGAAAGGAAAACAGGTCATGAAACTCATGGGCGATCACAAGGTCGGGACGCGCGAGGAGTACAGGGCCGCCCGGGACGAGCTGCTCGAGCAGGAGAAAGAGCTCACTCGCGCGGGCGACGAGCTGGCGAAGCGGCGGCGCGAGCTGCCCTGGGTGCCGATCGAAAAGGACTACGAGTTCGACACGGACACAGGGCGCAGGACCCTTGCGCAGCTCTTCGACGGTCGCTCGCAGCTGCTCGTCTACCACTTCATGTTCGGTCCGCAATACACGGCGGGCTGCCCGGTCTGCTCTTCCGGCGCGGACACCTACAACGGAGCGGTTCCGCACCTGAACGCGCGCGACGCGACCTTCCTCTGCGTCTCGCGTGCACCGCTCGAGCGGCTCCGGGCGTACAAGCAGCGGATGGAGTGGAGCTTCCCGTGGGTCTCGGCGGCAAGGTCCGACTTCAACCTCGACTTCGGCGCCACGCACACCGACGACGAGCTGAGGCAGTTCCTCGAGAGTGACGACCTCGGTCCGGTACCGGGGCTCGCTGCCCAATGCGGCACGGACCCAGCGGGCTACCTCGCCGAAGGACCGGTCTTCAACTCGTTCGCGATCAGCGACGGTGTCGTCTACCACACCTATTCGACCGGCGCACGAGGACTCGAGTTCCTGATGGGCTTCTACGGCATCCTCGACCGCGCCCCAATCGGGCGCAACGAGGGCGACCTGTCCGAGATGTGGATCCGCCGCCACGACGAGTACGCCTCACCGTAAGCACCCGTAGCGACCTCGGCTCTCAGCCAAACGTGCAGTCGACGGTGACTTTGTCCAGAGCGTTCTTGAGGACGGCGAGCTCCTGCTCGTCGAGCTGCGCGACGAACAGTTCCGAGACCCCGCGCAGGTGCACCGGGGCGGTCTCGGTGAGGCGTGCCACGCCGGCGTCGGTCAGCGCGACGACGACACCGCGTGCGTCTGCATCGGCGTTGGCTCGCCGGACGAGGCCTTCCTCGACCAGCCGGGCCACACGCCGGGTCATGCCTGACCGCGAGACGAGCGCCCGGTTCGCCAGGTCCGTCATGCGTAACTCACCGCCCGCGCGCGCCAGCTGAGCGAGCACGTCGAAGTCGGCCAGCGTTAGGCCCGTTCCCTGCGCGAGATCTATCTCGAGGCGGCGCATGAGCGTGGCGTGTGCCCGCAGGAACGAGTCCCAGGCATCCAGTCCGCTCGCGCTCGGCAACTCACGCGCCACGAGCCGAGCGAGAAGACCCGCGACATCGGTTTTCGAAGTTACTTGCATACGCAACAACCAATTCGGTAGAGTGCTTGCAGTTGCAAGTATATCTAGACGCTCCGTAAGGACGAAAGGAGCAGCAAAGCCGATGAGCACGCCGATTTTGACCGTTGCACCGGCCGGTGCCTGGAACCTCGACCTCGTTCATTCGCGGGTCGACTTCGAGGTTTCCTACCTGGCCGGGAGGTTCAAAGGGGAGTTCCACGAGATCGGAGCCGAGCTGACCGTCGACGGCTCACGCGCGTCGCTCGAGGGCACGGCGCAGGTCGCGAGCGTCGACGTCAAGGACGAGAACCTCTCCGCCCATCTCCAGTCGCCCGACTTCTTCG
>VAXK01000350.1 GCA_005885565.1 Actinomycetota bacterium
ATCGTCGCCACGACCTGCACCTCGCGGAGCTCCTCCGGGTCGGCGCACTCGAACGGATCGCGATCGAGGACGACCAGGTCGGCCGCGAACCCCGGCAAGAGCTTCCCGCGGCGGCGCTCGTCGCCGGCCAGCCAGGCCGGCGCGAGCGTCGTCGCCTCGAGCGCCTGTTCGAGCCTCACGGTCTGCTCGGGGTGCCACGCGGGCCGGTCGTCGATCGTCCGCAGCACGCCGGCGCAGACCCCCGCCCAGGGGTCGAGCTCCTCGATCGGCGCGTCGGAGCCGTTCGCGAGCACCGCGCCCGACTCGAGGAGCGACCGGTACGCGTACGCGCCGTCCGTCTTACCGGCCCAGAAGCGGTCGGCGAGGTCGCGGTCGGACGGGGCGTGGCTGAACTGGACGGACGCGGCGATGCCGAGGCGGGCGAAGCGCCCGACGTCCTCGGGCGCTAGGAGCTGCGCGTGCTCGATGCGCGGCCGCAGCCCGGCCGGCGCCCAGGCGTCGCGCGTCGCCTCGAAGGCGTCGAGCGCCTCCCGGTTCGCGAGGTCGCCGATCGCGTGCACGGCGACCGGGAACCCTGCCGCCACGCCCCGCCGAACCACCTCCTCGAGCTCGGCGCGCGAGGTGATCTCGACGCCCGACCCGTCGAGCATCCGCGCGGTCTGCGAGCCGAGCGTCCCGTCCATGAACGCCTTGAGGTAGCCGATCCGGAGCAGCGGGTCGCCGAAGCCGCTCCGCACGCCGAGCGCTGCCAGCTCGGAAACCTGCTCGGCCGGCACCGACTGCCAGACGCGCAGCGTGAGCGCGCCCTCGCCGGCGAGCCGCTGCCAGAAACGGAGCGCCCCACGCCACCCGTCCTTGTCGTGGACGGCCGTCACCCCCCGTGCGGCCGCCACCCGCAGCCCTTCCCGCATCGCGTCGACCGACTCTTCGTCCGAGGGCGCGGCGTGCGAGTCGCGGAAGTGCCACGCGCACTCCTCCCGCAGCACGCCGGTGGGCTCGCCGCGCTCGTCCACCTCGACGACGCCGCCCGGTACCTGGAGCTCGCCGTTCGCGCACGCGAGCGCGGCCGAGTTGAGCCACAGGGAGTGGTAGTCCTTGGCCATGAGCGCCGTGGGCGTGTCGCCGGTGACGCGGTCGAGCGCCTCCTTCGTCGGCTCGACCGGCGGCGACCACTCGCCGCTTCGCCAGCCGAAGCCCCGCAGCCACCGTCCCTCGGGCACCGACGGCACCACCTCCGCCACGCGCGCGACCGCCTCCTCCAGCGAGCGCGCTCCCTCGAGACGCACCTCGCGCCGCGCCACGGACCAGGTCGGAAAGTGCACGTGCGCGTCGTTGAAGCCCGGCAGGACGCAGCGGCCGCCGAGGTCGACGCGCTCGGGGCTCGGCAGCGCCGTCTCGTGCGTTCCGACTCCGCCGGCGACGACGTCACCGGCGACGGCGAGCGCGCGCGCGACCGGCAGGCTCGGCTCCATCGTCCGCACGACGCCGTTCTCGAGGATCACGGGTCAGAATCTAGACGTGTTCGACCACGTGACGATCCGAGTGTCCGACCGCGCCGCGTCCGAAGGGTTCTACGACACGATCCTCCCGACCGTCGGGCTCGAGCGCACGCACTCCGACGAGCACTACGCTGAGTGGGTCGACTTCTCGCTTGCGCAGGCGAGCGACGACAAGCCATTGACGCGGAGGCTGCACATCGGCTTCACCGCTCCCTCGCGAGAGCACGTGGACGAGTTCTGGCGCGCCGGCACCGCCGCCGGCTACCGGGACGACGGCGTGCCGGGACCGCGGCCGCAGTACAGCGAGGACTACTACGGCGCGTTCCTGCTCGACCCCGACGGGAACAGCGCCGAGGCCGTCCACCACGACACCGTGCACACGCGCGGGTGCATCGACCACCTGTGGATGCGCGTCGCGGACGTCTCCGCTTCGAAGCGCTTCTACGAGACGGTGGCGCCCTTCGCCGGCTTCGCCCTTCGGTACGACGGCTCGGAGCGTGCGTCGTTCGGCCGCGAGAGCGGAGGCTTCTCCGTCGTCTCCGGGACGCCGACCGAGCACGCCCACATCGCCTTCCCCGTCGCCGACGACGCCATCGTCGACGCGTTTCACCGCGCCGCGACCGAAGCCGGGTACCGCGACAACGGCCCGCCCGGCAAGCGGCCCGTCTATCACGCCGGGTACTACGGCGCCTACGTCCTCGACCCCGATAGCTAAAGCACTCTAGTAATACAAGAGCTCAGAAGGCCGGCTGCCACCGAAGCGGATCCCAGCCCGAGCCCTGGTCGCCACAGGCTCCTGTCCGAAAAGGGGGAGCGCACGTCGCCTCGCTGACGCGAGCAGGGCGCGCAGCCTATCTGCGAGGCTAGGAACGCGTGCTTACTGCTTCG
>VAXK01000351.1 GCA_005885565.1 Actinomycetota bacterium
AGGTTGACGACGTACTGCCTCCCGCTCTTGCCCCGGATGAAGAGCGTCCACCGCGGATCCGTCTTCGTGCACAGCCCGGGAACGCGGTGCTCGTACGAGAGGCTCACGAGCGCCGTCACCGGCGTGTTCTCGAGCCCGCGCACGTGCGCCGCAGCGGGCGTGTCCGGCGCATTCGTCAGCCGCTGGAGGTAGAGGGCCTGGTTCGCGGTTCCCTGCGAGTCGGGCCGTCCCTCCTGCGCCTTCCAGGCGGCGTAGGTGTCCTGTCCGCCGCCGACGGGATAGAGCGTGAGCACGTCCCCCGTCGTGTCTGCCGCGGCCACTCCGGCCAGCACGAATGCCGACGCGAGCGCCGCGGCGCCTGCCACGTACTTCAAGGTCTCCCCCTTTTTTCGACCCCTGTTGAGCGCGCGCAGGGTACACGAACTCCCGTACCGTGCCTCTCCTCATTGTCGAGGAAGGAGGAGCATGGCGGACTGGTTCGTCCTCAACGTCCGTGACGCGCGCTGGCGGAAGCACGAGACCTTCGGAGCGTCGTGCCGCTTCGAGGAACCGAAGGCGCCGTTCCCGCAGCTCGGCATCAACGTCCGCGTGCTGCAGCCGGGGCAGCCGAACTGCCTCTACCACTCCGAGTCTCTCCAGGAGGACTTTCTCGTGCTGGCGGGGGAGTGCCTGCTGCTCGTCGACGGCGAGGAACGGCCGCTCCAGGCCTGGGACTTCGTGCACTGTCCGGCAGGGACGGAGCACGTGTTCGTCGGAGCGGGCGACGGCCCGTGCGCGATCCTCATGGCCGGTGCGAGGGACCCGGACGAGCGGCTGCTCTACCCGGCGTCGGAGCTCGCGCGCCGTCACGGTGCGAGCGCCGAGCAGGAGACGACCTCGCCGGAGGAGGCCTACGCGCCGTTCGCGCCGCCGACCGACGGCCGGCCGGACGGGTGGGACGAGCTGCCCTGGGCCTGAGGCGCGGCTCGATATTGACTTCTCTCTCGGATCGCGGTAGACCGTGACCCTGTCTGCGGACTTCTAGGAGGTTTCCATGAGGGGAGAGTTTCGGAGGTGGCGTCGAGCCGTCGTGCTCGCCGTCGCCGGTGTTTTGACCATGGCCGGCGTCGCCGGCGCGAACGTCGCGCTCACCCAGGTGAGCGCCGATCCGTATACGAATCCAACGAGCCAGCACGCGACCGAGCTCGAGCCGGACACGTTCGCCTACGGCGGCACCGTCGTCGCGGCGTTCCAGGTCGGTCGCTTCTTCAACGGCGGCGCGAGCGACATCGGCGTCGTCCGCTCCGGGAACGGCGGCGCGAGCTGGGACGCACCGGGCTTCCTGCACGACACCTTCAACTCCGGCAATGCGTCGAGCCCATACGAGCGGGTCAGCGACCCGAGCGTCGCCTACGACGCCGCCCACGGCGTCTGGATGGTCTCGTCGATCCCGCTCCTGCCGAACACGAGCGTGCCGACCGTCTTCGTCAACCGATCGACCGACGACGGCCAGACGTGGGGCCCCGCGATCAGCATCCCGCCGCCCGTCTCGAACTCGGTCGATCTCGACAAGAACTGGACGGCCTGCGACAACAACGCGTCGAGCCCGTTCCGCGGCCACTGCTACACGGAGCTCGACAACTTCGGCGACGGCGACCTCGAGCTGATGTCGACGTCGACCGACGGCGGCCTGACGTGGAGCGTCCCGATCCGCACCGACGGCAACGACAAGGGCCTCGGCGGCCAGCCCGTCGTGCAGTCGAGCGGCCGGGTCGTCGTCCCGTTCGAGAGCCTGAACGGCACGATCTCGGCGTTCCACTCCGACAACGGCGGGGCCTCCTGGAGCCGCGGGTTCAAGGTCTCCGGGATCCGCTTCCACGGCGTCGCGGGCGGCCTGCGCACGAGCCCGCTCCCGACCGCGGAGATCGCCGCCGACGGGACGGTCTACGTCGCGTGGGAGGACTGCCGCTTCCGGAAGGGCTGCACGTCCAACGACATCGTGTTCTCGAAGTCGTCCGACGGTGTGAGCTGGACGGATCCGGCCCGCGTGCCGATCGACGACGTGACGAGCAGCGTCGACCACTTCATCCCCGGCCTGGCCGTCGATCCGACCACCTCCGGCTCGGGCACGCACCTGGCGCTGACGTACTACTTCTATCCCAACGCCAACTGCGGCGGCGCCTGCCGGCTCGACGTGGGCTACATCTCGTCGCCGGACGGCGGGGCCCACTGGGGCGATGCGACCCAGCTCGCCGGGCCGATGGCGCTCAGCGAGATCGCGAACACCTCGCAGGGCCCGATGGTCGGCGACTACATCTCGACCTCGTTCTCCGGCAGCAAGGCCACGACGGTCTTCGCGGTCGGCCACGAGGCGACGACGGCCGCGTTCGACGAGGCGATGTACTCGCCGGGCCGCCTGTCGGTCGCGAGCGCGGCGCAGGCGACACACGTGTCGAGCAGCGCCGGCACCTTCGGCGCGGTCGGCACCGGTGAGACGCACCACGCACTGAAGAACGACTGACGCACGAACCAGCGCCCCCGCCCTGAGCAGGGCGGGGGCGCTACACGACTTCGGCCGCGCCGTCGACCACGCGCGCGAGCCGGGGAACGACGTCGAGGACGCTCTCGCGGGCGCACCACTCGATGTCGGCCTCGAGGCCCCGCCGCGTTCGCGGCGTCCGTCCGCTTGCCGCCGAGCGCAGCCACGATTCGCCCCGCGCAGTACGCGTCGTCGAAGGCGAACCCGCCCTTGAAGCCCGCGCAGAGGATCGCCACGTCGCCTGTCGCACGCGCCGCGCGGGCCACGGCGTCGAGGTTCAGCAGGCTCCCGAGCACGACCTCGTCGCAGCGCTCCGCAGCCGCGAGGATCGCCCGCGTCCCGTTCGTCGTCGACAGGACGAGCGTCTCCGCGCGCGGCTCGAGGAGCTCGCGCGGCGAGGCGCCGAGGTCGAACCCCTCGATGCGGACCGCGTCGCGCTCGCCGCCGACCACGGCGTCGTCGAGCGAGGCGCGGAGCGCGCGCGCCTGGTCCACCTCGGCACAGCAGAGAACCCGGCGGTAGCCGGCCGCGAGCGCCTGCGCGATCGACGAGGTCGCGCGGACGACGTCTACGACGATGCCGAGCTCGGCCGTGGCCGCTTCGGACGGGGTGAAGGCGACATGCACCCTCATGGCCGGGGGCTACGCTAGCGGGCTGTGGCGTACTGCTACCGCCATCCGAACCGCGAGACGGGGCTCTCCTGCTCGGAGTGCGGGCGCCCGATCTGCACCGAGTGCATGACCGTCGCGCCCGTCGGCCTGCGCTGCCCCGACCACTCGGGGAAGCCGCAGGGCGTCGCACGAGTGCGCTCGCAGGTGCGCCGGGCGGGCTGGGCCGGCACCGGCGCGCTCGTCACGAAGGCGCTCGTCGCCGCCAACGTGCTCGTGTACCTCGCCGAGATCGGAACGGGCTCCGGCACGACGGCCTTCGGCGGCGGCAGCGTCGTCGGCCGGTTCGCCCTCGACGGCCCCGACGTCGCGAACGGCGGCTGGTGGCGCCTGATCACCGCCGGGTTCCTGCACGCGAACATCCTGCACCTGGGCATGAACATGCTGATCCTCTGGCTCGTCGGCTCGCCGCTCGAGGAGATGCTCGGCCGTGGCCGCTACCTCCTTCTCTACTTCGTGTCGCTCCTCGCCGGCTCGGCCGGGGCGCTGCTGCAGGCGCCGTTCGTCCTGACGGTCGGCGCGTCGGGCGCGATCTTCGGCCTCTTCGGCGCGCTGCTCGTGCTCGAGTACTTCGCGACCGGCCGGATCGTCGGCGGCCAGGCCTTCGGCTTGATCGTGATCAACCTGATCTTCAGCTTCACCTTCAGCGGGATCTCGTGGGGCGGGCACATCGGCGGCCTGGTGGGCGGAATCCTCGGCACGCTCGTCCTCGCGCGCTTCGGGCGCGCGCACGCCGCCTACGGGCGGATCGGCCTGCTCGGGATCGCAGGGATGGTGCTCGTCGGTGCGGGCAGCATCGTCGTCGCGTACTGGAAGGTCCGCGGCTACGCCTGAGCTCGTGCACCGCGTCCGGCCGGCCGCGGCCGAGCCGGAGGGCTTGCTCGTGCTCTTCCACGGCCGCGGCGCCGACGAGCTCGACCTCCTGCCCCTCTTCGACGTCCTCGACCCCGAGCGGCGGCTGCTCGGCGTCGCGCCACGCGGGCCGCTGTCGCTTCCCCCCGGCGGCGCGCACTGGTACGCGGTCTGGCGGATCGGCTACCCCGATCCGGCGACGTTCACCTCGACCTACGAGCTCGTCTCCGCGTGGCTCGACGAGCTCCTCGCCGAGCACGACCTGCCCTTCGCGCTCGGCGGCTTCTCGCAGGGCGCCGTGATGAGCTACGCG
>VAXK01000352.1 GCA_005885565.1 Actinomycetota bacterium
GGCGCGGCATCCCATAGGGCGCTCAGGACGCCCGGAGCGCCGTGGCACCACTGGACGCGGATCCGCCCGCGGACGGCCAGCTCGCCGCCGGCGAGGGCGGGCCAGTTCGCCCGGCCGTCCTCGACGACCGCTAGCCGAGACAGCGTCTCGACCGCGCGGCGCTCGACCTCGTCCCGCCGGTCGGCCGGAAGGAGCTCGCCACCTCGCCGCAGCACCTGCACGTTTCCGACCAGTCCGTGCGCGGCGCCGACGAAGCGGTGCTCGTCTGAGCCGAGCCGCTGCGTCCAGAGCCGGGCCCCGAGCGCCTCGTCGTGCTCCCACGTCTCGAGCAGCCGCTCCGCGCCCGCCGACCAGAGCTCGGCCCAGCGCTCCTCCCCCGTCCGTGCGTGGAGCTGCGCGGCCAGGAGCATGTGGCCCGGATGGCCGTAGATGGGCTCGAGCGCCGGCGACGTCAGCGACGCACGGGCCAGGTCGGCGAGGCGGTCGCGCCGCGACGCGTCCGGCCAGCGATGCTCCGCGACGGCGAGCACGCCGGCCACCCCGAGCCAGACCCCGTCGACGCCGAGGTCCGGATCGTCCGGCTCGGCGAGGAGCCGGGCCTCCAGCCCCTCCACGAGCTCGCGGTCGACCACTCCCTCGCCGCCGAGCTCGCCGAGCGCCCAGGCGACGCCGGCGGCGCCGTAGTACAGGCCGCTCGCGGGACCCGCGTCCTCGCTCTCCGCGTCGTCGGGGTCGAGCGGCCAGCGCCCGTCCGCCGCGTCGAGCTCCCGCTCCGCTCGGGCCGTGATCCGGGCTATCGCCTCCCGCGCCGCCGCTTCGCCGAACGGCCCGCCTGCAACGGGCTCGTGACGATCCGGCGTGAAGAGCACACGGTGAGCCTAGAAGCTCCAGTCGTCCTCGGCCCCGTCCGCCTCGGGTCGGTCGCGGCGCATGCGCCAGATCGCAGCGGTGCACAGACCGCCCACGATCGGCACCACGAGCAGGAACCAGGCGTCGATCAGCGCGGCGGCGAACCAGAGGACGAGCGCGGCCGTCACCGCGGCGCCCTTCACGAGGCGCGCTTCCTCGGGCGTGAAGTCGAACGCCGGCAGGGAGAACGTCTGGAGCAGACGGGTCGTCGGTTCGGTCACGTGCATACCTCCTGAGCTCGTGCTCGGCGTGACCGCCCACCGACCTTGCCGCTGTCCCACGCATCGTCCTCGCCGGGAGTGGGGTCGATCCCTCGTTCGGGGCTGGTAGCCGGCCGCCGGCGGTGAGAGGATGCGCCGCGCCTGCTCCGAAACGCTCTGTCGCATGGCCCGTCTCCGACCCCTCGTCCTCCTCGCGCTCCTCGGCCTCCTCGCAGCCGGGCCTGCCGCGGCCCGTCCCACGGCGGCGATCTTCTACTACCCCTGGTACGGGAGCGCCGCCCGCGACGGCGCGTACCTGCACTGGGAGCAGAACGGCCGACAGCCGCCGCTCGACCTCGCGTCGCACTACTACCCGGCTCGTGGTCCGTACTCGAGCGGCGACCCGAAGGTGCTCCGGGCGCAGATGCGCGACATCGCACAGGCGGGCGTCCGGCAGGTCGTCGTGTCGTGGTGGGGCTGGGGCTCGCTCGAGGACGTGCGCCTGCCGATGCTGCTCCGGGCCGCGAAGGCTCGCGGCCTCGATGTGGCAATCCACCTCGAGCCCTACGGCGGCCGGACGATCGGGACGCTCGCGGACGACGTCGCGCACCTGCGCTCGCTGGGGGTCTCCGACTTCTACGTCTACCGGCCGCT
>VAXK01000007.1 GCA_005885565.1 Actinomycetota bacterium
CCGATTCGTCCAATGCGCAGAAAAGTGGAGCCAACGGGACTCGAACCCGTGACCTTCTGGCTGCCAGCCAGACGCTCTCCCAGCTGAGCTATGGCCCCGCGAGGCGGGATTGTACCCGGCTAGGCCGTCGCGGCTTCGAGCTCGACGGCCGGCACGTCGCCCCACAGGTCCTCGAGCCGGTAGTAGCCACGCGCCTCCGGCGTGAAGACGTGGAGGACGACGTCGAGGTAGTCGAGGACGATCCAGGTCGCCTCGGACGCGCCCTCGACGGCGTGCGGGAGGATGCGGTGGTCGCGCTTCAGGCGGCCGTACACCTCGTCGTGGATCGCCTTCGTCTGGCGTGGATTCTGGCCGCTGCAGACGACGAAGAAGTCCGTGTAGATGCACACGGGCCGCATGTCGAGGATGAGGACGTCTTTCGCCAGCTTGCTCTGGGCGAGGCCGGCGATGCGGCGGGCTTGTTCGAGTGGGGTCAGAGCCGGATCAGGTCCTTTCTTCGCCGCCAGTCTAGCGGCGGTAGAGGCCGAGCCTCGCGATCTCGGCGGCCACGGCCCGAGGCACCAGGTCGTCGATCGGCTCACCCCGCGCGACCCGGTCGCGCACCTCGCGGGACGCGATCGGTACGGGCTCGAGCTCGAAGAAGCGGACGCGCTCCGGGTGCTCGAGCCGCTCGAGCACGCGATCGAGCCGCTCGCGCGGATAGCCCGGACGGGCGGCGACGGCGACCGGCGCGAGCTTAAGGACGCCGTTCGGGTCCTTCCAGTCGAGGAAGTCGCAGAACTCGTCGGCGCCGATCAGGAACACGGCGTCGCCGAAGCGGCGGTCGCGGAGCATGTCGACCGTGCGCTCGTGCTCGTCGAGCTCGACGCGACGGTGAGGGAAGGCGGCGCGCGCGAGGCGAAGCCGGTTCGGGGCGTCGAGCTCGACCCGCTTGTGGCCCGGGCACTCGGCGACGAGGACGACGAGGTCGTCGAGGGCGAGCTTCTCCTCGGCGGCGCGCGCCAGCGCGACGTGGCCGTTGTGCGGCGGGTTGAACGTCCCGCCGAGGAGACCGATCATGCGTACTCGACGATCTCCTCGCCGAGGTCGATCTCGTCGCCGCGCTTCGCGCCGGCCGCCTTGAGCGCCGCCTCGAGCTCGTCCTCTCCGGGCAGCTCGCCGACGACGCGGAAGCCGCGGTCGGTGCGGTAGATGCGGTAGGGCGGGCGGCGGTGGGCGCGCGGCCGGTAGACGAGGTAGTCGGCGAGCTCGGCGCTCGCGGCAGGGGCGGGCTCCTCGGCGGGGACGAGCTCGAAGAGCGCGCGCCGGAACTCCTCGACGGCGGCGCCGGTCGCACACGAAAGGGCGAAGACGCGCAGGATCCGCGGATCCTCGACGGGGAGTTCGGGCACCTCCGGCACGAGGTCGATCTTGTTCAGGACGACGACCTGCGCTCGCTCCTCGAGGCCGGCGCCGTACTCGGCCAGCTCGTGGTCGATCGTGCGGAACTGGCCCTGGGGCTCCCCGGCGGCTACGTCGATCACGTGCACGAGCAGGCGCGCGCGCTCGAGGTGCGCGAGGAACTCGTGGCCGAGGCCGACGCCTTCGCTCGCGCCCTCGATCAGGCCGGGCACGTCGGCGACGGTGAGCTGGCGGCCGTCGGGCGCGTCGACGGTTCCGAGCACGGGCGCGAGCGTCGTGAAGGGGTAGTCGGCGACCTTGGGCCGCGCGTTCGAGATCCGCGCGAGGAGCGACGACTTGCCGGCGTTCGGGAGCCCGACGAGCGCGGCGTCGGCGAGGAGCTTCAGCCGGAGCTCGAGCCAGGCCTCGTCGCCCGGGAGCCCGGTCTCGGCGAACCGCGGCGCCTGGCGCGTCGGCGTCGCGAAGCGGCGGTTGCCGCGCCCTCCCGCTCCGCCCTGCGCGACGAGCGCGCGCGCGCCGGGCTCGGTGAGGTCGACGACGACGCGCCCCTCCTCGTCGAAGACCTGCGTGCCGACGGGGACGTGGAGCTCGACGTCCCGACCGTCGGCGCCGTGTTGCTGCCGGCCACGTCCAGGACCGCCGTGGCCGGCCTGGAACCACTTCTCCCGCGCGAAGCGGGAAAGGTCGCGCCGGTCGGGATCGGCCACGACGACCACGTCGCCGCCCCGGCCGCCGTCGCCGCCGTCGGGCCCACCCTTCGGGACGTGCTTCTCGCGCCGGAAGCTCAGCCCGCCGTGGCCGCCGCGGCCGGCCTGGACGCGAATCTTGGCTCGATCATGGAACATAGCCGCGGCCCGAGAGCGGACGTTCGGCCGGCGACGAGTCCGTCAGGACTCGTCGACGTGTACGAAGCGGCGCTCGCCGCTCCGCCGGAACTCCACGCGGCCGTCGCGCAGCGCGAAGATCGTGTCGTCGCGGCCGAGGCCCGTCCCCGAGCCGGGGCGGAACCGCGTGCCGCGCTGGCGCACGATGATCGACCCGGCGCGCACCTGCTGGCCGGCGAAGATCTTCACGCCGAGCATCTTCGGGTTCGAGTCGCGCCCGTTGCGCGACGAGCCGAGACCCTTCTTATGCGCCATCTCTCTCCTCCGTCTTCTTGGCCGCCGGCTTCCGCGCCGGCGCCTTCGGCTTCGGCTTCGCGGCCGCCTTCGGCTTCTCCTCCTCGGCCTTCTTCGGCGCCGCCTTCTTCGCGCCGATCGACTCGATCTCGATCTGCGACAGGCTCGCGCGAAAGCCGGTATGCCGCCGGTAGCCGCTCTTCGGCCGGTACTTGCCGATCCTGATCTTGTCGCCGCGCACGTGGCCGACGACCCGCGCGGTCACGAGGCCGGCCTTCGGGCTCAGGTCGGGCTTGCCGTTGCCGCCGACGAGGAGGACGTCCGGGGTGAACGTCTTCCCTTCGTCGGTGCCGAGCCGGTCGACGAGCAGCCGCTGCCCTTCGTGGACGCGGTACTGCTTGCCGCCGACGGAGATGATCGCGTAGCCGTCCATGTCACAAAGAGCGGGCCGACGGCCCGCGAGCGCGGGAAGTGTAGCTAAGGCTTCGATTCCACCTCGTCGAGCCATTCCGACATCGGCACGTACTCCCACTCGCCGTCGGACGAAGCCTCCTCGGGAGCAGCCTCTTCGGCTCCGTTCGTCGCGGCCGGCGTCTTCTTCTTGCGGCCGCGCCCGCCGCGCGAGCCGCGCCGGGTCCGCTTCTTCGGCTTCGGCGCCTCGGCCCCGTCCTCGGCGGCAGGCTCCGACTCCTCGTCCTCGGTTCCGAGCTCCGGGTCGGGGACGTGGATCGTCGGCTCGGCCGGCGCCGGCTCAGGCTCGGGCGCGGGCTCCTCGGCGGGAGCGGCGCCGTCCGTCGCGGCCGCGACCGCCGGCTTCTTCTTCCGCCCGCGGCCGCCGCGCGAGCCGCGCCGCGTCCGCTTCTTCGGCATCTCTTCCTCGGAGGGAGCGACAGCTTCCGCCTCCTCCTCGGCGACCGGCTCCTCCTCCGCCTGGACAACGGGCTCATCCGCCTCCGGCGCCTCGGCCGCCTCGGCCTTGCGCGCGGGCGGCTTGCGCGTCGGCTTCTCGGCCTCGCCCTCGGCGGTGATCGGCCCCTCGGGCGCCTTGCGGCCGACGAGCGACGCGTAGGCCGCGTCGTCGAGCGCGCGCTCGACCCGCACCTTGACCTTCTTGCCGACGAGGCCCGCGGCTCCGGCGACGCAGACGTCGTAGCCGTCGACCTTGCCGACCGCCGACGTGGGATCGTGGAGCCCGACCTCGACGAGCTGCACCTGGAGCTGGGCGCTCTCCTCGACCGGCGTCTTCGGCGCGAGCTCCTCGAGCTTGCCCTCGGCGAGGACGAGCAGGTGATCGGTGTGGACGTCGTCCTTCGGGACGAGGAAGAACCGGCGCTTCGTCTGGGCCTCGAGCTCGGCGAGGCGCGACGCGGCCGGCCCGACCAGCATCGACGCGACCCTGGCGTTCAGCTCCACGCGATAGGCCTCCTTCCGCGAGCCCGTGGCGAGCGCGCGCAGCCGCCGCTCGACGTCGATCGCGGCCGTTCTCTCGGAGACGACGATCCCGTCGCCGCCGCAGGTCGGGCACTTCTTCGTGAGGATCTCGCGCGGCCCGTCGGTGACGTTCTGGCGGGTCATCTCGACGAGGCCGAGCGGCGAGATCTCGACGACGTAGGTCTTCGTCCGGTCGCGCTCGAGCTCGGTGCGGAGCGCTTCCTCGACCGTCGCCCGGTTCCTCGGGTTCGCCATGTCGATGAAGTCGATGACGATGATCCCGCCGATGTCGCGCAGGCGGAGCTGCCGCACGACCTCCTTCACCGCCTCGAGGTTGTTCTTCGTGATCGTGTCCTCGAGGCGCGCGCCCGAGCTCTTGGAGCGCGAGCCGACGAAGCGGCCGGTGTTCACGTCGATGACCGTGAACGCCTCCGCGTAGTCGAAGACGAGGTAGCCGCCCGAGGGCAGGTCGACGCGGCGGGACAGCGTGGACCGGATCTCCGCCTCGACGCCGGTGCCCTCGAAGAGAGGGGTCTTCTCTCTGTAGCGCACGACCCGCTCGGCCATGTGCGGGGACGTCTTCTTCAGGTAGCCGACGATCCGCTTGTACGTGCGGTCGTCGTCGACGAGCGCGCGCTCGAAATCGCCCGCGAAGATGTCACGGGTGACGCGGAGCGGCAGCTCCGCCTCCTGGTAGACGAGCTCCGGGGCCTTCGCCTTCTTCGCGCGCGCGTCGATCACCCGCCAGAGCCGCTGCAGGAAGACGAGGTCGCGCTCGATGTCCTCTGCAGACGCTCCCTCTGCGGCCGTACGGACGATCAGGCCGCCCTTGCCGACGTCGAGCTTCTTGATGATGTCCTTGAGCCGGGCACGCTCGTCGTCGTCGACCCGGCGCGAGACGCCGAGGCCCTCGCCGTTCGGGACGAGGACGACGAAGCGGCCGGGGAGCGAGATCTCGGTGGTCAGGCGGGCGCCCTTCGTCTTCATCGGGTCCTTCACCGCCTGGACGAGCACGGTCTGGCCGCGCTGGAGGAGGTCCTGGATCTTCCTGCCGTGACGCTTCCCCTCGAGCTCGGGCACGACGATCTCGTCGACGTACAGGAAGCCGTTCTTCTCCAGGCCGATCTCGACGAACGCGGCCTCCATCCCGGGCAGGACGTTGTCGACGGTGCCGAGGTAGATGTTCCCGGCGATCGACCGGCGCTCGGGCCGCTCGAGATAGACCTCGGCGACGCGGTCGTCCTCGAGGACGGCGACGCGCTGCTCGCCGACGTCGACCGAGACGAGGAGCTCGCGCTTCGCCGCCGGAAGGGGCGGCCGGCGAGCCGGAACGCGGCGCCGCGAGGTCGAGCGCGCCGTGCGCGTCTGCTTGCGCTCCGGGGTCTGCTTGCGCTCCGGGCGCTCCTGCTTCTTCGGCTTCGGCTTCTCGGCGCGCTCGAGCGGCGCCTTCTGCTCGGTCGTCTCTGTTGCGGGCCGCTTGGTGCGGCCCCGGCCGCCGCGATTCCCGCGACGGCGCTTCGGCTTTACCGGGCCGGCGCCTTCCGGCGCGACCGGCTCGGGGCTAGGAGCTTCCTCCGGGGGAGCGGGCGCCTCGACCGGTGCCGGGGCCGCCTCCGCCTCCTCGTGCTTTTGCTTCTTGCGTCGGAACCAGGGCAATCTGTGTCTCCTCTGTATGGGCGCGCAGCGACGTCGCCACCCGAGCGGGGGCGCCCATCGCGCTGCTGATGAATGAAAACTGCGGCATGTGCCTCGTCGTCAAGCCTAGCAACCATGGTGGGCGACACCTCGTGACTCCGTCCGATCGCGGTCCTACCATCGCCGCCATGATCGACCGGGAGGTGGCCGCGATGACGGAGATGACCGAAGCGCACGAGCTCCTGTTGATCGAAGAGGCGGACGCCTGGTTCGAGTACCTCGAGGCCACCAGGGGTCAGTCCGCGCTTCGCTACACGGAGATCGAGCCGTGGGCCTGGGCGCGACTTCGTCAGCGACTCCGCGCGATCAAGACGCGGCGCGCGAAGCTTCGGCCTGCTGCTGCTTGAAATAGCGCCGAGCGGCCTCTCCGAGCGCTCGCGTCCCCGCGTATGCGACCGCGCCTTTGAGCACCCAGCCCGCGACCGGGACGACGTCGAGCGCCTCGCGCACGACCGCGCGTAACCCGAAGCCCGCGCCGAGCACGCCGAGGAGCTCCGGCAGCCGCCGGCCGTCGATCTCGACCCCGTAGGCCGAGGCGATCCGCAGGACGAGGCGGGCCTGGTTCAGCGTCAGGAGCGGCAGGTCGGCGCCGGGGACGAAGACGGCCGCCGCGACGATCGCGTTCCGGCGGGCGAACGACTCGACGAGGTGGGCGCAGACGGCGTCCCGGAGCACGGGCAGGCGCGCGGCGAGCGGTGTCGCGGCCTCGCCGAGCCGCCGCGCCAGGGCGTCGGCGAGCTCCTCGACCGGGAAACCTTGGCCGGGGTCGGCGCGGACCACGTCGGTCGCGAGCACGAACGGGATCGGGCCTTCCACGGGGCCGGCGGCGAGGCACAGGACACGCACACGTGCCCGGCGCGCCTTCTTCAGCACCTCTTCGTCCGCGTCGGACGGAGGCCCGACGAGCACGAGGACGAGGGCCGCCGCGCGGTCGAGGGCTTCAGGCCCGACGAGCGCGCCAGGCTCGCCGTCCCGGCCCAGCTCGCGCTGCAGCGCTGCCACGAGCTCGGGCGCCCCCGCAAGCGCCAGCGCCCGGTCGTCGCTCGCTGCGAGGCGGATCTCCTTCGCGACGTTCAGCAGCGCGAGCGGGCCGAATGCCACTAACGCCGCTCGCGGCCGCGCGCGTAGATCGCGAGGAGCACGCCCATGGCGACGAGGTTCGCGATCATCGACGAGCCGCCGACGCTCACGAACGGGAGCGGGATGCCCGTGATCGGCGCGATCCCCATCGTCATGCCGACGTTCACGAAGACCTGGAAGAGGAAGGCGACGACGATCCCGCCGGCGACGAGCGCCGAGAAGTGGTCGCGCGCGAGCGTGACGATGCGCAGGCCGCGCCAGACGAGGAGCAGGTAGAGGCAGAGCAGGAACGCGGCGCCGAGGAAGCCGCGCTGCTCGGCGAGCGAGGCGAACGCGAAGTCGGTCGCGTGCTCGGGGAGATAGTCGAGATTCGTCTGCGTGGAGCCCGCGACGCCGCGCCCGTGCACGCCGCCCGCCCCGACGGTCGTGATCGACTGCGTGATGTTGTAGGTCGCGCCGCGCGGGTCGCTCGTGGGGTTCATGAACTGCGTGAGCCGGTGCACCTGGTACGGCTTGAGCACCGGGACCCCGGCGGCCGGCAGGAGCCACAGGACGGCGGTCGCGAAGACGACGACCCCGGCTCCGAGAGCGGCGATGTGCGTCCAGGGCGTCCCCGCGACGAAGAGGATCGCGGCGAGCGCGGCGCCGTAGACGAGCGCCGTCCCGAGGTCGGGCTGGACGAAGACGAGGAAGATCGGGACGAGCGCGAGGCCGACCGCGACGAGCGTCGTCCGCGGCTCGCCGATCCGCCGCGCCCGGTCGGCGAGGAAGCCGGCGAGCGCGAGGACGAAGAGCAGCTTCCCGAACTCGGAGGGCTGGAAGCGGAAGAAGCCCAGGTCGATCCACCGCTTCGAGCCCCGGGTCGCGGCGCCGGCGAGGATGACGAGCGCCATGAGCCCGACCGTCCCGCCGAAGAGCGCGCGCCAGTAGCGCCGGTAGAAGGACGGATCGACGAGGAGGGCGCCCACGAGCCCGAGCCCGCCGACTGCGGCGTAGACGCCCTGGCGGACCAGGTAGTAGTTCGGGTTGCCCGGGACGTCGTGGCGGGTGATGCCGGCGATCGCCCACAGGCCGTAGGCGACGGCGCCGGCGACCGCGGCGACGAGCGTCCAGTCGAGCCGGCGCGCGAGCGGCTCGGCGGCACGCGCGGCTCGGCGCGAGCGCGCCCTGGAGTGACGGGTGCCGACGTACTCCACCATCAGTCCGAGTACACCGGTCCCTGGCCGGCCGCCTTCACGCCGAAATACTGCTCGAAGACCCGGAGCGCCGCCGGCGCGGCCGCGTCACCGCCGTGGCCGCCGTTCTCGATCAGCGCGCAGACGACGATCGTCGGGTTGTCGGCGGGCCCGTAGCCACACCACCACGACTGGTCCATCATCCCGCTGAAGCCGGGGAGCTGGACGTGCTTCTCCGCGGTGCCGGTCTTGCCCGCGATCGGGACCGGGAACGTGCCGAAGATCGCGTTCGAGGTGCCGAAGCTCTCGTGCGTCGCCTCGAGCAGGCCGAGCTTCACGGTCGAGAGCGCGGTCGGGTCGAGCTGGATCCGCTGGGGCGGCGCCGGCGCGAAGGGGCGACGGACGATGGGCGGCGACACGCTGCCGCCGGCCTGCTCCACGTCGAGCGCGAGGTGCGGCGTGACGAGCTGGCCGCCGTTCGCGATCAGCGCGTAGAAGCGCGCCATCTGGATCGGCGTCACCGCGAGGTCCTTCTGGCCGATCGCGAGCTGGACGGAGTCGCCCGGCTTCCAGAGCCGGTCGATCTGCCAGCAGCACGCGTCGGTCGTCTTCGTGTACGTCTCGTGCCGCCACCGGATCGTCGGCAGCAAGCCGGAGGCCTCCGGCCCCAGGTCGACGCCGGTCGGGCGCCCGAAGCCGAAGCGGCGCGCCCACTCCTGGAGCGGCTGCTTGCGCTCCGGCGGCAGCTTCCAGAACCGGTAGCCGAGCTGGTAGAAGTAGGTGTCGCAGGAGCGGGCGAGCGCGACCGGCATCGTGAGCGGCGCGGCGATGTAGGGGTCCCAGTTCTTGAAGATCTGCTTCGCGATCGTGATCCGCCCGGTGCACTCGAGCGTGTCGTACGGCGACACGAGGTGCTCCTCCATGGCGGCGAGCGCCGTCACCGGCTTGAAGGTCGAGCCGGGTGGATACGTGCCGGCGAGGGCGCGGTCGACGCCGGGGAAGTTCGCCCGCTCGGCCGCCTTCTGGTTCAGGAGCGGCGCGAGCTGGCGGTGGGGGTGGCGGCCCACGAGGACGCCCGGGTTGTAGGTCGGGTTCGAGGCGAGCGCGAGGATGGAGCCGTCCCGGGGGTCGAGCGCGACGATCGCGCCCCCGTCGGCGGCCCACTTCCCGTTCAGCCGCGCCGTCTGGATCCCGTACGCGAGCGCTTGCTCGGCCGCCCGCTGGAGCCGCGCGTCGAGCGTGAGGCGGATCTCGTAGCCCGGCTGGGGCTCGGTCGGCGGCGACGGCGCGCTTCGCGTGCGCCCGAGCGAGTCGACGCGCAGATGGACGACCCCGGGCTGGCCGCGGAGGTACTCGTCGTAGCGGCTCTCGATCCCCGACTGGCCGACCTCGTCGCCGGACCGGTAGCCGCGCTTCGACGCGAGCTGCTGCTGCGTCACCTCCCCGACCGAGCCGAGCACCTGCGCCGCGAGCGATCCGTACGGGTAGTGGCGGAGGGACGTCCTCGCCACGTCGACGCCGCGGAAGTCCTGCTTGTGCTCGGAGAGGTACGCGACCTCGGGCTCCCGTGCCGACTCCTTGATCGTCACCGGGGCGAGCGGGTCGCTCGAGTGCTTGCGGATGTCGGCGACGATCTCCGCGAACGGCACGCGCACGAGCTTCGCCAGCCGGTGGAGCTCGCCGTAGCGCCCGTCCTTCGGCAGGTCGGTCGGCCAGACGAGGATCGAGATTCCCGGCACGTTCGTGACGAGCACGCGCCCGTTTCGGTCGACGATCGGACCGCGCGGCGCCTGCACGCGGATCGTCCGCAGCTGGTTGTTCTGCGCCGCGCGGAGGTAGTGCGTGCCGGAGAGCACTTGGAGCGCCCACAGGCGGAGGAGGAGCACGCCGAAGACGGCGAGGACGACGACGCCCAGGATCGCGATCCGCGTCCGGAAGCCGCCGACCAGGCGCGGCGGGTCGGCGACGGCGGGCGGTGCGCTGCGTCCGTTTGCGGTCGAGGACGCGCTAGCCAAGCAGCCGCACCTCCGTCGCGAGCTCGGCGAGCTCCGGCGGCCGCAGGAGGCGCCGGCAGAGCGCGTAGACGGGCGCCGTCAGCGCGAGGTTCAGCAGGATCGACGGGAAGAGCGCGTCGAGGAGGACGAGCCGCGCCGACACCTGGTCGCCGATCATGAAGTGGAGGAGGAGCTCCCCGAACGAGGCGAGGACGGTGACGACTGCGACCGAGACGAAAGGCGCGTGGACGCGGTCGCGGCCGGTCGTCTCGCCGTAGCGCCCGATCCAGTAGCCGGCCACCGTCAGGACAAGCGAGGTCAGCCCGAGCGTCCCGAGGTCGGCCGTGTCGACGACGAGCCCGGCGCAGAACCCGCCGGCGGCGCCGAAGACCGAGCCGCGGAGCAG
>VAXK01000008.1 GCA_005885565.1 Actinomycetota bacterium
GCTGTTGAAGAGCGCGAGCTACCCCGAGCTCGACCTGCCGTATCAGTTCCGGGCGATGCACGTCAGATGACGCCGTTCAGGCCGCGTTCAGGCATCCGCGCGGAGCATGTCCGGGATGCGCGCGAGACCTCTGCTCTCGATCGCCTCGAGCACGCTGAGCGCCGCCTTCGTGCTCACCGGCTGCGGCGGCAAGAAGACGGCGACGCCGGCGACGTCCGCCTCGCCCACGACCTCCGCCGCGACGAGCACTGCCGCGACCGGCACGACGACTCCCTCCGCGAGTGCGCTCCAGGCCGAGGCGAACGCCGCGGCGACGGGTGACATCCCCGACAACCAGGTGTTCATTCGTTTCCGGGACGCGCACGCCGCGTACTCGATGAAGTACCCGGAGGGGTGGGCGCAGCAGGGGACGGGCGCGCGCGTGACCTTCCGCGACAAGAACAACGTCGTCCGCGTGCTCGTCACGCGCAGCGCGCCGCCGACTGCGACGAGCATCCGGGCGGATCTCGGCAGACTGCGCGGCGCGCGCCTCCGCAGCGGGCCGCAGCCGCTGACGATCGCCGGCGCGCGTGCGTTCAAGGTCGTCTACACGACCGCGAGCGCGCCGAACGCGGTCACGGGAAAGCGGGTCACGCTTCAAGTCGACCGCTATTACCTCTCGCATGCAGGCAAGGAGGCGATCGTCGATCTCGGTACGCCGGTCGGTGTCGACAACGTCGATGCCTATCGGCTGATGATCGAGAGCTACCGATGGCGGTAGCGAGCCTCTGGCGCGAGCCCGAGCGGCGAGAGGAGCTGTCGTTCGGCGCGCTCGAGTTCCACGACGTGTTCAAGATCTACCGCTCGGGCCTGGTCGAGACGGTCGCGCTGCGCGGCCTGGAGCTGCGCGTCGAGCCGCAGGAGTTCGTGGCCGTCTTCGGCCCGTCGGGATCGGGGAAGAGCTCGATGCTCCATCTGGCCGCGGGGCTCGACGAGCCGTCTGCCGGAGACGTGCGCGTCTTCGGCCGTTCGCTCGCCCAGCTGGACGAGACGGAGCTGGCCGCCTTTCGGGCGCGCGAAGCGGCGATCGTCTTCCAGAGCGGCAACCTGTGGCCGGGCCTGTCGGCGCGCGAGAACGTGGCTCTCGCGCTGCGGCTCGCCGGCCGCAAGCGCGTCGACGAGGCGGTCGACCGCGCACTCGACGCGTTCGACCTGCGCCGGCGCGAGCGCAACCGGGGAGGCGCCCTCTCGGGCGGCGAGCAGCAGCGGGTGGCGATCGCCGCCGCGGCGGCACGAGAGGCGCGGCTCGTCCTCGCCGACGAGCCGACCGCCGAGCTCGACGAGCGCAACGAGCAGATCGTGCTCCACGCGCTCGCACGCCTACGCGGCCGGTTCGGGAGCACGGTCGTCGTGGTGACGCACTCGCCGCGAGTTGCGGACGCCGTCGACCGCGTGATCGAGCTCCACGACGGCCGAGCGGCATGAAAGGCGCCCTCGCTGCTTGCCGAGGCGTCGTTGTGGCGTACGGCGAAGGCGAGGCGACCGTCCGCGCACTCGACGGAATCGACCTGACGATCGACGAGCCGGACAGCGTGGCGCTGCTCGGTCGCTCCGGCTCGGGCAAGACGACGCTGCTCCACGTGCTCGGCGGTCTCGTGGAGCCGACCGGCGGCACCGTCGAATGGCAGGGACGGCCCCTCGCGACGCTCGACGCCGCCGCCCGCGGCGCCCTGCGCGCGCACGGAATCGCGTATGTGTTCCAGGGCGGAAACCTGCTGCCGCACTTCACGGCGTTCGAGAACGTCGCCTTCGCCGCGCACGTCTCCGCCGCCGACGCCGACCCGGCCCTCGCTCCGGCCGCGTTGCTGGCGCTCGTCGGGTTGGCGGCGAAGCTGGACCATCTTCCGGCCGAGCTCTCGGGAGGCGAGGCGCAGCGGGTGGCGATCGCGCGCGCGCTCGCGCAGCGGCCGCAGCTGCTGCTGTGCGACGAGCCCACGGGTCACCTCGACTCGGATACCGGCGAGCGCGTGCTCGAGCTGCTGGAGGCGCTGCAGCGCGAGTTCGGGTTCGCGCTCGTCGTCGCGACCCACGACGCGGACGTCGCCGCCCGGCTCGGCCGCGCGGTCCAGCTGCACGACGGCCGCGTGCTCGCGGCGGAGGTGGCGGCGTGACCGGGTTGGCACGGCTGGCGTTCGTCGGTCTCGTGCGCGCGCCGCTGCGAACCGGCGTGCAGATCCTGTCGCTCGCCGGAGCCGTGGCGCTGATCGGGGCGATGATCCTCTTCGTCGGCCACTCGCTCCGCACGATGACGGCGAGCGCGACGAGGAGCGTGCCGCTCGACTGGCAGGGGCCGGTCGGCTCCCACTCGGCGGCGGTGCGGGTCGCAGCCGCCGTCGCACGGCAGCCGGGCGTGCGGCAGGCATCGCCGGTCGCGACCGCTCCTTTCGCGTCGATCGTGCACCAGGCCGCCGTCGGCACGATTCGCTCCGGCTCGGGCGCGGTCCTGGCCGTGCCTCCCGGATATCTCGACCACATCCACACCTTCCGCTTTCTGCGCGGCTCTCTCCGCCGTGGGCAGATCGTCTTCGACCAGCAGCTCGCCGCGACGCTTCAGGTCGAGCCGGGCGACCTGGTCACGCTCACGCCCAGGGCCGGCGCGCCGGCCCACCGCTTCCGCGTCAGCGGTATCGCGCTCGTCACGGCGCCGGATGTGCTCTTCCAGCCGCTCAACCCGCTCCTCGGTCCGGCGCCCGCCCAGCCACCGGCCGACATCGCGATCTTGCCGCTGGCGACCTTCGCGCGCACGCTCGCGCCGAGGCTGCCGACGATCGCGTCCGGCGGCGTCGGCACCTCGGCGGTGCCCGGCGCCCAACGGGGGACGCAGTGGCAGGTGCAGGCGCAGGTCGATCCGCACGCCTTGGGCGGCAGCCCGTCGCACGCGCTTCGCCGCGCCGATCAGATTCGCAACGCCGCAGAGCGCTCGCTGCCCGGGCAGGTGGTGTTCGTGGACAACCTCTCCGACAGTCTCAACTCCGCCACCGGCGATGCGCTCTACGCCGAGACGCTCTACATCATGCTCGCGGTGCCCGGCGCGCTGGTCGCGCTGGCGCTCGCGTACCTGGCGGCGCTCGGTACCGCGGAGCGCGACCGACGCGACCTCGCCCTCCTGCGGGCCCGCGGAGCGTCCCGGCGCAGTCTGCTCCTCCTCGCTGCGGTCGAGAGCGCGGTGCTCGGTCTGCTCGCGGGCGCGATCGGGACCGGCGGCGCACTGCTTGCGGTGCGGCTCGTCGGCTCGGGCGGCGCGACCGGCACGGTCCGCGTGCTCGTCGCCTTCGCGGTCTGCGTCGCCCTCGGCGTCGCCGGCGCGGCGGCGGCGCGAATCGCCGCCAGCGTCGGCGTCTTCCGCGAGAGCGTGAGCGAAGGACGGCGCAGCGCCCGTCGACACGGCCGGCCGCTGTGGGAGCGGCTCTACCTCGACCTGCTCTGCCTCGCCGGCAGCGGACTCGTGTACTGGCTCACCGCCCGCACCGGATTCTCGGCGGTCGTCAACCCGGACTCGAACCCGACGCTCTCCCTCTCCGTCTACATGTTCTTCGCGCCCGCGCTGCTCTGGCTCGGAGCGGCGCTGCTGCTCGTGCGGCTGCGTGGACGCTTTCTCGCCTGGCTCGCCGGGCGGGCGGGGGGCGGTCGCGCGAGCACTCGGCGCGGCTTCCTGCTCGCGAGCGCGGGTCGCCGGGGCGCGGCGATCAACCGCGGCCTGCTCGTGGCCGGGCTGCTGCTCGCCTTCGGCGTCAACCTCGGTCTCTTCGCCGCAACCTACGACCAGCAGGCACGGGTCGACGCACAGCTGACGCTCGGCGCCGACGTCGTCGCCACCGCGCCGCCGGGCGCGATCCGGCGACACGCGCTCGAGCAGCGGGTCGCGCAGCTACCCGGCGTCGCCGGCACGACCGCGCTCGATCACAGCTACGCCTACGTCGGGCCCGACCTCCAGGACATCTTCGGGATCGACGCCCGGACGCTGACCCGCGGGACGAGCGTGCGCGACTCCTATTTCCTGGGCGGCAGCGCGGCCCGGACCCTCGCCCGCCTGCGCTCCACGCCCGACGGCGTGCTCGTCTCGAGGGAGACGATCAGCGACTACTCGCTGCGGCTCGGCGACCTGCTCAAGCTGCGCACCCTCGATCGAGCGAGCGGTCGTTTCAGGGTGGTGCCCTTCCACGTGGCCGGCGTCGTGCAGGAGTTCCCGGCCGCGCCGCGCGACTCGTTCATGGTCGCGAACCTCGACTATCTGGTGCGCGCGACGCACGACGCGGGACCGAACGTGCTCTTCGTCAAGGCGAGCGGCGACCCGGTCGCCGTTTCCAGACACGTCGCCGCAACCACGCGTGCACAGGGGACGCTCGTCAAGAACATCCGCCGGCAGACGGCGCAGACGGTCAGCTCGATCACGACCGTCGACCTGGGCGGAATC
The DNA here is from genome assembly GCA_005885565.1 of Actinomycetota bacterium. Lineage (GTDB taxonomy): Bacteria > Actinomycetota > Thermoleophilia > Gaiellales > Gaiellaceae > AC-50. Next base: position 4,454 of record VAXK01000008.1, read on the forward strand.
AGCCGCATCGAGGAGGGCTTCGCGCTCGCGCTCGCCGCCGCGGCGATGGCGCTCTTCGTCGCGGTCGCGCTCGCCGAGCGGCGGCAGGAGTTCGCCACCATGGCCGCGCTCGGCGCCGGCCTGCGCGAGATCACCGCCTTCCTCTGGACGGAGACCGCGCTCGTGCTCGGCGCCGCGCTCGCCCTGGCGGCGTTGCTCGGCTGGCTGCTCGCGGAGATGCTCGTCGCCATGCTCCAGCACGTGTTCGATCCGCCACCGGACCACCTCGCCGCACCCTGGGCGTTCTTCGGCGGTCTCGCCGCCGCCGCCCTCGCCGGTGGAGCGATCGCGGCGGCGGTTGCGGCTGCCGGGATCAGACGAATGCCGCTCGGGGCAATACTGCGTGAGGAATGACGCAACCACGCGTGCTGATCGTCGAGGACGATCCCGAGCTGCGCCGCGTGCTGCAACGCGGTCTGGCCGAGGAGGGGTTCGCGCCGGAGGCGGTCGCGACCGGGGCCGAGCTGCTCGCCCGCGTCGATTCCGCGTCGCCTGACCTGCTCGTCGTCGACATCGGCTTGCCCGACGCCGACGGTCGCGACCTCTGCCAGGCGCTGCGGGCACGCGGCATCCAGGCGCCGGTGCTGTTCCTGACCGCCCGTGACGCGCTTCCCGACCGCCTCTCGGGCTTCGACGCCGGCGGCGACGACTACGTCACGAAGCCGTTCGCGTTCACAGAGGTCGTGGCCCGGCTTCACGCGCTCGCCCGCCGCGCCGGCGCCGACGGCGCGATCGACGCCGCCGGCCTTCGTCTCGACCCGATCGCGCACGCGGTCTCCTCCGGCGCGAGCTCGACCCCGCTGACCCCGACCGAGTTCCGATTGCTCGCCCGCCTGCTCGCCCGCCCGGGGGAGACGGTGCGCAGGCGCGACCTGGTCCGCGCCGGCTGGCCTCATGGCGCGATCGTGCACGAGAACACCCTCGACGCCTACGCCGCCCGCCTGCGCCGAAAGCTCCGCGCGCTGGATCATGCGCCCACGATCACGACCGTGCACGGCGTCGGGTACAGGCTCCGATGAGGCGCCTCCCCCTCCCACGAAGCATCCGCGGGCGTCTCTTCGTCTCCGTGGTAGGGGCGGTCGCGCTCGCTCTCGTCGCGACGATCGCGGGCTTCAACCTGATCCTGCAACACAACCTCTCGCGCAGCGCGGACCAGTTGGCGCGCGCGCGTGCCGCGGCGGAGCTCGCGCTCGTCCGCACCGAGAACGGAAGAGTCGCGGTCGGCGAGACGGCCGACGACGCCGCGGTCGACAGCAACGCCTGGGTCTTCGCCGGAACGCGCACGCTCGAAGCGCCGCGAGCCGGAGCCAAGCTCGCCGCCAGCGCCCACGCTCTCGCCGCCCGTGCCCCGGCGAAGACCGACGTCGCCGGGAGCGACACGCGTCTGTACGCGGTGCCGGTCATCAGCAACGGGCGCCGCCTCGGCACCGTCGTCGCAGCGGTGACGCTCGCACCCTACGAACAGACGCAGCGGACGGCGCTGGTCGCGTCGCTCGCGCTCGGAGGCCTGTTGCTGCTCCTCGTCGCGCTCGCAGCGCGCTGGCTGCTCGTCGCCTCGCTGCGCCCGGTCGAACGGATGACACGGCAGGCCGCCGAGTGGAGCGAACGCGATCTCGACCGCCGCTTCGGCCTCGGCGACCCCTACGACGAGGTGAGCGAGCTGGCCGCCACGCTCGACCGGCTGCTCGAGCGGCTCGCGGCCGGTCTGCGTCGCGAGCAGCGTTTCTCGACCGAGCTCTCGCACGAGCTGCGCACACCGCTCGCGCGCGTGATCGCGGAGGCGGAGGTCGCGCTCCGCCAGCAACGCCGGCCGGCCGACTACCGCGACGCGCTCGCGGACGTGCTCCGCAACGCGCAGCAGGTTGCGCGGACGGTGGACGCGCTCGTCGCCGCCGCCCGCCACGACGCCACGCTCACACGCGGCACCGCCGACGCCTACGCGGTCTGCGAGCACACGCTCGAAGCGGTGGCCGACCTTGCCGCCGAACGGCAGCTCGAGCTCGTGAACGCGCCGCCCGCGCAACCGCTGCGGCTCGGCCTGGACGCCGACCTAGCCGAGCGCATCCTCCAGCCGGTGGTCGAGAACGCCTGTCGCTACGGCCGCAGCCGCGTGCGGATCGAGGTCAAGCGCGACTCGTCGCGCGTCGTCTACCTCGTCGAAGACGACGGGCCCGGCGTCTCGCCCGATGAGCTGGAGTCGATCTTCGAGCCGGGCATCCGCGGGCTCGCCGGACGCTCGAGCAACGGCTCCGGCGGCGCCGGCCTCGGACTCGCGCTGGCCAGGCGCCTCGCCCGCAGCGCCTCCGGCGAGATCGCCGTCCGAGCGGACCGGGAGGGTGGCCGCTTCCTCGTCTCGCTTCCGGCCGCCTGATCCGTTCAGGCGCCGTTCAGCCGCCGAGGGCGATGCTGGGCGATCGTGACCGCCGGCGCCGCGGCACTCGCCGCGCTTCTGCTCACCTTGCCCGCAAGCGCCCACCAGCAGCGCCTGCTGCTCGGCCGCTCGGTCGAGGGTCGCCGCATCGACGCCGTCGAGCTCGGCGACCGGCACGCCGGCAAGCGGCTCCTCGTCGTCGGCTGCATCCACGGCAACGAGTGCGCCGGGCTGGCGATCGTGCGCGCGCTCGAGCGGTTGCCGACGCCGGCGGGCGTGGATCTCTGGGTGATCGAGAACCTGAACCCCGACGGCTACGCGGCCGCCAGCCGGCAGAACGCGCACGGGATCGACCTCAATCGCAACTTCCCCTGGGCCTGGCGGCCGCTGAGCGGCATCTACGACTCGGGCCCGCGGCCGCTGTCCGAGCCCGAGAGCAGGATCGCCTACCACCTGATCCTCCGCGTGCGGCCGCGGATCTCGATCTGGTTCCACCAGCACGAGCGCCTCGTCGACGAATCAGGGGGCGACATCGGTGTCGAGCGGCGCTTCGCTGCACTCGTCGGGCTGCCGCTCAAGCGGCTACCGCGCGAGCCGGGCAGCGCCGTCGGATGGGAGAACCACCGCCTGCCCGGCACGACGGGGTTCGTCGTCGAGCTGCCCGGGGGGTCACTGTCGGCGGCCGCTGCCGCCGGCTATGCCCGCGCCGTCCTCGCATTGGCGCGCGCAGAGAAGCCGCGCTCTTTAGCCCGCGGCCGCGCGTGAGCCTTCCGCTCCGCCGGGGGCGCAGTGCGGAAGGTGTTGCGCCGCGAGCCGCCGCAGGAGTGCGTGGAGCTGCGCGCGCTCGTCCTCGTCGAGCGAGGCGAGGAAGTCGTCCTCGAGCTGACGGGCGAGGGCTCGCAGCTTCGCCAGCGCGCGCTTGCCGTCGGGCGTGAGCCGGACGATGTGCCGGCGGCGGTCGGCCGGATCGCGGCGTCGCTCGACGAGGCCGCGCTCCTCGAGCTCGTCCAGCAGGCCGACGAGCTGGCCGCGGTCGTACGCGAGCGCGTCCGCGATCGCCCCCTGCGTCTCGCGCGACCCCTCGTCAAGCACTGCGAGCACCGCGTGGTGATAGGGGTTGAGGCCCGCCTTCTCGTACGCCGCCATCGACTGATCCTTGACCGCGAATCCGAGCCGCTTCATCAGGAACGGCGTCGATGCGGCCAGCTCCTCCGGCAACCGAGGGCGCATCGACGGGCGGGCGGTCTCCACGTTCGTGATGCTCATGAGAGAAAGAGTAGCGCGCCCAAGCGTTGGTCTGCTATAACGTTGACGATGTCAACGATTAGGAAGGACAACCACGTGAGGATCGGCACCAAGCACGAGCGGCGGTGGAGCGCTCTCGCGCTCGTCGTCACCGCCCAGTTCATGGTCATCCTCGATGTCGCGATCGTGAACGTCGCGCTGCCGTCGATCAAGGCCGATCTCGATTTCTCGCAGAC
>VAXK01000356.1 GCA_005885565.1 Actinomycetota bacterium
GGCTTCCGCTGGCTCGTCGACCGGCCGCTGCCGAGCTCGCTCCTGCTCGGGCTCTACGACGACGAGGGGCGCCTGCGCCACGTCGGCCTCGCGTCCGCGTTCTCGGAGCGCCTGCGGCACGAGCTGCTGGAGCGGCTGCGCCCGCTCCGCGTCCCGCTCGCCGGCCACCCCTGGGAGCACGGGTTCCTGCTCGCCGGGCGACGACGCCCTCGAAGCGGTCGAGCCACTCGGCCGCACGTGCGTGCTCGCCGGTCGCGGGCGTCAGGAAGAGCGGCGGCCGCGCGTCGCGGAGGAGCCCTTCGAGCCGCCGGCGACGCTCGCGGAACGGCCGCTCGCGCAGATCCTCGTCGCCGAGCGCGAGCAGGTCGAAGGCGACGAACGAGGCGGGCGTCTCGGCCCGGAGCCGCTCGACCCGCGAGGCCGCGGGATGCAGCCGCGCGAGCCGACGCAGATCGTCTTCGACCTCGACCCGGGTCCGCCGGCGGGGCTCGTCGAAGCCGCGCGCGTGGCGCTCGCGCTGCGGCCGCTGCTCGGGGAGCTCGGGCTCGACCCCTGCGTGAAGACCTCCGGCTCGCTCGGCCTGCACGTCCACGCGCAACTCCCGGAGCCGACCGAGACGAAGCGGCTCGCTCGCAAGCTGGCCGGCCGCGTCGCGACCCTCGTTCCCGACCTGGTCGTGCGGGAGGTGCGCCGCGCGGCGCGGCCCGGCAAGGTCTACGTCGACTGGCTCCAGAACGACCCCGCCCGCCAGACGGTGGCGCCGTACTCGCTCCGCGGCCTCCCCCGGCCTGTCGTGGCGACGCCGGTGCGCTGGGACGAGGTCGAGGCCGCTGCCGAGGAGGAGCGGCCGGAGCTTCTCTTCTTCACGCCGGCCGACGTGCTCGAGCGGGTCGAGCGCGACGGCGACCTCTTCGCTCTCATGCGCATGACCGGTCGCCACAGTCGGGGCTTCGCGAAGCCGCCATAACGCACCGTTCATGTCCGGTTCATGTGCCGTTCTGTAGAAGGTCACGACGACAAGGAGGGTGGGATGAAGAAGTTCCTCGTGCTCTATCGCTCGCCGGTCTCGGCGAGGGAGCAGATGGCCGGCGCGACTCCGGAGCAGATGCAGGCCGGCATGCAGGCTTGGATGACGTGGGCGGAGCGGGCGGGCGACGCGATCGTCGACCTCGGCTCGCCGCTCGGAGGCGGGAAGCGGATCGCGGGCGGCTCGGTCTCGGCCGGCGACAGCGACGCCACGGGGTTCTCGATCGTCCAGGCGGAGTCGGAGGACGCGGCGGCCGAGCTCTTCCGCGACCATCCGCACCTCGGGATGCCGGGCGGAAGCTCGATCGAGATCATCGAGCTCCTGCCCCTGCCGGGCTCCTAGCCGGTGCGCTTCCTCCTCGCTGCCGCCGTGGCCGCCGTCCTGGTCGCGGCGGCTGTGGCGCGCTCGGCTCCGGTGCCCTTCGACCGGCCCTCGCGCGTCGCCGTGCTCGTGCTCGAGAACCGGAGCTACGACCAGGTGATCGGGAGCCCGGAGGCGCCATACCTCAACGGCCTCGCGCGCCGTTACGCGCTCGCGACGCGCTACTACGCGATCGGGCACCCGTCGCTCCCGAACTACATCGCGCTGATCGGCGGCTCCACGTTCGAGATCCACGGCGACTGCAACGGGTGCGACACCGAGGCGCACAGCCTCGTGGGCCAGCTCGACGCGGCGGGCCTCTCGTGGAAGGCGTACTTCGAGGACC
>VAXK01000341.1 GCA_005885565.1 Actinomycetota bacterium
CGCTCGAGCATCGCCTTCGCGCGCGCGAGCTCGCCCTCCCCCTCTCCGGCACGCTCGGCCCGCCCGAGCCCCGCCGCGAGGCGTGTCTCGTGCCCCTGCGCCTCCTGCCCGGCCACCGCGAGCTCCGCGCCTCTCGACTCGAGCTCCCGCAGGACGGGCTCGAGCTCGCGCAGGTCGCGCGCGGGACGCACGTTCGCCTTCGCGAGCCGCTCGACGGCCGCCTCGGCGCGCTGCACCTCGTGCTCCTCGCGGGCGGCCGCCTTCTCCTGACGCGTCCGCTCGGCCTCGAGCGCGCGCAGGCGGCGTTCGTCCCGCTCGGCCTCCTGCCTCCGGCGCCGGGCTTCGCGGGCGGTCGCGGCGGGATCGGGGAGGAGCCGC
>VAXK01000342.1 GCA_005885565.1 Actinomycetota bacterium
ACGCGCCGCGCGAGGTCGAGCGCGCGATCCGATAGACGTGGCCGTCGACCGCGAAGTCGAGCTCGACGCTCATCGTCGTCGCGCCGTCCGAGATGAGCTGCTTCACGCCGCGCTGGTCCCACGTCGTCGCGTTGTAGAGCGCGTACGTGATCGCCTCGAGGATCGAGGACTTGCCCGCGCCGGTGTCCCCGACGAGGGCGACGAGGCCGAGGTCGGCGAAGTCGATCTCGCGCTCCGCGCGGAAGCTTCGCAGGCCCTTGACGCGCAGCAGCCGCGGTCTCACGAGCCGCGCACCCGCTCGAGGAGGAGCTCGTCGAGGTCGGGCAGTCGCGCCGTCTCCTCGGCCTCGACCGCCTGGACCAGCGTCTCGAAGGTCCGGAGGACGCGGTTCGCGCGCGCCCCGCGGGTGCCGCGCTCGGCGAGGTAGGCGCGGAAGAGCTCGCTGAAGCCGGGCTCCGCGTCGGCGTCGTCGACGATCGCCTCGACGACCTCGAGCCGCGTCGCGGAGCAGTCCTCGCTCATCTCGACGACCGTCGCGGCGGGGAGGACCTCTCCGACTAGACGAGTCAGGTCCGGGACGGGCTCGTCCGTGCAGACGGTCACGCGGCAAAGTGCGTCGCCGACGGTCGGAGCCGCCTCGCGAATCTCGTCGAGGGTTCCGACGAGCGTCCGCAGCCGCCGGCCGCCGCCGAGCGCAACCGGTGTGACGACCGCCGGACGGCCGGGCTCGGCCTCGACGAGCACGGCCTCCTTCTGCTCGCGCTCCTCGCCGAAATCGAGCGGGATCGGCGAGCCGGCGTAGCGGCCGGTGACGCCGCGCCGCGGGAGCGGCTGCGGCAGGTGGATGTGGCCGAACGCGGCGTACGAGACGTTCGGTAGCCGCTGGAGCCGTGTCGCGTACGCCTCGCTCACGTGCAGCGGCCGCTCGCTCCCGGAGAAGCGCGCGCCGCTGACGTAGAGGTGCGCGGCGAAGACGAGGACGTGGCGCGAAGGGTCGTAGCCGGCGGCGAGGCCCCGCTCGAGCTCCTCCTCGATGCGCTGGATCCGCTCCGAGTAGGTCGCCGTCCACGTCGTCGCGTCCTCGAAGCGGTCGACCATCCGGTTCGCGTGCACGAACGGCAGGAAGGCGATCCGGACGACCTCTCCGTCCGCGCCGGGCAGGTCGAGGACGCCGCCGTCCTGCGGTGGCCGCACGCGGTCGACGAAGCGGATGCGCGGATCGGCACCCTGGAGCCGGTCGAAGAGGCGAAAGAGCGCCGGCGAGTCGTGGTTGCCGGCGACCACGACGACGGGAGCGAGCGCCGCCAGCTCCTCCAGCGCCTCGACGGCGAAGGCCATCTCCGCGTAGCCGGGCCTGAAGCCGTCGAAGACGTCGCCGGTGTGGAGGACGAGGTGCGGCCGCGCCTCGCGGGCGAGCTCGACGATCTCCCCGAGCGCCGCCTCGTGGTCGGATACGCGGGAGCAGCGGTACGTCTGGCGCCCGACGTGCCAGTCCGAGACGTGGAGGAGCCGCATCGCCCCCTTGTAACACGCACGCCCTACCGCGGGTCAG